>NZ_CM001440.1:2890245-3197553 GCF_000244975.1 Saccharomonospora cyanea NA-134 | reverse complement strand
TCGTCGCGCCTGCGGCGTTACCCCGCGTCCTGACGGGAGGGACCGGGTACGCGTGCACAGGATGCGAACACGCGTGCACCGGCCGCGGACACGCCGGAGTGGTTACCAGTCGCGGTTCTGCAGGCTCACGAGGATGCGGTCGACGACTCCCGGCTCGGGGCCCGTGGCCTCGCCCGGCGCGGGTTCGGGCACCGTTCGTGTCCGGCGCTCGTCGCGCCGGGGCAGCCGTACCTGCTCGGCCGTCACCCCGCTGGGCAGCGGCACCTCGCACCACACCAGCTTGCCCCGGCCCTCCAGGGGCACGGCGCCGGTCGGGTAGCCCTCCACCACGGGCGCGTCGTCGTGGATGTGCGTGAGCTGGTCGTCCTCCACCTCGACGACGAGGCAGTTGCCCGACAGACGCAGCCGCACGGTGACGAAGCCGGGGGAGGACGGGTCGGTCCTGTCCACCACGGCGCCGACCAACTGCCGCGCCACGTCCGCCGCCTCGTCGAACAGGTCGCGCAGCGACCATTCGGTGAGCGAGAACCGGACGAACAGCTCGGTGCACTTGATGGCACTGGGCAGCGCGACCAGACGGAGGTCGTCGAGCTGGGCGGTCTGGGAATTCACGAAAGATCCTTCCACGGTCGCTTCCCATCGGGTGCCGGCTGGTCGGCGAGGCCAGTATCTTGCCGCATCCGCCCGTCCGAGTCGAGCCCCTCCAGCCGGTGGGACATCACACACCGCGACGGCGCGGAGACCAGCCGTGGACACCCTACCGCGCGCTTTCCCAGAGTTGGCGGACGGTCAATTCCGGTCGGCCGGGGAGGGCGGAGCGGTGGCTCCGTCGGGTCGCAGCCGAGGGCCGGTGGCGGGAGGCTGCGGGGCCGTGCGGGCACGCACGGCCGCCCCCAACTGCGCGCCCAGCTCGGTGTAGGCGGCGAACTCACCGTGACCGAACCACTGATCGCCGGTGCTGTCGTTCGGGAACTCCGGGTGGTGGACGGCGTACGACTGCAGCGTGTAGGGCAGATCGGGCCACAACACGCCCCTGGCCACGATCAACTCTCCCGTGACCCCCTCGTCGAGCCCGCTCTCGGGCGGGTAGTGCACGGTGCCGACCACGACTGGTGAGGTGGCCATGCGGTCGGCCAGCGGGTGGCCCGGCAGCGCGGACCGCGCCGAGCCGGGATCGACACACCACGGCTCGTGCAGCTCCACCCGGACCCCCAGCTCCTGGCGGGCGAGTTCGAGCGCCTCGGCGAGCGTGCGTGCCGACGGAGGATGGTCGTTGCTCGCGTCGATGCAGTAGATGCGGGTGCAGCGGCGGCGGAACAGCTCCACCAGCCCCAGGTTGTCGTAGTGGGCGCCGTCACTGATGTGCAGCAACCGGTCGTGGTGCGGGTGACTGCCGAAGACCTCACGCACCAGGTAGGGCAGTCGCCGCGTTCTCGGCAGCCACGGATACGCCCAGTCGCCCCGCCGCGCCGCCTCCCTCGCCTGCCGCACGAAGCCGGGATTCGGCAGCCACGCGCCGAGCCGGGCACCGGACACCGCGAGCAGCACCTGGAACCAGCGGCTCAGCCTCCCCATGGCGGACGCGAACGCGGCACCGCTCAGCGCCACGGCACCCTGGACTGTGAGGTCGCGCCGGATGCGGCTGCCCACAACGCGTTCGAGGTCGTCGGTACGGACCCACCCGACGTCGGGGCCACCGGTCCACTTCGCGCTCATGGTGAACGACACGGCGCCCAGCCCCGGCGGCGTGCGGTGCTCACCCTTCAGGTTCGCGGCGGCGGCGAAGACGACCTCGGGGAACCGGACGCCCTCGGCCACGACGCCGTACGCCGACAGCGTGGTGCTCTCACTCGGGTCGTAGGGCACGGCCACCACCTGGCCGTCGGAGTGCCTGCGCACGACGCGCACCGCGAAGGCGCGGGCCAACCGCTCGCGGTAGAACGGGTGCAGGCTGAGCGAGGTCACGTCGAACAGGCCGCCGAGCACGACGACCAGCACGAGCGTGGCGGCGGCCGTCCACAGTGCGTCGGCCCGGCCCTCGGTCATCACGGCGGCGCCGAGCAGCAGCAGCCACAGCAGGGCGAGTACACCGGTGGTGAGGATGACGAGCAGCCGTTGCAGCAGCCCGTCGGGCACGGCCGCCGTGGGAGCGGAATCGGCACGTCGGCGGAGGAAGCCGAACCGGCGGCGCAGCCGCGCCCGGTGCCGCCACGCCATCGCGGACACGGCGCTGAGGTAGGTCAGCACCACCGCCCCCACCGAGGCGCCGACGTCGACGGCCAGGTCGGTGCGCGACAGCAGCCACGACGAAGCCCAGGCGAGCGAGGGCACGACCACCGCGACCCCGGCCACGATCCAGGCGAGCGTCGCGAAGTCGGTGGCGAGCCGGGAGACGATCCCGCGCCGGGTGTGTTCGTCCCGGGACACCAGTCCGAACAGAAACGCGCACAGCGCGAGCACGACCACGGCCACGGCCGCCCCGAGGCGGGGAGTGGGATAGCTGATCGGGTCGGAGGACAGCGAGGTCAGCGGCACGCGCTGGTAGAGCCACCCGGCGGCGACGCCGAGTACGAGCGCGGGTCCGAACAGGACGGTCAGGGACAGCACCAGCCCCCTGGCGACGCGGCCGAGCGCGGCCAGGACTTCGCCCGGGGTGTCGGCGAGGTAGCTGGAGTGGCGCCGGATGTGGTTGAGTTCGGCGGTTCCGTCGGTGAGGACCGTTTCGGGGTCGCGCTCGACGGTGCCGCCCGGGGGTGGCGAGCCCGCGCCCGTGAGGGCCTGTTGCAGTGCCCCGGCCGTGAAGCCGCCACCGGACACCGACACCAGGTAGCGTGCGCCGAGCAGTTCCTCCCGCAGCGAGGACAGCGCGCCGAGCGCCACACTCGCGGCCCGGATGCCGCCGCCCGACAGGCAGAAGCCGGTGGTGTGCTCACCCTGTCGCCAGCGCCTGCTCACGACGTCGGGGCGGACGTCGGGGACGGTGTACGCCTGTCGCCAGCGGGTGGCACGGGTGTCCGAATCGGTGGGCAGCGGAGGGTCGTCCGGTTCGATGGGGCGTGGGGGAACGGTCTCGATCACATGCTCGGCACGCTGACCCAGCTTCGCGGCCGAATGGGTCACGCACCGGCACACCAGCACCGCCGCCCCGGTCACCGCGACGACCGCCGCGGGGACCAGCGCAGAGTACTTCACCACGGCGAGCGCGGTGAGGCAGTGTGCGAGCACGGATTCCGCGGTGATGGCGCCGCCCGAGAGCAACAGCGTCGTGTTCTCGACGAGGTGGGTCACCACGGCGACGACGGTGGCGGTCATCCCGAAGCGGACGACGGCTCTGGCGGGCGGGGTGCGCCACACCCAGCCCGCGGCGGCCGTGCCCAGGTACAGGCCGGCCCCGTAGCAGGTGGCGAGCGCGAAGCCCCAGGCGGCGGCGGACGTGACGGCGTCCGGGTCGCTCGGTCTGCCGGGGGTGGGAAACTCCACGGCGATGAGTGCGCTGCCGGTGTGCCACCAGCCGCCCACCACGGTGAGCACGATGGCAGCCAGTGCCAACCCGGCCGCGACCGGGCGCGACGGGACGTCTCGGCGGACGGGACCCGGCACCGACATACCTGCCACCCTCCTCGGCTCGTCTGCTCCAGTGTCGATCATGCGGGCCACGCCCTCGTCACCAGGTCTGGTGGGGATGATCTCACCGACGGGGCGGCCGTGGACACGGCCGATCGAGCGGAACCGCGCCCCGACGGGGTGGCTCGCCCGTGGTCTCCGGAGCCGCACCTACTCGTATAACGGCCTATACGCTCGGGTTTCGGATCTGGTGCGACGGGGAAGCGCGGTGGGGAAGTCGACGATGAACGGAGACCGCATGGCGAGGAAGGCGAACAAGCCGATCGTGGTGGGTGTGGACCGTTCCTCGGCCGCGCGCGACGCGCTGGAATGGGCCATCGACGAGGCGCTGGTGCGCGACTGCTCCGTGCGAGCTGTCGTCGTGTGGTCGGTGGACCTCGCCAAGGAACCGCCGTGGCAACCCGTCGAGAGGATCCGCGCGCGTCACGTCCGCGAACTGGACGACACGATCGCGGAGGTGACCCGTGGCCGGGACCGGTTGCCGCGAATCGTCCCGGTGGTGCTCGAAGGCGCACCCGCCGCCGGGCTGATCGAGGCGTCGAAGGGTGCGGCCATGCTCGTGGTCGCGCGCCGGGCCGGCCAGTGGGTGCGTCGCGCTCTGCTGGGTTCGGTCAGCAGCGCGTGCGTGAAGCACGCCAGGGTGCCGGTGGTCGTGGTGCCGCCTGCCACGGAGTCCTGGGGGGACACGGACGAGTGGCCGGTGGACGAGAACGCGTCGTCCGAAGGCGTGCCGCGTGCCACCTGACCGGTGTTTCCCCGGCCGGTGTTCGCGGCGACCCGGGAAGAGACTGCGACGTGTGCTGGCGTGTGCTCCGGCTCAGGACTCCCCGACCACGCGGAGAGTCCCCTCGGCGAGCAGGTGGGCCGGCAGGAACTCGTGGTGGTTGTCGATGTCCGAGTCGCTCACACCGACGGTCGTGCCGCGGAACCGCCGGTCGAGGGCTCTTCTGCTTCCTCGTCGCTTGAACGTGTGCGGGGTTTCCGCCGTGGCGGGGCTCAGTCGTGTCGCACGCGGATCTGCCGCCTGCCCTCCTCCGGTTTGCTCAGTTCCACGCGGATGGTGAGGATGCCGTTGTCGTAGGAGGCGTCGATGGCGTCCTCCTTCGCTCCGGTCGGTAGCGCCACCGTGCGTGCGAACGAGCCGTAGCGGAACTCGGACCGGCCGCTTTCCGACTGTTCCTCCGTGCGTTGCGCCTCGATGGTCAGCAGGCCGTTGTGGACGGTGATGTTGAGGTCGCTGTCCACATCGATCCCCGGCAGTTCGGCGCGCAGCACGTAGGCGTCGTTCTCGATGCGGTCCTCGATGCGGATGCTGTGCAGGTCCAGGGCCGGGCGCAGCCCGCTCATCGTGGGCAGCATCTCGAGCAGATCGCGGAAGTCGGGAATCAGGGGGCGTCCGTGGGAGCGTTCGGGTTGGCTCATGAGGTGCCCTTCCTACGCGGTTTCCTCCATCGCAGCCCGGCGGGCTCGGATGCCGCGAGAGCCCTCCGCACGTCCCGTCGAGGGACCTAAGTCCCTTCGCGGCCCGCCGCCCGCACGAGGACGCTGGGAGACGACCCTGCCGAGCGAGGAGACAGCCCATGCGGGCATGGCGCGTGACGCGGCCGGGTCCGATCACATCCGGGCCGCTGACGAAGCACGACGAGCCGGTGCCGAGACCGGCACCGGGCGAGCTGCTCGTGCGTGTGCTCGCCTGCGGGGTCTGTCGGACCGACCTGCACGTCGCCGAGGGGGACCTGACCGTGCACCGGCCCGCGGTGGTGCCGGGGCACGAGGTGGTCGGCGAGGTCAGTGAGGTCGGGGGGAGTGCCGAGGCGGGGAGCGGAGCGGAGTTCGCACCGGGCGAGAGGGTGGGCGTGCCGTGGTTGCGGCACACGTGCGGAACGTGCCGCCACTGTGCGCGCGGTGCGGAGAACCTGTGTCCGGACTCGCGCTACACGGGGTGGGACGCCGACGGCGGGTACGCCGACTACGTCACCGTACCCGCGGACTACGCGATGCCGTTACCGCCCGGATACTCCGACGCCGAGCTCGCGCCACTGCTGTGCGCGGGCGTCATCGGCTACCGCGCCCTGCGCCGCGCCGCGTTGCCCTCGGGCGGACGACTCGGTGTGTACGGCTTCGGCGGCAGTGCCCACCTCACCACACAGGTGGCGCTGGCGGAGGGTGCCCGTGTGCACGTGATGACGCGTGGTGCCGCGGCGCGGGAACTCGCTGCCGACCTCGGAGCCGCGTCGGTGCAGGGCGCCGCCGATCCGCCGCCGGAGCCACTCGACGCGGCCGTGCTGTTCGCACCCGCCGGTGAACTCGTGCCGGTCGCTCTCGCCGCGCTCGACCGGGGTGGGACGCTCGCCGTCGCCGGCATTCACGTGACGGTTATCCCACCACTGGACTACCGCGCCCACCTGTTCCAGGAACGCCAGCTCCGCAGTGTCACCGCGAACACCCGCGAGGACGCCCGCGCGTTCCTGCGGTTCGCCGGGCGGCATCGGTTGCGGGTCTCCACCACGCCGTACGCTCTGGACGAGGCCGACTGCGCGCTCGCCGACCTCGCCGCGGGCCGGATCGTCGGTGCGGCCGTGCTCCAGCCCGACGGGTCCACCACGAGGAGATGATCCGTGTGCCGCGCAAGGGCCCGCTGGCCGCGTTCGCCGTACTGCTCTGCGCCGTGCTGGGTGCCGTCGTCTGGGTGTCCGTGTCCGACGGGGATTCCGGTGACGCCGGTGAGTCCGATGGGTCCGGTGAGTTCACTGCCCGCCGGCCGGCGACCGAGCCCGGCAGGTCCGAATCCGCCGCCGCTTTCGTCCCGATCACTGTGGTGAAGATCGACAACGTGCCCGCGGCCCGCCCTCAGAGCGGGTTGGAGGACGCCGACGTCGTCTACGTCGAGCCGGTGGAGGGCGGGTTCACACGGCTGGCCGCCGTCTACTCGTCGCGGTTTCCCGAGGTCTCCGGCCCAGTACGCAGCGCGCGGGAGTCCGACGTCGAACTGCTCGCCCAGTACGGCGAACCGGCACTCGTGTTCTCCGGGGCCGCGCCCGAGATCGAGCCCGCGCTCGCGGAGTCGTCGGCCATGCTGGTGCGGCAGCGGGACAACCCGGACGCGTTCTACCGGGAACCCGGCAGGGCCGCCCCGCACAATCTCTACGCCCGGCTGCCCCTCCTGCCCCGGGGCAGTGGCCCCGGTCCCGACGAGGTCCTGCCGCGCGGGGAGGCGCCGCCCGACGGCAGGCAGGTGGCCGGCCACACCGTCGCCTTCGAACGTGGTGAGTACCGGTTCACGTGGTCGCCCGACGCGGGTCGCTGGCTGGTGGCGCTGAACGGAACACCGGTGACCTCGACGGGAGCGGGCGAGGTCGGTGCCACCAGCGTCGTCGTGCAGCGGGTGAGCCTCGTCGAGGGCACCGGGGTGCGCGACGCGAGCGGTTCGCCGTCCCCCGTGGTCCGCAGCGTCGGCACCGGACCGGCCACGATCCTGCGCGAGGGAAGACTGTTCGACGGCACGTGGTCACGGCCGTCGGCGGTTGACGGCACCCGGTTCACCACCTCGTCGGGACAGCCGCTGCGGCTCACCGACGGCCCGGTGTGGGTGCTGCTCCTTCCGAGCTGATCAGCTCCGGCCCTGGTGTTTCTCCGGGCGTACGACCATGACCGGGCAGGACGCGTGGTGGATGAGCGCCTGGCTGGTGGAGCCCAGCAACATCCCGCGGAACCCGCCGCGCCCCCGGCTGCCCACCACCACCAACTGCGCCGACCTGCTGTGTTCCAGCAGTTCGTGCCGCGGCCGGTCCTTCACGACCTTCCGCTCCACCCGCACGTCCGGGTACTCCTCCTGCCAGCCCGCGAGGCGTTCGGCGAGCACCTGCGCCTCGTAGTCGTGGATGGGCTCCCAGTTCTCGAACATGCGCCGTTCCTCCAGCAGCGTCGTGGTGGTGTCGCTCCAGGTGTGCACGGCGATCAGATCGACGCCCCGGGACGAGGCCTCCGCGAACGCGTGGCCGACCGCTCGCACGCTCAGTTCGCTGCCGTCCACACCGACCACGATCGGGCGGGCGTCGTCGGCCACGGCGTCGGGGTAGTCCTGGCGCACCGAGACCACGGGCGAACGGGCGTGGGAGACCAGTGCCAACGTGGTCGAGCCGACCATCAGCCCCGCGAGCCCCGTCCGCCCGGACGAACCGACCACCACCATCCGGGCCGTGTGGGAGGCGTGCAGCAGGAAGGGGATCGCCGCGTCGGTCTCGAAACGCGCCTCCACCGACGGAGCGCCCACCTCCGTGGCGATCTCCTCCGCGGTGCGCAACGCCTGCCGTTTTCGCTCCTGGAGTTCCTCCTTGAACGCCTCGGGCGGGGGCACGGTGAAACCGATGAGGTAGGGGTCGTTGAACCCGGAGGCGTGCACGAGGTGCAGCGGTACACGGTGCTTCTTCGCGGTCAGGGACGCCCATCGGACGGCCCGCATGGCGGCCTCCGTGTCGTCGACGCCGACCACGATCGGTGCGTTGTCGCTGTGGGGACTGGTCATCCGGCCTCCCTGGTACGCAGCCGGCCACCTGACGTGTTCGAGCCTAGGTTTTCCGGTCCCGGCCCGCCATGGACGTACGTCCTCCGGCCGGGCGGCTACGGGGTGACGGTGTCCGCGCCGGCCGCGGTGGCCTCCACCGTCCTGGTGCTGAGCAGGACCCAGCCCGCGACGGCGCCCCAGATCGCGACGAACTGTCCGAAGAGGACCACCGCTGCCGCGCCGCACGCCATGAGCACCCCGCCGAGCACGCGCCCGCAGCGGCGTGCCACCCGGTCGGCCCGGTCCCGGTCGCGGGTGCGCGACCACACCGCGGCCCGCACGAGGCGCCCGCCGTCCAGCGGAGCTCCCGGCAACAGGGCGAACACCGCGAAGGCGAGGTTCGCCAGGCCGAGCCACAGCAGCGACGCCAGCGCCGTCGCCGACAGCAGTGGCTCGAAGGCGAGCACGACGGCCCAGCACGCGAGCCCCACACCGGCGCTGGCCACGGGGCCCGCCACGGCGATCACGGCGTCGGCGCGGGGACCCGGTGGGAACGTCTCCTGCTCGGCCGTGCCGCCCAGCAGCCACAGCACCACACGGCGGGTGGCGACCCCGTACCGCAGAGCGGTCACCGCGTGCGCGAGTTCGTGCAGCACCACGGAGGCGAAGAACCCGACCGCCACGGCCAGCCCTCCCAGCCAGTACAGCGCGGCGGGTTGGGCGGGCGCGGTGACGGGCAGTAGGCCGAGAGCCAGCACGGACGTCAGCACCACGACGGTCACGGCAGCGGAGGCGTGCACGTCGAGCCGTACACCACCGGCGCTGCCCAGAGAACGGCACGCCATCACGAGCCTCCCGGATTGACGAGCCGGGCCAGGTCCAGCAGGCGGTTGGCGTAACCCCACTCGTTGTCGTACCAGCCGAAGACCTTCACGAGACCGGCACACGTGGTGGTGAGCCCCGCGTCGAACACGCACGACGCGGACGACCCCACCACGTCCCGCGACACCACCGGCGTCTCGGTGTAGTGCAGGTGGGAGCGGAGCCGTCCGGCCGCGGCGTCGGCGAACGCCCGGTTGACCTGACCCGGCGTGACGGGTGAGCGGACCACGACGGTGAGGTCGGCCAGCGACCCGTCCTCCACCGGAACCCGTACGGCGACCGCCTCGGTGGCTCCGGCCAACTCCGGCAGCAGCGCGCCGAGGGAACGGGGAGCCCCCGTGGAGGTCGGCACGATGTTGACGGCGGCCGACCGTGATCGGCGCAGGTCGCTGTGGGGTTGGTCCAGCAGGGACTGGTCGTTGGTGTAGCTGTGGATGGTCGTCAGCACCCCGTGCCGGACGCCGAACGCCCGGTGCAGCACGAGCAGCATCGGCGCCACGCAGTGTGCCGCGCCGGACGCGGCCGACACGACGTGGTGGCGGCCGGGGTCGTAGTCGTCGTCGTTGATACCGACCGCGATGGTGGCGTCGGCACCGGGGTGGTACGCGGCGACGATCACCTTGCGGGCCCCCGCGTCGAGGTGGAGGCTCGCGTCCCGGCGTGCGGAGGCGGGGCCGGTGGTCTCCACGACCACGTCGGCCCCGGAAGCCCGCCAGTCCACGTCGCCGGGCCGCTCGCCCGCCGTCACGTGAACACGGTGCGATCCCACGCACAGGGTGCGTCCCCGTACGTGCACGGGATGTTCCAACCGTCCGTACGTCGAGTCGTACTCCAGCAGGTACGCCAGGGCGGCCAGGTCGGCGGGGTCGTTCACGGCCACCACCTCGACCGGCTCCGCGCCGGTGGGCCTGGCGAGCACGCAGCGGAGCAACGCCCTTCCGACGCGACCGAACCCGTTGATGCCCAGCACGAGGGTCATGTCGAGTTCCTTGTCCCCGGCACATCCTGATCCTCGCCGTGAACGGTGGCCCGTGGGCAGAGTCGAACGGCCCCGACCGGACGAGGACCAACGGTGCCCTGGCGGTGGCTTCCCGGCCCATTCCCCGCCGGGCCAGGGGCTTTCGACTCCTGTCCCGCCATGCCCCGGGCCGTCACCCTGGTCAGCGGAAGAAGGCCGGAGGGAGCTGCCGGATGACGAGCGCGGGTGCCACCGCGAGCATCGTGGTGGGAGTGGACGGTACGAAACCGGCGTTGCGGGCCACGGCGTGGGCGGCGCTGACCGCGGCCCGGCGGCACAGACCGTTGCTGCTGGTGACCGCGATGGACCCGCCCACGCCGTACGGCACGGGGATCGGTCTGAGTCCGGACCACTTCGTGGAGCTGGAGGCCGAGGGCCGCACCTGGCTGGAGCGGGCACGGGCGGTGGCCGAAAGCGAGGGCGGATCGGTACGGATCGACACCGAACTGGTCGTGGGAAGCGCGGCGTCGGCGCTGGCCGAGCGTTCCCACCACGCGGCCTGCGTGGTCATCGGTGGGCACGAGGTGCAGGGCCAGGGTGGCAGGCTCGGCGCGGTGGCCACGAGTCTCATGGGTCACGCACCGTGCCCGGTCGCCGTGGTGCGCTGGCGGGACGACACCGAGAGCCCTCGGGGACACGGCCCGGTCGTTGTGGGGGTCGACGGGTCACCCACCAGCGCGGAGGCCGTCGTCGTCGCGTACGAGGAGGCCGCCCTGCGTGGTGCGCCGCTGGTCGCCGTGCACGCCGCGAGCGGATCCCGGCGCGGTCTGTTCCACCACCGGAGTGGTGGGCCGTGGGGTGAGAGCGAGACGGCGGAGGCCATCACGCTCGCGGAACGTCTGGCGGGTATGCGGGAGTGGTACCCCGAGGTCGAGGTCGAGCGTGTGGTGGCACGGGACGGGCCGACGCCCGCCCTGCTACGCCACGCCGGGCCAGCGCAGCTCCTCGTCGTCGGCAGCACCGGTCACCGGGAACTGAGCGGCCGGTTGCTCGGGTCGACGAGCCACGCGCTGGCGCGGTCCGCGCCGTGCCCGTTGCTCGTGGTACCGGGCCGGACCGGAACGCAGACCCGGGCAAACCGTAGTCGACGTCGGGAGAAGACAGGATGAGCATGATCGTCGTGGGTGTGGACGGGTCGAGGTCCGCTGTCGACGCCGCCCACTGGGCCGCCGAGGAAGCCGCCGCCCGCGGTGACACCCTGCGGTTCGTTCACGCCTACGTCGTGCCGATGTACGGGTACCCGGAGTCCGCCGCGACCTTCCCCCAGCTCCGGGAGGGCATGCGGCACCAGGGCACGGAGTGGCTCGACGAGGCGAGGGAGGCGGCCGGGAAGGTCGCCCCCGGCGTCACCGTGGAGACCACACTCGCCGAGGGCGAGCCGGTGAGCGTGCTCGTCGAGGAGTCCAGGCGGGCACGGATGACGGTGCTCGGCTCCCGGGGCCTCGGCGGGTTCACGGGCATGCTGGTCGGGTCGGTGGCGGTGGGGCTCGCGGCTCACGGTCACTCGCCCGTGGTCGTGGTACGTGTCCCGCAGCAGCCGTTGCCGCCGGAGGCGCCGGTCGTGGCGGGCGTGGACGGCTCCGAGGCCAGCACGGCGGCGTTGCGGTTCGCGTTCGCCGAGGCCGCCGACCGGCGTGCGCCGCTGACGGTGGTGCGGACCTGGCGCGGCATCTTCCTCGACGAGGCCGTACCCCGCTATCCACTCCGGGTCGACCCCCACGAGATCGAGGCAGGAGAGCGTGCCGCCCTCACCGAGCAGGTGGGGCCGTTGCGGGACAGTCACCCGGACGTCGCCGTCGAGACCGTCGTGGTGAGGGGGCGGCCCGTGCGCACGCTGTTGGAGTACGCCGAGGGCGCGCGGCTGCTCGTGGTGGGCAGCCGGGGCCGCAGCGGCTTCAAGGGCATGTTGCTCGGTTCCACCAGCCGGGCGCTGGTGGTCCACGCACCGTGCGCCATCGCCGTGGTCCGATCGACACCGGGGGAGTAGATGCGCGCCAAGGACATCATGACCAGCCCCGTGGTCACCGCTTCACCGGACGACTCCGTGAAGCGGGCGACGCGCCTGCTCGCCGAGCACGGCTTCACGGCGCTGCCCGTGGTCGACGACGCGGGCCGGGTGGTCGGCGTCGTCACGGAAGCGGACGTCATGACCGGCCGGGTGCCGCACGACGCGCGCTACCGTTCCGGTTCCTCCACGGGGCCGGTCGCGGGGACGGTGGGTGAGGTGATGACGCCCGCACCCACGTGCACCCAGCAGGGCGCGGACGTGGCCGATCTGGTGGGGACACTGCTGGAGGGACACCACCGGGCGGTCCCGGTACTCGCGGGGGAGAAGCTGGTCGGCATCGTGACCCGCAGGGACATCGTGCGCGCGTTGTCGCGCGACGACGCCGACATCGCCAGGGACGTACGCCGCCGGCTGATGATCTACGGCGGTCCCGACCGGTGGAGCGTCCAGGTCACCGGTGGCACGGTGACGATCGAGGACGACCACGACGACGCCACCGATCGCCACGTCGCGACGGTGCTCGCCGAGTCGGTCCCCGGCGTGGTCCACGCGGCGGTCCGCCACCGCGGCCGTGACCCCGACTGACACCGGCCGACACCGGCCGACACCGCTGACCCCGGCTCACACCGGGCTGGACGCGGCCGGGACTACCGGGCCGGAGCGGCGGGCACCAGCACCAGCGGGCACACCGCACGCCGGATGCACTCGGCCGCCACTCCGCCCAGCGGGACGGTGCTGAGCGTCCGGTGCCCGTGCGTGCCCAGCACCAGCAGGTCGGCCTCCCTGGCCGCGGACAGCAGCTCGTCCGCGGGTTCCCCCGTGACGACCAGCTCGCGCACGGGCGCCGAGGTGGTGACCATGCTGACGTCCCGGTGCAGGGCGGCCCGCACGGCGTCGTGGTCGCGCCACGTGCCACGCTGGCGCAGCGCGAACTCCGACCCCGGCAGCAGTCCCGTCTCCTCCCTGACCGAGATCGCGAGCACGCTCCCGTCCGTGATCTCCGCTTGGAAGCACGCCCACCGCAGCGCCTGACTCGACGCGGGGGAGCCGTCGATGCCGACCACGATCGTGCCGCCGGTCGGGGCGTCACCGGGCATGGCTCCAGGGTCGCGGCAACGGCGAACGGCGGTGAAGGGCCGGAGGTCCCGAGTGATCCGACTCCGGGACCAAAGACCCTGCCGGAGCAGGACGAGCGCCGCTGTCACGTCGGGTCACGGACCACCACACTCAAGGCCATGACCGACACCGAGACCGGAACGGTGGCCGGTGCCTTCGGCGAGGCCGTCGCGGAGGCGCTGCGGGCGGGCACTCGGGCGCCCTCGCCGCACAACACCCAGCCCTGGCTGTTCGCCACGCGCGACGCGGAGATCGACGTCGTGCTCGACGAGAGCCGTGTGCTGGCGGTGTGCGACCCCGACGGCAGGGAGGCGGTACTGGCGTGCGGCGCGGCCGTGCTCAACATCCGGCTCGCGCTCGCCCGGGGCGGCCTGTCCTGCGCGGTGTCGGTGCTGCCGGACCGGCGGCACCCCGAGTTGCTCGCCACGCTGCGGGCCGGCGTCGGCAGGCCGCCGTCCGCCGACGACGTGCGGCTCGCCGACGTGATCGAGACGCGGCACACCAACCGCCGCCCCTTCGCGGAGTCACCGGTGCCCTCGGCCGTACGGCACGCGCTGACGCGTGCCGCGAGTGAGGAGGGCGCGGGACTGGCGCTGCTCACCGACCCCGCCTCCTTCGACACGTTCGCCGCTCTGCTGCGCCGGGCCGAGCACGTGCAGCGCCACGACCCGGCGTTCACCACCGAACTGGCCGCGTGGAGTCACCACGGCGAGCGGCGCGACGGGGTGCCGTTGTCCGCGGGCGGGCCGCGAGGGAAGGACGAGGCGGCCCTGGCGCTGCGCGATTTCGGTGGGGCGTTCGGTGGGGACACGGACAAGGCGGCACGCGAGTTCGAGCGGCAGCCGCTCGTCGCCGTGCTCACCACCCCGGGTGACACGCGCCGCGACGCGGTCAGGGCCGGCCAGGCTCTCCAGAGGGTGCTGCTCACGGCCACCGCCTCCGGCCTCCAGGCGTCGTTCCTCGCGCAACCCCTCGAAGTGCCCCGCACCCGCGCCGAACTGCGCACGCTGCTGGGTGGGGCGCACCACCCGCAGGCGGCGCTGCGGCTCGGCTACGGACATCCGGGCACTCCCACTCCGCGGCGCGGTCTCGACGACGTGCTGCTCGGTGTACGGGAGGCACGAGGGTCGTGACCGTCGGGCCACCCGTTCTCTCGCTCGCGGGCCACACGTGGTCCGAGCAGGAGAAGGGTGTGCTCTCCCGCGCCGCGACGCACGCCCACCGCTGTGGTCTCGCCGAACCGTGGACGGTTCGCGTACACGGTCACCGGGTCGAGATCGCGGAGAACCTGCCCGCGCCGCTGCGGGACCACGCCGGGGCCAACCGCAACGGGGTCATCGCCTGCGGTTGCGCGCTGACGGTCGTGGTCTGTGCCGTGCGGGTCCTCGGCTGGGCACCGGAGGTGGTGTTCTTCGGCGACCCGGAGCGGGCCGAGCTGGTGGCCACCGTGGTGGCGAACCGGCGGCATCGGCCCTCGCCGGTCGACATCAGCCAGTTCCGCGCGGTGTTCGAACAACGCAGGCACCACGCTCCGCTCGACCCACGCGACCCGGCGGCACTGGACCCCGCCGTGTGTGACGCGATCGTCCGCGCGGCGTCGACGGCCGACGCCAGGGTCGTCCCCGTCGCGGCCGTCGTGGCCGCGCACCGCAAACGCGGCCTGGAACCGGGGCTGCTCGTGCTCACCGCGACCGACGGCAGGCGCGGACAGCTCGTGGCGGGTGTGGCACTTCAGCGTGCCTGGCTGGCGGCCACCGTGTTCGGGCTCACCGCGCACCCGGTGGTGGAGCCGTTCGAGATGCGTGAGTTCCGGCAGCGCATGGTCCGCCACACCGGCGTGGACGGCAGCCCGCAGTCGCTGCTCGTGCTCGGTCGACCACCGTCCACATCAGGGGCTTGAGGCCCGTCTGTCCAGGGAATACGGACTGGCGAGGACAGCCCCCGAGCGGAGAGGCCGATGGCAGCGGAGGAGCCCACGGACGGACGCACCGACGACGACCGCCTCGGAACGCATGCACTGACCGGACTGCGCCTCGACGAGCTGCTGCACGAGGTGCAGGACCGCATCGGTGAGATCGTCAGGACGCGCGACCGCCTCCAGGGCCTGCTGGACGCGGTGCTCGCGGTGGCGTCCGGACTCGAACTGGACTCGACGTTGCAGCGCATCGTGCAGGCGGCCACCGAGCTCGTCGACGCCCGTTACGGAGCCCTGGGAGTGCTCGACGACGAAGGCGGGCTCGCCGAGTTCGTGCACGTGGGCGTCGCCGAGGAGATCAGGGAGAAGATGGCGCACCTGCCCGAGGGCAAGGGGTTGCTCGGACTGCTGATCGAGGAGCCGCGACCGGTGCGGCTCGCCGACCTGGCCCGGCATCCCGCCTCGGTGGGCTTTCCCGAACACCATCCGCCGATGCACAGCTTCCTCGGTGTGCCGGTGCGGGTACGTGACGAGGTGTTCGGCAACCTCTACCTCACGGAGAAACGGGGCGGCGCCGAGTTCACGTCCGACGACGAGGTGGTGTTGCAGACGCTCGCCGCCGCGGCGGGCGTCGCCGTGGACAACGCCCGCCTGTTCGAGCAGTCCCGGACGCGGGAGCGGTGGCTTGGTGCCGTGGCCGACATCAACGGCGAACTGCTGGGCGGCGCCTCGGTGGAGGCGACGCTCGAACTCGTCGTGCGGCGGGTGTGTGAACTCGCCGATGCCGACGACGCGTTCATCCTTCTGGCCACCGACGAGACGGCCGGAAACGTGTCGGTGGGCGTGTCCACCGGCCGGCACAGCTCCGCACTCGCCGGGCTGGTGGTGGACACCGGTGGTGACTCGCCCGTCGCCGAGGTCATGCGTGAGGGCACCCCGCGCCTGTTCGCGGACCTGACGTCGGCGCTGCCCGACGAGCCGGGTGCCGGCTCGGCCGGTCTCGGGCCCGGCGCGGTGTTGCCGCTCGTCGGTGCCGCGGGCACCGGCGGGGCGCTCGTCACCGCGCGGGCCAAGGGCGCGCCGGCGTTCGAGCGGGAGCACCTGCCGATGCTCACCTCGCTGGCCGACCAGGCGGCCGTCGCCCTGGAGTTCGCCGACAAACAGCGCAGCCAGCGGTTGCTCGACCTGCTCGCCGAACGCGACCGTATCGCCCAGGACCTGCACGACCACGTGATCCAACGGTTGTTCGCCACCGGCATGAGCCTGCAGGGCACCCTGCGTCGCATCGGTGACGACCACGCGCGGCTGCGCGTGGAGCAGGCCGTCGAGCAGCTCGACAACACGGTGCGCGAGATCCGCACGTCGATCTTCGACCTGCACACCTCCGGCGCCCCGGGTGAGGCCAGCCTGCGCAGGCGGCTGCTCGACATCGTGGAGCAGCTCACCACGCAGACCGACGTCACGCCCACCATGAAGCTGTCGGGCACGGTCGACACGTTCGTCCCGCCGCACGTGGGCGAGCATGCCGAGGCCGTGCTCCGGGAGGCGTTGAGCAACGTGCTGCGGCACTCGGGCGCCGACGCGGTGCGCATCGTGGTGGAGGCGTCCGAACGACAGCTGGTGGTCGAGGTCGCCGACAACGGCGTGGGCATGCCGGGCGACGTTCAGCGCAGTGGTCTGGACAACATGGACAAACGCGCCCGCCAGTGCGGCGGGGAACTCACCCTGCTGGACGAGCCCGGCGGCGGAACGTGCGTGCTGTGGCGCGTCCCGCTCTCAGCGCCCCTGACACGTTGACCTGTTCGGCCCGCGCCGTCCAGTCGCCGCTCCCCGATCGAACGCCGATGCGTCAGGAGCTCTGACCGTGCTTCGGCGGCCGGGCCGGGTTCTGCTTGCGCAGTTCGGTGGCGAGCACGGCGGCCTGGGTACGGCGCCGCATGCCGAGCTTGCCCAACAGCCGTGAGACGTAGTTCTTCACGGTCTTCTCGGCCAGGAAGAGGCGCGCGGCGATCTCCCGGTTGGTCAGGCCCTCGCCGATCAGCTCGAACACCGCCCGTTCCTGTTCGGACAACTCGGCCACCGGATCGGCGTCGTCCCGTTCCTTCCGGATACGGTTCATGAGCGCCGAGGTCGTCTTGCTGTCCAGCAGCGAGCCACCGGAGCCGACCGTGCGCACGGCCGAGACGAGGTCGGAACCCAGCACCTGCTTGAGCACGAACCCCGACGCCCCCGCCATGATCGCGTTGAACAACGCCTCGTCGTCGTGGTACGAGGTCAGCATCAGACACCGCAGACCCTCTGTCCCGGACAGCAGTTCCCGACACAGCTCCACGCCGTTGCCGTCGGGCAGCCGCACGTCGAGCACGGCGACGTCGGCACCGGAACCCGGGATGCGCGTGAGCGCCTCGCCCACCGACGCCGCCTCGCCCGCGATCCGCATGTCCGGTTCACTCTCCAGCAGATCGGCGAGGCCGCGGCGAACGATCTCGTGGTCGTCGACGAGAAAGACGCTGATGGTCATCCCGGCAGGGTAGTTCTCCACCGTCGCCGCCGCAGGGCGTCGAGGTCACCCGTGGTGGGGGCTTCGGCCCCGGTGACCCGGCCGGGTGGTCCCGAGTCGCCGGGCGAGGCCGTTCGACCCTCGCGCGCGGGCTCTTCGGCCGGTGTCGTGAGGCCCCCGAGTGGGAATCGTCGAACCATGACGAAGCGCGAGTGGTCGGCCGGTGAGACCGACGTGCTCGCCAGGGCCGTCGTCCGTGCGCCCTCGGTGCACAACATCCAGCCGTGGCGGCTGGAGTTGCCCGACGGTGAGGCGGTGCTGTTCGAGCGCGCCGACCTTTCCCTGCCGCACCACGACCCACGCGGCCGGGACCGCACGATCTCGTGCGGTGCGGCCGTGGCCAACCTGGAGATCGCCGCGCGCGTGCTGTCGCTGGAGTCCCGGGTGCGACTGTTGCCGGACGGCCCCGACGCCGACCTCGTGGCCCGGCTGACCGTCGAGGGCGAACATCGGCCCCGTGAGACCGAGCTGCATCGGTACTCCGCCATCTCCCGCAGGCGCAGCTACCGCAGACCGTTCGCGGGCCCGGTGCTGTCCCGCGAAGACGTGGCCCGCCTCGTCCCGGAGGCAGGTGACGAGGACGTGCGCGTCCGTCCGTTGAACGGTCCGGTGGAGATCGACGCACTGGCCGACCTGCTCGAATACGCCGGAGGCGTGTTGAAGCAGGACCGGGGCTACCAGCGTGAGCTGGCGATCTGGACGATCCGGGACGAACGCTCCCGCGCGCACGGCGCCGGTGTCGCAGGCAGCGCGTCCCCACCGTCCTCGCTGCCGTGGGCGGGCCTGGTGCGTACTCAGACCGCGCTACCCCACCGGCAGGCGCTGGCCGACCGGCTCGCCGAGGAGACCGTGTTGCTGTTCGCCACCGAAGCCGACGACAGGGACGCGCACGTGCGCATCGGGCTGGCCATGCAGCGGCTGTGGCTCGCCGCCGTGGAACGCGGTTTCGTGGCGGCCGTGCAAACGCACCCGCTGCACCTGCCGGAGGCTCGGCGACGCTTCGGCGAGCAGCTGTCGCTGACCGGGCACCCGCAGTTGCTCATGCGCGTCGGCAGGCCGTCCGGGGTGGTGCCGCAGAGCCCGCGCCGGCACCAGAACGAGCTGCTCTCCCGCCGAGAGTGACGCGGGAGTCCTCAGACCGGTGTGCTGATCACCGAGGCGCCGGGCACGAGGGGCGGTTCGGCCCGCACGACGTCGTGCACCACGAATCCGTGTGCGACGAGGTGACGCGTGAGCGTGTCGACGGCCTCGTCGAGCCGCTCGGCCGTCGGCGGCTGCTCGACGAGCACGAGCCGACCACCGGGCGCGAGGTGGTCGCGTACGACGGTGAGTTCCCGCGTCGGCTCACCGCGGGAGAAGACCCCGACACGGACGGCGAAGACCACGTCGAACCGCTCGTGGTCGAAACCGGCTTCGGCCAGCGGGGTCGTGCGGACGTCGGCGCGACCCTCGGCGATGTGCCGCGCGTTGCGGCGCGCGGCCGCAGCGGTCATGGCCTCCGAGCGGTCGATGGCCGTGACGTGCCCGTCGGTCAGCAGTTCGCACACCAGCGACACCGCGACACCGGGTCCGCAACCGACCTCCAGGACCCGGTCGGTGGGCCTCAGGCCGAGCGTTCCCACGGCCCAACTCAACCGGTCACTCGCTCCGGTGCCCATGGCCTCAAGCGTAGAGGCGCCCGCTCAGCGGGGCAGCCGCCGCCAGATCGGGCGGGGAAGCAGGCGCATCAGCGCGAACACCGGCCGTAGCACGGTGGGCACCCACACGGTGTGGCGTCCCGACCGCAGTGCCGCCACGGTGGCGTCGGCCACCGCCTCGGGCGTGCTGGAGAACGGGGCGGGCTTCATGCCGTGGGTCATCCGGCCGATGACGAAGCCGGGCCGCACCAGCAGCAGCCGCACCCCGCTGCCGTGCAGGGCGTCGGCGAGGCCGGAGGCGAACCCGTCGAGGCCCGCCTTCGCGGAGCCGTAGACGTAGTTGGCGCGGCGCACGCGCACGCCCGCCACCGAGGAGAACACGACGAGCGCGCCGTGTCCCTGAGCGCGGAGCAGGTTGGCGGCGTGGGTGAGCACGCTGACGTGCGCGGTGTAGTCGGTGTGCACGATGGACACGGCGTGGGCGGCGTCGCGCTCGGCCCGTGCCTGGTCGCCCAGGATGCCGAACGACGTCACCACCACCGAGACGGGACCGTGCTCGGCGACGATGCCGCCCAGCACCCGTTCGTGCGAGGCGAGGTCGTCGGCGTCGAACTCCACGCGCGTCACCGTCTCGGCCCCCGCTGTCCGCAACGCGTGTTCCTCGGTGTCGAGGTCCGCGCTGCGCCGCGCGGCGAGCACGAAGGACCGTGCGCCCTGGCGGGCCAACCGCGTGGCCACGGCCAATCCGATCTCGCTGCGCCCACCCAGTACCACCACTGTCCCGTCCATGGCGTCATCCTGCCGCACGCGTGTCCGCAGTCTGCGTACGCGTGTCCGCATCGTGCGATGCGAGGACCCGTGCACGTGTGTCCGCAGTTCCCGTACGGCCGAGGGGTTACCATGCGGCGCATGTCCGAGCGCTTGTACTTCCGGCAGCTGCTGTCCGGGCGGGACTTCGCCGTCGGCGACCCCGTGGCCACCCAGATGCGCAACTTCACCTATCTGATCGGTGACCGCGACACGCGCGAGGCAGTGGTGGTGGATCCCGCCTACGCGATCGACGACCTGCTCGGCGTGCTGGCGGACGACGACATGCGGCTCGTCGGCGTGCTCGCGACCCACCACCACCCCGACCACGTCGGCGGCGACCTGCTCGGTTTCTCCCTGCCGGGCCTGGCCGAGTTGCTGGGGCGCGTTCAGGTGCCGGTGCACGTCGCCGCCGCCGAGTTGGAATGGGTGCGCCGCACCACGGGAGTGTCGAAGACCGACCTCGTGGCCCACGACCACGACGACCGTCTCGACGTGGGTTCCGTCACCATCCGCCTGCTGCACACGCCGGGTCACACGCCGGGCAGCCAGTGTTTCCTGCTCGACGGCGCGCTCGTGGCGGGTGACACGTTGTTCCTCGACGGCTGTGGCCGCACCGACCTGCCGGGTGGGGACGTCGACGCGATGTACCGGAGCCTGCGCTGGCTGGCCGGTCTCCCGGGTGACCCGGTGGTCTACCCGGGGCACTGGTACTCGGCGGAGCCGTCGGCTTCGTTGTCGAACGTTCGCCGTGACAACGTCGTCTTCCGGCCCCGCTCGCTGGAGGAGTGGCGCACGTTCTTCGGCGGCTGACCGGTTCGCGCCGCCGACCGTCACCATGGCGCCGCGTTCCACGTAGCGGGCGGGACGCGAGGTCGTTGCCGGACGCGAGGAACGGTCGTCCGGTCACGCGGTAGGTCGCGCCGGGACCGAGCGCGTCCCCAGTCACCCGGTGCGCGACCCGGTGGCTGACGCCACCCCGGCCCCTACGACTCTCGTTCCCCGCCGGAAACGGGTGCCGGTGCGATCGTCCACGCGAACGACCGCGGGAACCGGAGTATCCCGGGGAGCCGCCCGGCGGCGTGTGGTTCAGCCCGCTTCGCCGGGGCCGGACAGTCCCCAAGCCGCGTGCAGTACGTCGGGGGACAGCACCGCCTCCGGTGATCCGGCCGCGAAGACCGTGCCCTGCCGCAGGACGACGCAGTGGTCGGCCTGCCGTGCCTGGGCGAGGTCGTGCGTGGCGTGTACGACCGTGGTGCCTTCGGCTCGCGCGTCGCCGAGTGCGCGCAGGATCGCCGCGCTCGCCGAAGTGTCCAGTGCGGACGTCGGCTCGTCCAGGAGCAGCAGTGTGGATTCCTGCGCGAGCGCCTGTGCCACCAGCGTCCGTTGTCGCTGACCACCGGACAGGGCCGACAGTGTCCGTGTCGCGAGGTCACCGATGCCGAGCAGGCTCAGGCAGCGGTCCACCACGTCCCGGTCGTGGCGGGACAGCCGCCGCCATGGGCCGCCCCGGGCCGCCCAGCGGCCCATGTTCACCGTGTCGCGCACCGTGAGCGGCAGCAGTGTGGGCACAGCCGTGTGCTGCGCTACGAGTGCGGGGCGTCGGGGCGCTCGTACCGTGCCCGCCACCGGACGCAGCAGTCCCGCCAACACACCGAGCACTGTGGACTTACCCGACCCGTTGGCGCCCACGAGGGCCGTGATCCGGCCGTGCGGGAAGCGGACGGAAACGTCGTGCAGCACCGGACGTCCCGTGTAACCCGCTGACACGGTGTCGAGTTCGGCATCGGCCTGTGTGGTGCATACCATGGCAACTCACCCCTTGAAATGAAAATCATTTCCAATATAGGCTCCGCTGTCATGGAGTGGCTGATCGCCCCGTTCGAGGTGGGCTTCGTGCAGCGGGCGCTGTGGGGTGGCGTGCTCGTCTCGGTGGTCTGCGCTCTCGCCGGCACCTGGGTGGTGCTGCGGGGAATGGCGTTCCTCGGCGACGCGCTCTCGCACGGCATGCTTCCCGGCGTGGCCCTGGCATCCCTGCTGGGTGCGAACCCGTTCGTCGGCGCGGCGCTGAGCGCCGGTGTGCTGGCCGCGGGTGTCACCGTTCTGGGCCGGTCGGGAAGGCTGTCGCACGACACCGGCATCGGGTTGCTGTTCGTGGCCATGCTGTCGGCCGGAGTCATCATCGTTTCGCGCTCGGAGTCGTTCGCCGTGGACGTCACGGGATTCCTCTTCGGTGACGTGCTCGCCGTCCGGAACGCCGACCTCGGGGTACTGGCCGTCGCGGTGCTGGTGGCGGTCGTCGTGTCGGTACTCGGCTACCGCGCGTTCGTCGCGCTCACACTGGACGCGCGCATCGCGCACACGCTGGGGCTGCGACCGGGCCGCGCGCACGCGGCGTTGCTGGCGCTGATCACGCTCGCCACGGTGTCGTCGTTCCATGTCGTGGGCACGCTGTTGGTCTTCGGCCTGCTGGTCGCGCCTCCGGCTGCGGCACTGGCGTGGGCTCGGCGGATTCCCGCCGCTTTGGTCGGTGCGACGCTGCTCGGTTGCACGGCCACGGTGCTCGGGTTGCTCGTCTCGTGGCACGCCGGAACGGCCGCCGGCGCGACGATCGCCGCCGTCGCCGTGGCCCAGTACTTCGTCTCGTCGGCCCTGGCACGCCTGCGCGACCGGGTCCGGCCCCTGCTGAATCCAGAGTGGACAATCCAAGAGAAGGTCGAGACTCCGACGTGAGACATCCGAAGAACCGGGGACCGCGCCTGCTGGCCTCCTTGCTGGTGACCACGTCACTGGCGGCCTGCGGTACCACCGCGACCCCCGCCGAACCGTCGCCGACTGCGACGCCCCACGGGTACGTGCCCGGGGCGACGGAGGCTGCCGAACCGCGCCCTCGCCTGGTCGTCGCCGACTCCGGCAGCGGCGAGGTTCGGGCGCTGGATCTGCTGACCGAGGACGTCGTCGAACTCGGGAAGGTGGAGCCGCCGCGAGCCGTCCACACGGACGGCCGTTTCGCCTACCTGGCCACTTCCTCGGGAGTGCACGTGGTGGACGGGGGAGCGTGGACGGTGGATCACGGCGACCACCGGCACTACTACCACGCCGATCCGGCGATGGTGGGAGCCGTTCGGATCGGCCCGGTGGACGACGTGCACGGAGCGGATTGGGGGACCACTTTGTCCGGCCCCGACGGACCGACTGCGGTGCTCGACAGGGCAGTGCTGGACGACGGCACGGTGCCCGAACCGGTCTCCGTCGAAGCAGGGCCGGGAGTGCCGGTGGGTGACGGCCTCGTGTTCGTGGTCGACGGCTCCGTCGAGGTGCGCGACCTCGACGGGGAGCTCCTGGCGGAACCGGACACGAGGTGTATCGACCCTGGGGACGCGACCGCCGTGCGGTCCGACGTCGCGATGGTCTCCTGCGCCGACGGAGCGGTGATCGTGTCCGAGGATGACGGCCAGTACCGCGCCGAACACGTTCCCCACCCGGAGGGCGCCACCGAGGTGGCCGGGGAGTTCGCCCACCGTCGCGGCAGCGCCGTCCTCGCCGCGGCGGCGGGGGAGAGCGGAGTGTGGGTGCTCGACACCGCGGAATCCGCGTGGAACCTGCTGGACATCGGCCCCACCGTGGCGACGACGGCGGTGGGCGCTGACGGTCCCGTGCTCGCGCTCGATCCCGAAGGGGTGCTGCGGGCGTTCGACGCCGAGACGGGTGAGGAGCTGGCGGAGACGTCGTTGTTCGAGGACGCGGTCGAGCAGGACACACCACCCGTGATCGAGGTGGACGCCGAACGCGCCTACGTCAACGAGGCGGCGACGCAGACCGTGTACGAGATCGACTACCGCGACGGACTCCGCGTGGCGCGGACGTTCGAACTGGACATCGCACCGACCCACCTCGTGGAGACGGGGCGATGAGGACGCCGCGCACGCTCGGCTGCGTGCTCCTGGGCCTCGGGCTGCTCGCGGCAGGATGCGCGGGCGGCGAGGACCGCTCGGGCAGCGTGGTGGTGACCACGAACATCCTCGGCGACATCACGCGAGAGATCGTCGGTGAACTGGCCGAGGTGACGGTGCTGATGCCGCCGGGAGCCGATCCCCACTCGTTCGCCGTGTCCGCGCGGGAGGCGGCGACGCTGGAGCACGCCGATCTGGTCGTCGCCAACGGACTCGGCCTGGAGGAAGGCGTGGCGCGCCACGTGGAGGCCGCCGAGGAGACAGGGGTGGCGACCGTGTCCGTGGCCGAGCACGTGGACCCGCTCGACTACTCCGGCGGTGACAGCCGGGGGCGTCCTGACCCGCACTTCTGGACGGACCCTGCGCGGGTACGCGCCGCCGTCGACGTGATCGCCGAGCAGGTGGTCGACCACGTCGGCGGGATCGACGCGGAGGCCGTCCGCGCCAACGCCCGGCGATACGGGCGGCAGCTCGTCGATCTGGATTCGTGGATGAGCGGACGGTTCGCGGAAATCCCGGCCCAGCGACGCACACTCGTCACCAACCACCACGTCTTCGGCTACCTCGCCGCCCGCTACGACTTCGACGTCGTGGGTACCGTCGTGCCGAGCGGCACGACCCTGGCCTCGCCGAGCCCCGCCGACCTCGCGGAACTGGCCGACACCATCCGCGCCGCGGGGGTGCCCGCGATCTTCACCGACTCGTCGCAACCCGACAGGCTCGCCCGCGTACTCGCCGACCACGTCGGCGTCCGGGTGGCCGTGGTGCCGCTGTTCTCCGAGTCGCTCACCGGCCCCGAGGGCGGCGCCGCGACCTACCTGGAGCTCATGCGCGCCAACACCGACGCGATCGTCTCCGGCCTCGCCCGGAGCTGACCCGAGAAGGAGAAACGTATGACCACACCATCCGGCCGCCGACACGTGGCGGCAACGCTTACCGCGGTCGCCACCGTGGCCCTGAGCGGCGCGTGCGCGGCGGGTGACCCCGGTACGACCAGAGCGGAGCCGCTCATCACCGATCCCGTCGTGGTGACCTACGACGGAGGGGTGTCGGTACTGGACGGCCGCACGCTGGAACCCCGCGCCGAGGTACCGTTGCCGGGTTTCCTGCGGGTCAATCCCGCCGGTGACGACAGCCACGTCCTCGTGTCGACGTCCGAGGGGTTCCGCGTGCTCGACGCGTCGCGGGGCGAGCTCACCGACGTCGTGTTCCCCGGACCGGAGCCGGGACACGTCGTCCGCCACGCGGGCCGCACCGTGTTGTTCGCCGACGGCTCCGGCACGGTGACGTCGTTCGATCCGGCGGACCTCGGCGAGGGCAAGTCGGCCACCGAGACCTACCGGACGGCCGAACCGCACCACGGGGTCGCCGTCGCCGTCGAGGACGGCGGACTCCTCGTCACGCTCGGCGACGAGGAGGAGCGGCGCGGCATCGCGGTACTCGACGCGCAGCGCAAGGAACTCACCCGCAACGAGGACTGCCCCGGTGTCCACGGTGAGGCCACGGCGCAGGGCGGTGCCGTGGTCGTGGGCTGTGAGGACGGCGTGCTCGTGTACGCGGGCGGCGAGATCACGAAGGTCGACAGCCCCACCGAGTACGGGCGTATCGGCAACCAGGCAGGCTCGGACGTCTCGCCCATCGTGCTCGGCGACTACAAGCAGGACCCGGACGCGGAGCTGGAACGCCCCGAGCGGATCTCGCTCATCGACACGAGGGACACCTCACTGGAGCTGGTCGACCTGGGTACGAGCTACACGTTCCGCTCTCTCGGCCGCGGTCCGCGGGGGGAGGCGCTCGTCCTCGGCACCGACGGGCGGTTGCACGTCATCGACCCCGAGAGCGCCGAGGTCACGAAGACCATCCCGGTGCTCGAACCGTGGGAGGAACCGCTGGAGTGGCAGCAGCCGCGCCCGGCCCTGTTCGTGCGTGGTGACGACGCCTACGTCACCGACCCGGCGACGAAACGGGTGCACCGGCTGAACCTCGCCACCGGCGAGAAAGAGGCGACCACGACCCTGCCGCACGTGCCGAACGAGCTGAGCGGCGTGGCGGGCTGACCTCGGGTCCACGTTTCACCCCACCGGGAAAGGGCTACTTCTCGGCGGAGTGTGCGTCGGCCGAGAGGGGAGTGCGCATGGCCAACCAGACGGTGGCCGAGCAGTTGGTGGACATGCTGGTGCAGGCCGGGGTACAGCGCGTGTACGGCGTCGTGGGCGACAGCCTCAACCCGGTCACCGACGCCGTTCGGCGAAACCCCAAGATCGAGTGGGTGCAGGTGCGGCACGAGGAGGTCGCCGCGTTCGCCGCGGGGGCCGAGGCCCAGATCACCGGCAGGCCGACCGCGTGTGCCGGTAGCTGCGGGCCCGGCCACGTCCACCTCATCAACGGCCTGTACGACGCGCACCGCAGCTCGGCTCCCGTGCTCGCCATCGCGGCCCACATCCCGAGCGAGGACATCGGCACGTCGTACTTCCAGGAGACGCATCCCGAACGGTTGTTCGCCGAGTGCAGCCACTACTGCGAGATGGTCTCGACGCCCGACCAGATGCCGCAGGTCGCGCAGATCGCCATCCAGACCGCGATCGGCCGGTCGGGGGTGTCGGTGCTCGTTCTGCCCGGCGACGTGGCGGGCATGGACCTCCCACGCAGGCGCACCGAGATGGCGCTCCCGATCGGCGGCCCGACCGTGCGGCCGGGCGAGGCGGAAGTCGACCGGCTCGCCCAGATGGTCGACGAGGCGCAGCGGGTGACCCTGTTCTGCGGTCGCGGCGTCGCCGATGCGCACGACGAGGTGATGGAATTCGCGGGCAAGGTGCTCGCCCCGGTCGGGCACGCCTTGCGGGGCAAGGAGTGGATCCAGTACGACAACCCGTTCGACGTGGGCATGTCGGGGCTGCTCGGCTACGGCGCGGCGTACGAGGCGATGCACGAGTGCGACCTGCTGATCCTGCTCGGGACCGACTTCCCGTACCGGCCTTTCCTGCCCGACGACGTGCGGATCGCGCAGGTGGACACGCGCCCCGAGGCGCTCGGCAGGCGGTCCCGGCTCGACCACGGCGTGTGCGGCGACGTCCGGGAGACGCTGCGGTCGCTGACACCCCGGGTGAACCGCAAGACCGATCGGCGGTTCCTCGACCGGATGCTGCGCAAGCACGCCGACGTCCTGGAGAACGTCGTCTCCGCCTACACCACCGACGTGGAGCGACACAAACCGATCCACCCCGAGTACGTCGCCTCGGTCCTGGACGACGAAGCCGCCGACGACGCGGTGTTCACGGTGGACACCGGAATGTGCAACGTCTGGGCCGCCCGCTATCTCAGCCCCAACGGCCGACGCCGCATGATCGGTTCGTACACGCACGGTTCGATGGCGAACGCCATGCCCCAGGCCATCGGCGCGCAGCTTCCCGACACCGCGCGGCAGGTGATCGCCATGGCGGGCGACGGCGGGTTCTCCATGCTCATGGGCGACTTCCTCACCATCGTCCACTACGGACTTCCCGTGAAGATCGTCCTGTTCAACAACTCGTCGTTGAGCATGGTCGATCTGGAGATGCTCGTGGCGGGGCTGCCCCCGCACGCCACCACCTACCCGGACACCGACTACGCGGCGATCGCGAGTGCGGCCGGAGCGTACGGCGTGCGGATCGACGATCCCAGGGACGTGCGCAGCGGTATCCGCGCCGTCCTCGACCACGACGGTCCCGCGCTGCTGGACGTCGTCACCGACCCGAACGCGCTGTCCATCCCGCCGCGCATCACCGGTCAGCAGCTCACCGGTTTCGCCCTGGCGACCAGCAAGATGGTGTTGCAGGGTGGTGTGGGGCGCATGATCCAGCTCGCGCGGTCGAACCTCCGCAACATCCCGAGGCCCTGAGTGGGGATCATGGCGGTAGGTTCGACGCCATGACGACATCTCACAGGTCCGTGCGCGTCGAGCGGGAGTCCGAGGGCCGCTACGTCGCGCACAACGGGCGGGGCGGCAGCCTCCGGTTCGGTAACTCCGACGACGAGTTCAGCCCGGTGGAACTGCTGCTCGCCGCGATCGGCGGGTGCACCGCGATCGACACCGACGTCGCCACCAGCAGGCGTACCGAACCCGACGAGTTCACCGTGACCGTGAGCGGCGACAAGGTGTCGGACAAGGAGGCCGGCAACCGCATGGAGAACCTCACCGTCACGTTCACGGTGCGGTTTCCGGAGGGCGCGCAGGGCGACGCCGCCCGCGCGATCCTGCCCCGCACGGTCGCCCTGTCGCACGACAAACTCTGCACCGTGAGCCGCACGATCGAGCACGGCACGCCCGTGCGCATGGTCATCGAATAGCCGGCAGCCCGGTGGCGGAGCCGGTGGCACGGTCCGCCCACAGGTGGGTAGCGCGATCAGGCCGGTTTTCGCGCACTCGGGCGGTGGCCTGCGGGCCGCGCCGTCCGAGGCGCGCTGCCGTCACCCGGGACGCCGAGGACCTATGGCCCCACCGCGAGGGCCGACGTGCCGTCGCCGGAAGACGGTGTGCCGGAAACGCTGGCAGTGTGGTTGCGACCCGAGAGGTGCCGGCGGGTGACATCGGGCGGGTTAGGCGCTCCGACGCGGAGTGGCTCACCGGGTTGGACGCGTGGTGGCGCGCCGCGAACTACCTCGCGGTGGGGCAGATCTACCTGCTGGACAACCCCTTGCTCGGCGAGCCCCTCGTGGCGGAACACGTCAAGCCCCGCTTGCTCGGCCACTGGGGGACGGTGCCGGGCCTGACCCTCACCTACGCCCACCTCAACCGCGTCATCCGCGAGACCTCGGCGAACGTTCTGTTCGTCGCGGGCCCGGGACACGGGTCCGCGGCACTCAACGCCGCCGCGTGGCTGGAGGGAACCTACTCGGAGTGCCATCCCGACGTCGCGCGTGACGAGGAGGGCATGCGGCGGTTGTTCCGCCAGTTCTCCTTCCCCGGCGGGGTGCCGAGCCACGCGTCACCTCATGTGCCCGGGTCCATCCACGAGGGCGGAGAGCTGGGATACGCGTTGGCCCACGCCACGGGTGCCGCTCTCGACAAGCCCGGCCTGGTGGTGGCCTGCGTGATCGGGGACGGAGAGGCCGAGACCGGTCCGTTGGCGGCGAGCTGGCAGGCACCTGCCTTCCTCGACCCGGTCGAGGACGGCCAGGTGCTGCCGATCCTGCACCTGAACGGGTACAAGATCGCCAACCCCACGGTGCTGTCGCGGTTGCCACGCGAGGACCTCCGGTCGTTCGTCCGCGGCCACGGCTGGGAGCCGATCGAGGTGGAGGGCACCGACCCGACCGCCGTGCACGAGGCCTACGCGGCGGCGCTCGACGAGTGTCTCGTCCGGATGGCGGAAGGGCGGCGGCCCGTGGTCCTGCTCCGCACGCCCAAGGGGTGGACCGGCCCGGCCCTGCGCGACGGGGAGCCGGTGGAGGGCACCTGGCGCTCGCATCAGGTGCCGTTGCCCGGAGTCCGCCACGACCCGCGGCAGCTACTGCAGTTGGAGCGGTGGTTGCGTTCCTACCGACCCGACGAGTTGTTCGACCGGGACGGTTCCCCGGCTCCGCTGGTGGAGGCACACTGTCCGGAACCCGAGCTGCGCATGAGCGCCAACCCCCTGGCACACGGCTGGGTGCAGCGGGAGCTGCGCCTGCCGCCGGTGGCCGCGCACGCCGTCGACGTGCGCGCGCCCGGCGGGCGCGACGCCGAGTCGACCCGCGCGCTGGGGCGCTACCTGCGCGACGCGATGCGCCTCAACGCAGGCCGCGGGAACCTGTTGCTGTTCTCGCCGGACGAGCACGCCTCCAACCGGCTCGACGCGGTGTTCGAGGTGACGGGCCGCCGCTGGCGGTTGCCCACGCTCCCCGGCGACGATCACCTCGACCCCGATGGCCGGGTGTTCGAGATCCTGTCCGAGCACCTGTGCCAGGGTTGGTTGGAGGGCTACCTCCTGACCGGTGGGCACGGGTTGTTCTCCAGTTACGAGGCGTTCACGCACCTGGTCGACTCGATGGTCGCCCAGCACGCGAAGTGGCTCCACATGGCGGCCGAAGAGCCCTGGCGCCGCCCGGTGCCGAGCCTCAACTACCTCCTGACCTCCCACGTCTGGCGGCAGGACCACAACGGCGCCTCGCACCAGGACCCTGGCTTCATCGACCACATCCTCAGCAAGCGCGCCGAGATCACCCGGGTCTACCTCCCTCCCGACGCGAACTGCCTGCTGCACGTCGCGGAGCACTGCCTGAGGTCACGGGGACTGGTGAACGTGATCGTCGCGGGCAAGCAGTCGGAACCGCAGTACTTGGACTCCGACGCGGCGCGGGCTCACTGTGAACGCGGGCTCGGCCTGTGGGAGTGGGCGAGCACGGACCACGAAGGGGGAACCGACGTGGTGCTCGCCTGTGCGGGAGACGTGCCGACCCAGGAAACCGTCGCGGCGGTGCACGTCCTCCGGGAACTCGTGCCGGATCTCCGGATCCGCGTCGTCAACGTGGTGGACCTGACCCGCCTGCCGGTTCCGCACAGGCACCCCCACGGGATGTCCGACCGGGACTACACGGCGGTGTTCACCAGCGACACGCCGGTGATCTTCGCGTTCCACGGCTACCCGTGGTTGATCCACGAACTCACCTACAACCGGCCCAACCACGATCACGTGCACGTCCGCGGCTTCTCGGAGAACGGGGGGACCACGACTCCGTTCGACATGTGCGTGCTGAACGCGATCGACCGTTTCCACCTCGCCCTGGCCGCGCTCGAACGCATTCCCAGAGTCGCCGATCGCCTCGGCACCCTGCGGCAACGGTTGCTCCACCACCTCGACCGCCACCACGACCACATCCGGCGTACCGGTGAGGACCTCCCGGAGATCCGCGACTGGAGGTGGGTGGGCTGATGCGGGTTCTCACCGTCAACCCCGGTTCGTCGAGCCTCAAGCTCGCCGTGGTGGACGGCGGCGTGGTGGCCGCCGAAGAGCACGTCGCGGAGTGGGACGGCGTGACCCGGGACGAGCTGGAGGGCTTCGCGGCGGCACATCCGCCCGTCCACGCGGTGTCGGTCCGTGTCGTACACGGCGGGGACCGGACAACCCCGACGGTGCTCGACGAGGGGAGCCTCGCCGAACTGCGGTGCCAGGTGCCCCTGGCGCCCGTGCACCAGCCGCGGTCGCTGACGCTGGCCCGGCACGCTCTGGACCTGCCTGCCGGCGTTCCGGTGGTGGGGTGTTTCGACACCGCCTTCCACGCCGGCCTGCCCGCGCACGTGGCCACGTACCCGCTGCCTCGGCGGTGGCGGGACCGGTACGGTCTCCGCCGGTACGGCTTCCACGGGCTGTCGCTCGCCCACGCGACCCGCAGGACCGCCGAGCTGCTCGACCGTCCGGTCCGGCGACTGCGGTTGGTGTGTTGCCACCTCGGTGCGGGAGTGTCGGTGACGGCCGTCGTCGGCGGGCGAAGCCTCGACACCTCCATGGGCTTCACCCCGCTCGAGGGCGCCGCCATGGCCACCCGGTGCGGATCGATCGACCCGGGCATACCGCTGTACCTTCTGCGCGAGCACGGGCTGTCCGTGTCCGACGTGGAGGCCGCGCTCAACCGGAATTCCGGGCTCGCGGGGCTTTCCGGGACGAGCGGAGACGTTCGGGAGGTGTTGCGGTCCCGCGCCCGGGGCGACCCCGAGGCGCGGCTGGCTCTCGACGTGTACCTGCACCGGCTTCGCCGGGAGATGGCGGCGCAGGCGGTGTCGGCGGCGGAACCGGACGCCGTCGTGTTGACGGGAGGAGTGGCGGAGCACCAGCCGGGGTTGCGTGCGGAACTCTTCGACGGTGCGTTGCTCGGCGCCCGGGTCGACCCCGCGCGCAACCGCGCGACCGGTGACCGGCTGATCAGCGCGGAGTCCTCCCGGACGGCGGTCGTGCTGGTGACCTGCCGGGAGGAGAACGAACTCGCACGCCTGTGCGAGGAGACGCTGTCCGTGGGGCCGACGGGTGCTCCGGCACCCTCGTGAGGCGATCGAGAGGTCGATCCGATGACCACATCCCGAGTGGAGCCGGTGCGGGTACGGGCGAGACTCGACGCCCCGCTGTCGCGGTGGCTCTGGCTGGTGAAGTGGCTGCTCGCCCTTCCGCACTACCTCGTGCTGTTGTTGCTGGGGATCGCCTTCGTGGTGCTCACGTTCGTGGCGTTCGTGGCGATCCTGGTGACCGGCCGCTACCCCCGCGCGCTCTTCGACTTCAACGTGGGCGTGTTGCGGTGGAGCTGGCGAGTCCAGTACTACTCCTACGCGGCCCTGGGTACCGACCGCTACCCTCCGTTCACGCTCGCCGACGTACCCGACTACCCGGCGCGGCTGGAGATCGACTATCCCGAACGACTGTCCCGCGGACTCGTTCTCGTCAAGTGGTTGCTGGCCTTCCCGCACTACCTCGTGACGGGGTTGTTCCTCGGAGGCGGTCTGTGGGCGCTGTGGCCGGGAGAGGACCAGCCCGGATGGGCGGGGGCAGGGCTGGTCGGCCTGCTCGTGCTCATCGCGGGAGTGGTGCTGCTGTTCACCGGCGACTACCCGCGAGGGGTGTACGACTTCGTCCTGGGCATGGACCGCTGGGTGATCCGCGTGGGCGCCTACGTCGGGCTGCTGACCGACCGTTATCCGCCGTTTCGTCTCGACACCGGTGGTGACGAGCCCGGCCCGGAGGGGGAGCCGGACACGCCCCCACCGGGGCCAGCCGCCACCAGTGGCCGTTCCGGTGGCCATTCCGGTGGCTGGACGGCGGGCCGGGTGGCGTCCGTGATCGTGGGGGCGCTCGTGGCTCTGGCTGCCCTGGGCCTGCTCGTCGGTGGCGCGGTGGCGCTCTGGGCGGACCGGACCCAGCGAGACGACGACGGGTATCTCACCGCGTCGACGACGTTGGTGACGGACACCTACGCCGTGCGCACCGAGCCGGTCGAGTTCGGGGAGGGCGTCGGCGGTTGGTTCGAGTCGGGCCTCGGGGCGGTGCGGGTGAGTGTCACGCCCACGCAGCCGGGGCAGGGCGTGTTCCTGGGGCTGGCGACGGCCGACGACGCCGCGCGGTACCTGCGGGGCACCGGCCACGCGTTCGTCCGCGGCACCACCGGAGACCACGTCGTCACGGAGGTCGTGCGGCCCGGCGGGCCACCCGCCGCGCCCGAGTCCGCCGACATCTGGGTGGCCAGTGCGTCCGGGCCGGGCACCCGGACCGTCGAGACCGATCTGCCGCGTGGTGACTGGGTGCTCGTCGCCCTGAACGAGGACCGCAGCCCCGGTGTGAGCGTGCGTGCCGAAGTGGGCGCCACCGCGCCCATGCTGCCGTGGGTGGCCGGTGTGGCGCTCGGAGCCGGGGCACTGCTTCTGGCCCTCGCCGCGCTGCTGATCGCGATCGCCGCCCGGCGCGCGTCGTCCGGTGCCCGCTCCGACCGCGTCATCTGAGGTCACGGTCGCCGGTGACCATGATCAACCGGATGTCGGCGAAGGAGGCGCTGAGCCGAGGTCGCCGAGGACACCACGGCGAGCGGTGCGGCCAGCCACAGCGGTAGGGCAAGGGGCGAGTGAACTGGCGGGCGAGTCGTCTCGGCCAGTCGGTGCGTCGTTTCCGCCGTAGTTCGTTCGGTCCGTAGATCTCCAGCCGCCGAGCTGCCTTCTCGGCGGGCAGGCCGCCCGGCCTGCTCCGCGGATCTCGCAACAGCAGCGTGACGGATTCCCTCGGATCGCTCTCCGACACGTTCCCAGCCCGACAGCGGGGGTATGCCGGAGGTAGAGCCGAAGGGCCACGTGAGGTGATGGTTCCACGCAGTCGACAGGGGTGACGCGGATGTGTGGCGCGCTGCCGTGATGTCCCGGCATACATGGACGCTGACAGCGGTGTCCGCGCTTCTCGTGGCGGGGTTCGCGGCATGGCCCGCGGGTCTCGGTGTGGAACGGTGGCTGTGGGGAGCGGCGACCGCCGGGGCGCTCGTGCCGTCGGTGGCGCGGGTGGTCGCGGACCTGCGCAGGCGCCGCTACGGGGCGGATCTGCTCGCCGTGCTGGCCCTCGCGGGAACGTTGGCGGTGGGGGAGTACCTCGCCGGTGCGGTCGTCGCGCTCATGGTCGCCACGGGACAGGTTCTGGAGGCCGCCGCGGCCCGCCGGGCGGCGCGAGACCTCTCGGGGCTGCTGGAACGCGCGCCGCGCCAGGCGCACCGCCGTGCGGCGGGCGGGCTCGTGACGGTTCCGGTGGACGAGGTCGGGGTGGACGACGAGGTCGTCGTCCTCTCCGGGGAGATCGTTCCGGTGGACGGGACGCTGCGGGCCGAGGGCGTCCTCGACGAGTCCGCCCTCACCGGGGAGCCCGAACCCGTGGTGCGGCCGTCGGGCGAGACGGTCCGCAGCGGGACGGTCAACGCCGGGCCCGCGGTGGACCTGACGGCGGCGGCGACCGCGGCCGACAGCACGTACGCGGGGATGGTCCGGCTGGCGGAGGAGGCCGCGGCGGAACGCGCGCCCATCGCCCGGCTCGCCGACCGGGTCGCCGGTTGGTTCCTGCCACTCGCGCTGCTCATCGCCGGGAGCGCCTGGCTCGTGTCACGGGACGCCGTCATCGCCGTGGCGGTGCTGGTCACCGCGACCCCGTGCCCGTTGCTGCTCGCCGTGCCGATCGCGGTCACCGGTGGGATGTCCAGGGCGTCGCGGGCCGGGATCGTCGTCCGGGACGGCGCCGCGCTGGAACTGCTGGGCCGGACCACCACGTTGCTCCTGGACAAGACGGGCACGGTGACGGAGGGAAGGCCGGAGATCACCGATGTCGTGTGCGCTCCCGGGGTCACACCGGAGCATGCGCTCCGGCTCGCCGCCGCGGTGGAACAGTACTCCCTGCACGTGCTCGCCGCCGCGGTACTGCGCGCGGCGAGCCGGGCGGGCGTCGAGGTCCACTCCGCCGAGGACGTCTCCGAGAGTCCCGGGCGCGGCGCCACCGGCCGTGTCGGGGGCGAGACGGTCCAGGTCGGACGGATACCGGCCGGAGCGGAGGTTCCCGAGTGGGCCTCGGCGGTGCTGCGCCGAGGACGACTGGACCTGGCGACCGTCATCTGGGTGACCGTCGACGGCGAGCTCACCGCCGCCCTGCTGGGACGCGACCGTATCCGACCCGACGCGGTTCGCACGATGCGGCGACTGCACGCCGCCGGGGTGCGGCGCGTCGTCCTGCTCACCGGTGACCGGGTGGACACCTCGACGGAGGTCGCGGCGATGCTCGGCCTCGACGAGGTACAGGCCGAGGCCACCCCGGAGGACAAGATCAGCCGGGTGCGGCGGGAGGGGGAGCACGGAACCGTCGTGATGGTCGGTGACGGGATCAACGACGCTCCGGCCCTCGCCGTGGCCGACGTGGGAATCGCCCTCGGTTCGCGCGGGTCCACGGCCGCGGTGCAGTCGGCGGACGCGGTGATCGTCGACGACCGGATCGACCGCCTCGCGGACGCCATGGAAATCGCGAGACGGGCACGTCGCGTGGCTTCCCAGAGTGGTGTCATCGGCACCGCACTGTCCCTCGCGGCCATGATCGTGTCGGCACTGGGGGCCTTGGTGCCCGTGGCGGGCGCACTCGTCCAGGAAGCCATCGACGTGGCGGTCATCGTCAACAGCCTTCGGGTGTTGCGCTCCGGAGCACGACGCGGAACCCATCCCGAGGCCGACACCCTCCTGGGACGTTTCGCGGCCGAGCACGAGAGCCTCCAGCCGGTGCGGGCGTCGGTCCGGCAGGCGGCGGACGCGCTCTCGGCCGGTGCGACGCCCGCGGCGGACGCGGCCGTCCGGCGCGCGCACCGGCTGCTCGTCGACGAACTCCTGCCGCACGAGAACGCCGAGGAAACCGAGTTGTATCCCGTGCTGGGCGGGGTGCTCGGCAGCCCGGAGGAGACCGTGACGATGAGCCGGGGCCATGCCGAGATCGCCCGCCTGTGCCGGCGGCTCGGGCGGCATCTCGACACCGCGTCCGACGGAATCGCTCCCGAGCAGATCGACGATCTGCGCGCCACCCTCTACGGCCTCGACGCCGTGCTCACACTCCATTTCGCCCAGGAGGAAGAGGGATACTTCGTCCTACGGGAAGGCGAGTGAGTGACGGGACGGTCGGGTGGCAGCCCCCTTCCGGTGGGATCCGGCCCGGCTCGCGGCTCACCGTGAGGTGGCGAGCTTCGCGGGAACGATCACGACTGGGCAGCGTGCGTGCCGGACGCAGCTCGCCGCGACGCTGCCGAGCAGCACCTCCGACAGCGCGCCGCCCCGGTGACTGCCCACGACGAGCAGGTCCGCGTCCGCCGATGCTTTGATCAGTTCGGTGGCCGGGTCGCCCGTGGCGACCGTCTCCGTCAAGGTGACGTCACCGACCGGCGAAACCGTGTGGGAGACCACGTCGTGCAGGTGAGCCCGCACGCTCTCCTCGTCGGCGACCGGCCGGTGACCGTGAGGTTGGAAGGCGTAGGACGTACCGGGCAGGAACTCGTCCCGCTCCCTGACCGCGATCACCTCCACGTCGCCGCCACGGGACGCCGCTTCCTCCGCGGCCCAGCGCAGGGCGTGTTCGGCCGTGGCCGAGCCGTCGAGACCCACGACGAGCCTGCGAGGCGCTGCCGGGTCGAGGTGAGCCATGCGGTGCCTCCTCCTTACGAGGTCATCGTGGATTCGTGGGGGTGCCGCCTGTAGGGCCCTTGGTCATGTCGTGATCAGGGATTGCGGTCGTCGGTGGACGGCTCGAACCGCCGGTTGGCGGTGTCGGCCAGCGAGTCACGGCGCGCGAGCAGGTCGGCCAGCAGCTCGTCGATCACCTCCAGCGCGTCCTGCGGGTGGCCCGCGTTCAGGTACGTCAGCACGTCCTGACCACGCGTCCGGAGCGCTTCGGGCCAACGCTGCCAGGACACCGCCGCGAGGGTCTCGTCCGGCCGGAAGGTGTCGTCGGGCATGGCGGGAGGCTTCCCCGTACCCGGCGAGCCGTAACGACGCGGGCGGACCCGCTCCGGATTGACGGGGATCACAGCCTTACGGTGGCGATCTGTGACTGCCACATGACCGGCGTGATCGAGGGGTTTCTCGTACTCGCCTGCGTGGTCCTCGTGGGCTACGCGGTGGGGCGAGCCGGTGTGCTCGGTCCGTCCGCCACCGAGGTGCTGTCCCGCACCGCGTTCTTCGTCGCGAGCCCGGCACTGTTGTTCACCACGCTCGCCCGCGCGGACGTCACGGCCGTGTTCTCCGCGAACCTGCTCGTCACCGCCGCGACCAGCTCCCTGGCGTGCCTGCTGTACGTGCCGGTGGGTCGGCTGTGCCGGAGACCGGCGGGGGAGACGGCGATCGGCGCGATGGCCAGCGGCTACGTCAACGCGGGCAACCTCGGCTTGCCGGTCGCCGCGTACGTGTTCGGTGACGCCACGGTGGTCGCCCCCGTGCTGCTGTTCCAGCTCGCGGTCCTGACCCCGGTGTTCACCACGGTGTTCGACGTGGTGTCGGCGCGGCGGGAAGAGAGCAGACCGACGTTGGGGCGCACGGTCACCGCGCCGCTGCGCAACCCGCTCGCCATCGCCTCGGTGCTGGGGCTCCTCGCGACCACGACCGGTCTGACGTTGCCACAGTCGGTACTGGCTCCGGTGGAGCTGCTGGCTGACCTGGCGGTCCCCGCGATGCTGCTGGCGTTCGGCATCTCCCTGCACGGGTCGAGCAGGCCGGGACGCGAGCGGGAGGTCAGGCTGCCGCTCGTGGTGATCGTGTCGTTGAAGAACGTGGTCCACCCGCTGCTGGCACTGGGACTCGGGCTGCTGCTGGGACTGGACGGCACGGAACTGCTGGCCGTGGTGGTCTGCGCCGCGCTGCCCGCCGCGCAGAACGTGTTCGGCTACGCCGTGCGGTTCGGCCACGGCGTCACGCTGGCGCGCGACGCCGTCCTCGTGAGCACCCTCCTGAGCCTCCCGGTGATCTTCACGGCGGTGGCTCTCCTGCTCTGACACCGTGTCCGCAGCCCACGCACGCGTGTCCGCACTTCCCGCACGGGTGTCCGCACTTCCCGTACGTGGGCGTGACCTACCGGAAAGCCGCGAGGCCGGTCCTCACACGTTGTCCGGGCCTGCCGTTCGAGGTGCTGCCGCACTGCGCCGGTCGTCACTCCTCGACGTGGATGGCCAGTGCCGGGCACACCGAGGCGGCGTGCCGGACGTCGGCAGCCACTTCGGCTGGCGGTGCGGCGTCGAGCAGCACCACGACGCCGTCCTCGTCGCGCTGGTCGAACACTTGTTCGGCGGCGACGACGCACTGTCCGGACGCGACGCACTTGTCCTGGTCGACGGTGATCTTCATGACTGTCCTCTCCTCGGGTCACCAGGTCACGGGAAGCTCGTACACGCCGTACACCGAGCCGTCGTGCTTGAACGGCACGCGATCCAGCTCCGTCGCGAGCCGCAGGGTCGGGATGCGCCGGTAGAGGGTGCCGTAGACGACGCTCAACTCCAGCCGCGCGAGTGGCTGGCCGAGGCACTGGTGCACCCCGAACCCGAACGCCACGTGGTGACGGGCGTCGCGGCGCAGGTCGAGTCGATCGGGCTCGGGGAAGGCCTCCGGGTCGCGGTTGCCGATGTCGTTGGGGAAGACGACACCGTCGCCCGCGCGGATGACCTGCCCCGCGAACTCGATGTCGGCGAGCGCGACCCGCCGCCTGCCGTTGTGGGTGATGTGGAGGTAGCGCAGCAGTTCCTCCACCGCCGAGTCGACCACGGCGGGGTCGTCGGCGTCGCGCAGCAGTGCGAGCTGGTCCGGGTGTTCCAGCAGGGCCGCCGTGCCCAGAGCGATCATGTTCGCGGTCGTCTCGTGCCCCGCGATGAGCAGCAGCACGCCCATCCGCGCCGCGTCCTCCCGGGCCAGTTCGCCGGCACGCACGCGTTCGGCGAGCCCGGACAGCAGGTCGTCCTCGGGACCGGCGAGCTTGTCACCCAACAGCCGGTCGAGGTAGGTGGCGAGTTCGCCGAGGGCGGCCATGCGCTCCTGCTGCGAGGAGGTCCGCTTGATGACGACCTTGCTGCGGTCCTGGAAGAAGTCGTGGTCGGAGTACGGGACGCCGAGCAGCTCGCAGATCACCAGCGACGGCACCGGGAGCGCGAACGCCTCCACGAGGTCCACCGGCTTCGGACCCGCCAGCAGGTCGTCGATCAGGCGGTCGACGATGGCCTGTACCCGCGGCCGCATCGCCCGCACCCGGCGGACCGTGAACGGCGCCGTCACCATGCGCCGCAGCCGGGCGTGCTCCGGGTCGTCCATGAGGATGAAGCTGATCGACGAGCCACCGCCTTCGGGGCGCGCTGCCGGGCTCGGGTAGCCGGGCTTCGTGACGTCGGAGCTCATGCGGGGGTCGGCCATCAGTGTGCGCTGGTCGGCGTAGCGCGTGACGAGCCACGGGGTGCTGCCGTCCCACAGCCGCACCTTCGCCAGTGGCGTCCGCTCCTGGAGTTCCCCCAGCTGTGGCGGCGGGTCGAACGGGCAGCCGGGTGCCCGGGACATGGGGTAGTCGGGGATCGCGGTCTCGTCGTGGTCTTCCGCGACGGTGTGTGTCATCGATGTCTCCAGTGATGAGTCGTTCAGACCGCCCGCAACGCGGCGGCGGAGAACGCGTCGGCGACCTCGCCGCGGCGCAGCCGGGTCTGCTTGGGCATCCGCCAGCCGATGACGCCGGTGACGACGCCTGCTCTGGTGCAGCGGACCACGAACCGGCCGTCGGCGGGATCGCCGTCCACCACCGCGATCTCGTCGGCTGCCGAGGGCAGCCCGAACACCTGGATTCTGGTGTCGAACTGGTCGGTCCAGTAGTAGGGGACCGGCGCGTACGGGCGGTCCTCGCCGAGGATGTTCGCGGCGACGACCTGCGCCTGCTCGGTGGCGTTGGTGCGGTTCTCCAACCGCACGGGTGCGCCCAGGCCCGGGTGGTGCCAGCGGGCCACGTCACCGACGGCGTAGACGCCGTCGGCCGCCCGGCAACGGGAGTCGCACACGACGCCGTCGTCGATCGTGAGGCCGCTGCCGTCCAGCCACGCGGTCGCCGGTGCCGCTCCGACGGCCTCGACGACGACCTCGGCGGGCACGACCCGGCCGTCGTCGAGGCGCACGCCCGTGACGTGGCCGTCCTCGCCGACGAAGCCGTCGACGGCGTGCCCGAGAGCCAGCTCGACCCCGTGCTGAACGTGCAGGTCGGCCAGGAGGCCGGACACCAGGGGACCGAGCTGGTTCGCGAGTGGGGCGGGCTGCGGGCCGACCATGGTGACGGCCGCGCCGAGGGTTCGGGCGGTCGCCGCGACCTCGGCCCCGAGGACACCCTCGCCCACCACGACGACCCTGGAGGCCGCGGTCAGCGCGGCACGCAACGTGAGCGCGTCGTCGAGGGTGCGCAGGACGTGCACCCCGGCGAGGTCGCTCTCACCCCGCAACCGTCGCGGCTCGGCACCGGTGGCGAGCACGACGGCGTCGGCGCGCAGTGTCCCGCCGGAGGCGGTGCGCACGACACGGTCGGTGGTGTCGAGCGCCACGGCCGGGTCGCCGAGTAGCAGTTCGGCATCCAATTCGGACAGTGCTTGGTCGCTTCGCAGCCTGGTCCGTTCCGGCTCCCACGTTCCGGCCAGCACCTGTTTCGACAGCGGTGGCCGGTCGTAGGGCGGGTGGGACTCGGCTCCCAGCAGGGTGAGCCGTCCGGCGAACCCCTGCCGTCGCAGTGCGTCGGCCGTCGACAGACCCGCGGCCGACGCGCCGACCACCAGAACGCTGGATGCCGCGCTCATTCCTCGCTCACGGTGATCGCGGCGGCGGGGCAGACACTGGCCGCTTCGCGGGTCACGTCATGCAGTTCCTCACCGGGCTCGGGGTCGAGGAGCACGACGATGCCGTCATCCTCACGCTGGTCGAAAACCTCCGGCGCGAGCAGTACGCACTGTCCCGCGCCGCAGCACTTGTCCTCGTCCACGCTGATCTTCATGTCAATCCTCCGGATCACCGGTTGTCCTTGGGGCGTTGTCGGGGTGTGGCCGGTGCGACCCACAGCCCCACGATGGCGTCGACCAGTCCGGTGGCGGCGTCGCACCAGCTGGCTCGGGGAGTGGTGGTCAGCTCCGCCAGCGCGCGCTCCCGTTCGGCGAACATGTGCACGATCAACTGCCGGGTCATGTCGCCGCGTTCGAGACGGACCTCGACCGGGAGTTCGGGAAGGCAGCGCTGGAGTTCCTCCAGGGTGCGCAACAGGGAGGGGGAGCTCAGCGTCTCCTCGTACATGATCGGCCGGAGCGACGGGTCGGTCATCACCTGCGCGCCGAAGCGCGCGAACCAGGTGGGACTGCCCGACTCGGCGAGGTGCTCGGCGACCGGGCGCACCAGGCACGCGACCCAGTCCCGCGGGTCGGTGGAGCCCGCGGCGTGCGCGACCATGTCGAGCCGCCGCCGCTCGATGTGCTCGTTGTGCCTGCGCACGATGGCGCGGACCAGGTCGACCTTCGTGCCGAAGTGGTACCCGACCGCGGTGTTGTTGCCCTGGCCCGCCGCCTCGCTGATCTGCCGGTTGGACACCGCGGTGACACCGTGTTCGGCGAACAGGCGTTCCGCGGTGTCCAGGATGCGTCGACGGGTGGCGTTCGCCCGTTCGCTCCGGACCGTCCTCACTGCCATGGAGGAATCATCACCAACGTACGGGGAGCGTGGCCAACCCTCCCACCGCGAGACCCTCCACACGCTCCAGGTCGGACGACTCGACGGCGAGCTCCAGCGTGGGGAGGCGGCGCAGCAGTACCTCCAGCGTGGTCTGCAGTTCCGTCCTGGCGAGTGCCTGGCCCAGGCAGGAGTGCGCGCCCGAGCCGAACGTCAGGTGCGGGTTGGGGCTGCGGGAGAGGTCCATCTCGTCCGCGTCGGTGAACGCGTTCTCGTCGCGGTTGGCGGCGCCCATGTTGCACATCACCGTGCTGCCGGTCGGCACGACGGTTCCCGAGATCTCGACGTCCTCACTGATGAAGCGGGGGAGTCCGATGCCGGGGTTGGCGTCGAACCGCAGCGACTCCTCCACCGCCGTGCGCACGAGAGCGGGGTTCGCCACCAGCTGTTCCCAGCGCCGCCGGTCGGCCAGCAGCATGCCCACCATCTTGCTGATCATGTTGGCCGTGGTCTCGTGTCCCGCGACGAGGAGCCCTCGCCCGGTGGCGACCAGTTCGGCGTCGGACATCGGGTCCTCGACGTCCTCGGTGATGAGCGAGCTCAGCAGGTCCTCGCCGGGTTCGGCGCGCCGGGCGGCCACGTGCGCGCTCATGTACTTCACGAACTCGGTCTGCGCGGCGTCGATCTCGGCCTGGCCGTACTTCGTGAGGTTCAGCAGCGTGTCGGACCAGTAGGAGAAGCGGTCGCGGTCGGAGTCGGACACGCCGAGGAGGTCGCAGATCACCCACACCGGCAGCGGGAAGCCCAGACTCGCCTTGAGGTCGGCGGGTTGGCCCCGTTCGAGCATCTCGTCGACGAGCTGGTCGGCCATCGCCTCGATACGGGGCCGCAGGGCGGCCATCCGCTTGGCGGTGAACCAGCGGCCGACCCGGGTGCGCCAGCGCCGGTGTCCCGGGCCGGACTGCGGGATGGTGGAGGCCATCGAGCTGTTGAACACGCCGCCGGACTCGTTCGCCGCGATGCGCGCGGCACCGGCCCGCGTGTCGAGCTGACGCGTGAACCGTGGGTCCGCCAGCACCTTCTTGACGTCGTCGTAGCGCGTGAGAAGCGCTGCTTCGTCCCCGCTCGGGAGTCTGACCTTGGCGACCGGGCATTCCTGTCGCAATCGCGCCCACTCGGCGGGCGGCTCCAGCGCCGTGGGGTTGGGCATCGGGTAGTCCAGCACGGATTCACTGTCAGCCACTGTGCGAGTCCTCTCCGTAGCGACCTCGATACAACGTCAGTGAACCGTGACCGCCGACTTGAGTCAAGCAGTTGACTTAATCAGTGGAGAGAATCGGTACCTCCCGTCACGGACGTCCCCGCCCCCTCACCGCGTCGGCGGTCGCCGCCGCCTCCTGGGGGAGAAGGAGGCGGCGGCTTCCACTGGGACGTGTGCCCGCGGCGGTGGGCGGGTCCGGTCAGTGTGCGCTGGAGGCCGCCCAGAGGTTGATGTCCGACTCGGTGGCGTAGCGGTCGATCTCGGCGAGCTCCTCCCGCGTGAACTCGAGTCCTCCGAGCGCGGCCACGTTGGTCTCCAACTGCTCGACACTGCTCGCGCCCAGCACGACCGACGTCATACGCGGATCCCGCAACGTCCACGCGATGGCGAGCTGTGCCAGCGACTGCCCGCGCCGTGCCGCGATCTCGTTCAGTGCCCGCACCTTCGCGAGGTTGGCATCGGAAAGGAACTCGCCCGGCAGCGAGCTGTCCCGGCTCGCGCGTGATCCCTCGGGCACCCCTCGCAGGTAGCGGTCGGTGAGCAGGCCCTGTGCCAACGGGGAGAACCCGATGCAGCCGGCTCCCTCCTGCTCCAGCACGTCCAGCAGACCGCCCTCGATCCAGCGGTTGAGCATCGAGTACGACGGCTGGTGGATGCGCAGCGGGGTGCCCAGCTCCTTCAGGATCGCCGCGGCCTCGGCCGTCTTCCGGGCGGAGTACGAGGAGATGCCGACGTAGAGCGCCTTGCCCTGCCGCACGGCGGTGTCGAGCGCACCCATGGTCTCCTCGAGCGGGGTGTCGGGGTCGAACCGGTGCGAGTAGAAGATGTCCACGTAGTCCACGCCCAGCCGCTTCAGGCTCGCGTCCAGGCTCGCCAGGAGGTACTTGCGCGAGCCCCAGTCGCCGTAGGGCCCCGGCCACATGTCGTAGCCCGCCTTCGTGGAGATGATCATCTCGTCGCGGTAGGGGCGGAAGTCGGTGGCGAGTACGCGGCCGAAGTTCTCCTCGGCGGAGCCGTAGGGCGGTCCGTAGTTGTTCGCGAGGTCGAAGTGGGTGATCCCGAGATCGAAGGCACGGCGCAGGATCGCGCGCTGGGTCTCCAGCGGCCGGTCGCCGCCGAAGTTGTGCCACAGGCCGAGAGAGATCGCGGGCAGCTTCAACCCCGAACGGCCGGAGCGCCGGTAGGGCATGGAGTCGTAACGCGTGGGGGCGGCAAGGTAGGTCATGGCCGCATCCTCGCACGCGCCGCCGGTGGTCAGCCGGTGGTCGACGGATCGCCGTCCACGGCGGCGGCCAGTCGCGGCACGAGCCGGTCGAGCACGTACGGCAGGCTGAGCACGGACACCTGCGAGAAGGCGTTGCCGAAGTCGTCGTTGTTGTCGACGAGCACCTCCCGCTTCTCCTTCGCGACCCGCAGGGTGCCGTAGAGGGGATCGCGACGCAGCTCCGCGCCCCCGTCGTCCGTGAGCCACACGACGACGTCGTTGTCGAGCACCTCGGCGTTCTCGCTGCCGACACTGGCTCCGAACCGCTCGCCCACGAGAGTGTCCAGATCGGACGGAAGCTCGAAGCCGAGGTCGGTCAGAAGGCGCGTGCGCGGGTCGTCGGCGCCGTAGAGGAAGTACCCCTCCGACAACGCCGCCACGACCGCCGTGGCGTCCTCGAACTCGGGATGCGCGTCGCGGGCCCGTGCCAGCTCCTGATCCACGCCGTCCACGAGCCGTCGTGCTTCGGCGGGCCTGCCCACGGCCTTGCCGACCGTCGTGGTGACCTCCCGCCACGGCGTGCCGAAGTCGGGCCGGTCCGGCGGGGGCGCGATCGTGGGGGCGATCTGGGACAGCACGTCGTAGTCGGCGCGCGAGAGGTCCGAGTACAGGCCGACGATGAGGTCGGGTCGCAGCTCCGCGATCCTCTCGAACTGGATGCCGCCCGTGTTGTCGAGCACCGTCGGGTTCTCCGCGTCACCGAGGGCGTCGCGCGCCCATGGGCCGACGGCACCGGGGTAGTCGCCGAACCAGCGGGTGGTCGCGACCGGCTTCACGCCGAGGGCCAGCAGCGCGTCGTGATCCGTGTAGCCGACGCTGACGACACGGCGTGGTGGGTCGGTGACGGTCGTGGAGCCGTAACGGTGCTCGATGGTGACGGGCAGGCTCCCCGGCTCCGGCTGCACCGCCGGTGGTCCCACGTCCCCGGCGGAGTCCGTGCCGCCGGAGCAGGCTGTCAGCGCCAGGAGGAGGGTGGCGAGGAGGGCACCTGCGAGGTGACGTCCACGATGCGTTACCGGCATGTTGTTAGGTTTGCCTAACCGAACTTCCGCGTCAAGTGGGAGCCGGGCGACGTCACCACCGTCACAGCGGCGTGTCCTCCTGCGTACCGGAACCGCGGACACGCGTACGTGGCCTGCGGACACGAGACGGATGTGCCGTGTCCGCAGGTTGTGCACGCGTGTCCGCGGTTCTCGCGTCAGCGCGGGCGGTGCTCGAAGCGCTCCGGGCGGAACGGCTCCAGCATGGGATGCCGCTGCCCGCTGAGGACCTCGAAGGACACCAGCTCGCCCGCCACGAGCCCCAGCGTCGCGCCGGAGTGGGTGAACGCGACGAAACATCCCGGCACTGTCGCGAGTTCCCCGAACACGGGCTCACCGTCGCCGGGGATCGGTTTGCGGCCCAACTTCCACGACGCCGCCTTCAGCGGCGGACCGTCCAGCACGGCCGACGCCTCGTCAACCAGCTCCGCGACGATGGCCTCGTCGACCCGACACGTCCCGTCGGGATCCTCGGCGATCCGAGACTCGTACCAGCTGTGGTCGAGCACGTAGGTGCCGCCCGGGTTCGGACGCAGAGCCACCCTCGGAGTGTTGAGCACGGCGGTGACGGCCGCGTCGATGGGCTCGGTGGTCACCAGCATCGACAGGGGTGACGCGTCGGGAAGGGTGACGCCCAGCTCGGCGACCACGGCCGGAGTGGCCGCGCCGCAGGCGATCACCACGGCGTCACCGCCGACCTGCCGTCCCCGTTCCGTGGTGACGCCGACGGCGACACCACCGTCCACGACCACCGACGCCCGCCCCGCACCGGTCACGACCGTGCCGCCGTCGTCCGTGAACCGCTGCACCAGGTGGTCGATGAGGTGCGGCAGGGACACCCAGCCCTCGCCCGGGTTGAACACCGCGGGCCCACGCACGGCGTCCGCCCGCACCCGTCCGGCGGCGCCCGGAACGTCCGCGGGCGCCAGCAACCGTGAGTCGTACCCGTGGGCGACCTCGTGCCGGTGACGTCGTTCGGCGCCGTCGTCGTCCGCCCAGAACAGCCCCCCGTCGAAGCGCAGCCAGTCCGCACCGGCACCGGACGCGGCGAGCGTGCGGTAACGATCGATGCCCGCCATCCGCAACGCGTGGTAGGGGGCCGAGCGGGAGCCGGCCGAGTTCAACCAGGACAGCGACCGGCCCGAGGCTCCGCTGGCCAGCTCGGACTCGGTCACCAGCACGACGGAAGCACCGTCGCGTTGCAGGTGCGCGGCGACCGACACACCGATGACGCCGCCACCCACCACGACGACGCGCTGGACGGCCTTGCTGGCTGTGGACACGTTCTCCACCTTCTCTTTCCTCGCCGCGCTCACCGGGTGCCGGACACCCGGTGGGCTTCTTCGATGATCGTGAGAACCTCCACGGCGTCGTGGGGGTCCACGGGAACGTCACCCTCGCCTGCCAGCGCGAGGGCGAGCAGTCGGTAGAACTCGGCGTAGGAGCCCCGCTCGGGCTCCACCCGGCGGACGTCGCCGCCCGCACCGAGCACCCCCCAGTTCTCCTCGGGTTCCCGCGCGTAGCCGTCGTCGGTGGGCAGCACGCCCTCTCGCAGGGCGGCCTCCTGAGGGTCGAGCCCCCACTTGGTGTAGGCCCCTTCCGAACCCAGGACGTGGAAGCGGGGACCCGGCCGCGCGGCCATCGACGACATGGACAGCTGCGACCGGGTTCCGTCGCGGTGCCGCAGCACCACGAGGGTGTCGTCGTCGGCGGCACCGACCGAGCCGGGCGTACGCCGGGTGACGTCCGCCCACACGCTCTCGACCGGACCGAACAACCGGATCGCCTGGTCGATCAGGTGGGTGCCGAGGTCGAACAGGATGCCGCCGCCCTCGGAGACGGGGGTGTCAGCCTTCCAGCTCCGCGGTCCGCCCGGTTTCCACGACTCGAACCGGGACTCGAAGGTGTGCACCCGCCCCAGTTCGCCACGTCCGACGAGCGCGCGCAGCGTCAGGAAGTCGGTGTCCCACCGCCGGTTCTGGAACACCGTCAGCAGCCGCCCGACACTCCGGGCGTGCTCGACGAGGGCCGCGCCCTCCGCGCTGGTGGGAGTGAACGGTTTGTCCACCACGACGTGCAACCCGGCGTCGAGCGCTCGGGTCGCGAGGTCGGCGTGCGTTCCCGGCGGTGTGCCGATGACCACCAGGTCGAGTTCACCGGCCCGCTCGAACACGTCGTCGGCGCTGCCCACGACGGCCACACCGGGGTGGGTGGCACGCGCCTGGGCGGCGCGGTTCGCGTCACCCGTCACGACGACGTCGAGCGAGTACGCCGGATCGCACGCGAGGAAGGGAGCGTGGAACACCCGGCCGGACACCCCGAATCCGAGTACCGCCGTGCGGATCGGCCTGGGAGAGGCCATGACTGTCACCTTTCTGCTGTGGACGTGGTCCTCACTCAAATGTCCGCCAGGTCCTTGCCTCGGGTCTCGGGAAGGCACCACAGTGCGACGTTGGCCACGACGGCCGCCGACACGGCAACCGTGATCATCGCGTTGCCGATGCCGATCGCGGCCGCGGTCTCCCCGACCACGAGCGGACCGAGAGCGCCGACGGCGCGCGAGGTGTTGTAGACGAAGCTCATTCCCGTGGCGCGGATCGGGGTGGGATACAGCTCGGAGAAGAAGGACCCGAGCAGGCCCCCGGTTCCCGCGAACACGATGCCGACCGCGAGCATGACCAGGTAGTTCAGCGCCAGGCTGTGGACCGGCACGAGGACCACCACCAGCGACATGACGATCACGCCGACGTAGTAGAGCTGGAAGGTGGGCCTGCGGCCGATGCGGTCGGCGACGAAACCGGAGACGAACGCTCCCGCGAACGACCCGAGGACGGTCAGCCAGAGGTAGAGGCTGGTGTCGCCGATGTCCAACCCCCGCTCCTCGGAGAGGTAGAGCGGGAAGAAGCTGACCACCGCGTAGTAGTACATCTGGCCGGCGCACTGCAGCACCAGCAGCGGCACCGTCCGCCGCGCGATGCGGCCCCGGAAGAGTTCCAGCAGTTTGGCGCGGTCGAAGCCCTCCGTGGTGTCGGTGGCGGGCCGGGGCGGGTCCTCCACCTTCAACCGGATCACGATCGCGACCGCCGCGGGCACCGTACCCACGACGAAGAGCACCCGCCACGCCACGTCGGGGTCGAGAAGGCTGAAGAGCGCGAAGTAACAGAGCACCGAACCCGCGTAGCCGACGTGGTAGAGGCTCTGCAGCATGGACATCGTGCGGCCCCGCCGCTCCGGCCGGGCGGCTTCCGCCATCATGGACGCGCCTATGGCCCACTCCGATCCGAAGAAGAAGCCTTCGAGGGAACGGAACAGGAGCAACTGCTCGTAGTTCTGGGCGAGCGCGGTGAGTCCCGTGAAGACGGAGAACCCGATCATCACCCAGGTCAGGAGCTTGACGCGGTCGTACCGGTCAGCGAGGACCCCGCCGATGATGCCGCCGAGAGCCGACGCCATCAGGCTGATGGTGACGATCCGGCCGCCGTCGGCGACGTCGAGGTTCAGCGAAACCAGGATCGCGCCCATGGCGAGGGAGAACATCGTGTAGTCGAACCCGTCGAGGGCCCAGCCGACCCCGCAGGCCGCGAACAACCTCCGGTACCGGGACCGCTCGCGGATCTTGCGGTCCTCGGGGGCGACGGGCGGGGACGGGCGCGGGGAGTGGGTGGTCATGGGTGCCTCCCGTCGGTGGGTGGGGTGTCGGGTGCCGCGATCGCCGAGGTGAGGCCGTAGACCTCGTGGGCCGTCTCGGCGGAGATCCGTCCCTCGGCGAGATCTCGCCGTACCTGCTCGGGATCCCGCTCCGCCGGCGGGCCGTAGCCGCCCGCGCCCGCCGTGACGATCGAGACCCGGTCACCGGGTTGGAGCAACGTGTAGCCGTGGGAGATCGGCCGGGCGCCGTCCGACAGCTCCACCCGCGCCCGGGCGCCCGGCAGGCCGTCGGAGAGTCCCCACGGCGCGGACTTCTGGCGGGAGGTGTCGAGCCAGAAGTGCACGTCCCGCTCCTCCACCCGGACCGTGCGTCGGATGCCCATTCCGCCCCGCGTACGGCCGGGGCCGCCGGAGTCGTCCACGAGTGCGTACTCCTCCACGGTCAGGGGGTACTCGGTCTCCAGCGCCTCCACCGGCAGGTTGCTGGTGTTGGTCATGTGGACCTGCACGCCGTCCATGCCGTCCTTGGTGAGGCGGGCACCGCAGCCGCCGCCGATGGTCTCGAGGTAGACGAAGTAGCGCCCCGTCGCCGAGCGCACCCCGGAGAAGTGCACCCCGGTGTTGGCGCCGTTGGACGCCGCCGTCACGGTGTCCGGCACGGCACTCGCCATGGCCCCGTGGATGAGATCGACCACCCGTTGGCAGGTCTCGCTACGACCGTTGACCGCTGCGGGCTCGACGCAGTTGAGCACCGAGCCCTCCGGCGCGGAGATCGAGACGGGCCGGTGCAGGCCGGCGTTGGGCACGATGTCCGGGTCGATGAGCGTCTTCAGCGAGTAGTACACGGCCGCGTACAACGCCGTCCACACGACGTTCACGCTCGCCCGTACCTGCCGGGGAGCGGAGAAGGCGACGTCGATCTCGTCGCCGCGCACGGTGATCCGCACGGCGAGTTCCAGCTCGTCGTCCAGTTCCGGGCAGTCGAAGAGATCGGTGAACTCGTAGACACCGTCGGGCACCTGCCGGAGCGCGGCGCGGGTCCGGCGCTCGGTGTAGTCGAGCAGCGCCTCGCCCGCCCGTAGCAGAGTCGTCGTACCGTACCGCTCGGCGAGTTCGGTGACGCGGGACTCCGCGAGCCGGTTCGCCGCGATCTGGGCCCTGAGGTCGGCCTTCCGCTCGTGCGGCACCTGGCAGTTGAGGAGGATGAGATCGAACAGGTCGGTCTGCAGTTCTCCGCAGCGCAGGAGCCGCACGGGCGGGATGCGCAGGCCCTCCTGGTAGATGTGGGCGTGCCCGCGGTCGCCGAAGTCGGCGTGGTGTGCGAGGTTGGCGACCCACGCGACGAGGTCGCCGTCCACGAACACCGGTGAGGCCAGGACGATGTCCGGGAGGTGGGAACCGCCGCCGGTGAACGGGTCGTTGCCGATGAACATGTCGCCTTCGGCGATCTCGTCGACCGGGTAACGGCGGGTGATCTCGTCCACGATGCCCATCAGCGAGCCCAGGTGCAGCGGTGAGCCGCCCTCGTCCTGGGCGAGCATGCGGCCACGGGAGTCGAAGACCGACGCCGTGCAGTCCCGCCGTTCCTTGATGTTCGTCGAGTAGGACGCCCGTACGAGCGTCTCACCCATCTCCTCGACGATCGACGACAGCGCCGACGAGAGCACCTCGATCAGCACGGGGTCGTGCACGTCGACCCCAGATCGTCCATTAGGCACAGTCACTGGTCCACCTCCACCACGAGGTTGCGAAGTTCGTCCACTGTCGCCACGTCTCCCGGGAGCAGCAGGGTCGTGGCGTCGACCTGCTCGACCACGGCCGGGCCCTCGATGCGGTGACCGGGGCGCAGCAGTGCCCTGTCGTACACCGGGCAGTCCGTGAAGCCGCCGCACTCGGGCAGGTAGACCTCGCGCGTCGTGGCGACGGCCGCGCCGGCGTCGGGCTCGCCCCGTGGCGAACGCACGAGCTCGGCCCTGGCCACCTCGCCGATCGCGCGCATCCGGAAGGTGATCGCCTGCACGGCGTCCTCGTGCGCCGCGTAGCCGTACAGCCGCTCGTGCTCGGCAGCGAACCGTTTCCTCACCTGTACGACGGTGTCGACCGTGAGGTCGGCGTCCGGGACCTCGACCGGGATCTCGTAGTTCTGCCCGGAGTAGCGCATCTCCACCGAGCGTTCCAGGCGCCTGCGGTCCTCGGGCACGTTCTCCGCGTCGAGCCACTCGCGCGCGGCGTCGGCCAGCTCGGAGTAGACCTCGGCGATCGCGGTGGCGGCCCGATCCGCCGTGCCGTCGGTGATGTCGACCGTCCGCGACCGCAGGAAGTCCGCCCTGATGTCGGTCATGAGCAGTCCGGCCGCGCACTGAGTTCCCGGAGTCTCCGGCACGAGGATCGTGCGCATGCCGAGTTCCCGCGCCAACCGAGCCGCGTGCAGTGGTCCGGCACCGCCGAACGGCACCAGTACGTAGTCACGCGGGTCGTAGCCGCGCTGCACCGAGATGACGCGGATGGCGCGGGCCATGTTGGCCGTGACCACCCGTACGATGCCCTGTGCCGCGTCGAGGACGTCCAGGCCGAGAGGTCCGGCCACGCTCGCGACCGCCCGCCGTGCCGCCTCGGCGTCGATGGGCATGCTCCCCCCGAGCAGGTGCTCGGGATTGAGAATGCGCAGCACCACGTTCGCATCGGTGACCGTGGGCTCGTCGCCGCGCCCGTAACAGGCGGGCCCGGGGTCCGCCCCGGCGCTACGCGGTCCGACCTTCAGGGCGCCGCCGGGGTCGATCCAGGCGATCGAACCACCTCCGGCCCCGACGGTGTGGATGTCCAGCATCGGTGCGCGGACGGGCCTGCCACCGATCTCGGTTCCGCTCGTGACCTTCGGCACGCCGTCGCGTACCAGCGACACGTCGGAGGAAGTGCCGCCGACGTCGAACGTGATGATGTCACCGAACCCTGCCGCGCGGGCGATCTCGGCGGCTCCCACGACGCCGGTGCTCGGTCCGGACAGGACCATGCGGGAGGGTGTGCGCTCGGCCGCCTCGAACGGGATGATGCCCCCGTTGGACTGGGTGACATGGGGGACCGCGGTCAACCCGAGCTCGGACAGCCGGGTGCGCAGCCGGGCCAGGTAGCGGGCGACGGCCGGACCGACGTAGGCGTTCACCACCACGGTCGACAGCCGTTCGAACTCGCGGAACTCCGGCAGGACGTCGGAGGACAGGGACACGTAGGCGTCCGGTAGTTCCTCGGCGAGGATCTTTGCCACCTGCTGCTCGTGCTCCGGGTGCACGAAGCTGTACAGCAGGCACACCGCCACGGCCTCGACGCCCTCCGCGGCCAGCCGCCGCGCGAGGACGCGCACCTGGTCCGGGTCCACGGGCCGCTCGACCCGGCCGTCGTGGCGGACACGCTCGGCCACCTCCAGCCGGTGGTTTCGCCGGACGAGGGCCGCGGGTTTGTCGGCCTGCAGGTCGTACAGGCTCGGCCGCCGTCCGCGTCCGAGTTCGAGTAGGTCGCGGAATCCCGCGGTGGTGAGCAGACCGGTGCGGGCGCCGGACTCGGTGAGCAGGGTGTTGGTGCCCACGGTGGTGCCGTGTGCGAAGTAGCCGACCTCCTCCAGCGAGCGGCCGCCTATGTCGTCGAGGATGCGGGTCACTCCCTCGACGATGGCTCTGCCCGGGTCGTCCGGCGTGCTGGGCACCTTGCGGATGTGGAACCGACCGGTGCGCTCGTCCAGTGCGCAGACGTCGGTGAACGTGCCACCGGTGTCGACGCCGATTCGAAGTGTCATGGTTGCTCCGCCTACGTCGCCTCGTGGACTGAGAACCTTCTCAGTGCTCGATGGCTGAGAACCTTCTCAATCGGTGCTAGGCTGAGTCAAGACGTTGCGCGCGAAAACTTCCGCCGCGAAGGGGGACGGCAGGTGACGACGGAGCGGACGGGATCGCCCTCGCTGATCGACGTGGCACGCGCGGCGGAGGTGTCGACGGCCACCGCGGGCCGCGCGCTCGGCGGCTACGGGCAGGTCAGCGAGCGGGCCCGGGAACGGGTGCTGCGGGCGGCGGCCGAGCTCGGCTACCGGACCAACAGCCTCGCGCGAAGCATGATCACCGGCAGTACTCACACGATCGGAGTGATCGTCACCGACGTCGCGAACCCGTTCTTCGCCATGGCCCTGCGCGGTATCACCGACGTCGCCCACCCGGCGGGGTTCGAGGTACTGCTCGTCAACACCGGCAGGAACGTCGAGGCCGAGCAGCGCGCGGTCACGGTGATGTCCGAGAAGCGGGTCGACGGGATCATCGTGGCCGCCGCGCGACCGTCACGGGGCAGGCATCTGAAGCAGACCATCGACGCGGGTGTCCCCGTGGTGTTGCTCGACCGCGAGGTCAGCGGCGTCAGCGAGGCCGACACCGTCACGATCGACAACGAGCACGCGGCGGGGGAGGCGACTCGGCACCTGCTGGAACTCGGGCACCGCAGGATCGGGCTCGTCACGGAGGCCGGCGACGAGTTCGACCGGTTGCGGCGGCCGGGCAACCGGAGGAAGGGGTTGTTGCCGAGCGCCCTCCGGCTGCGCGGGTACCTGCGGGCTCTCGAGGACGCCGGGTTGCCGGTGGAGGAATCGCTCGTGGCGACGGCCCGGTACGACCGGGAGTCCGCCTACGAGGCGGCCGGGCGCCTGCTGGCGCTTCCGGAACCGCCCAGCGCGGTGCTCTGCACCGACAACGTCCTGGCTTCCGGCGCCTACCGGGCCGTTCAGGACAGCGGGCTGCGCATCCCGGAGGAGATCTCGGTGGTCGGTTTCGACGACGAGCCGTGGACCACACTCGTCCGCCCGGCGCTGACGGTCGTGGAGCAGCCCGACTACGAACTCGGCCTGCGGGCGGGCAGACAGCTGCTCCATCGGCTCGACGGCGGCTCCGGCTCGGCGAAACCCCAGAGCGTCCGGTTGCGTGCGACGCTCGTGGTGCGCGACTCGACGGCCTGCCGTCGTTGATTTCGGGGAGCCGGTGCCGGAGGGAACACCGTCTTCGCCCCCGCCGGTCCGTGCGCCGGGCGACGAGCCGGACTGTCTTGTGTGGACGGTTCGGGTGGTCCCGGCCGGTTCCGTGAATGTCGATCGGACCGCTCAGGAGCGTCGCCGCACGATGGCGCGCTGCATGACGATGAACACCAGCAGCAGCGCACCCACGACGATCTTCGTCCACCAGGAACTGAGGGTGCCCTCGAACGAGATGATGGTCTGGATGGTGCCGAGCATGAGCACGCCCAGCACCGACCCGACGACGTAGCCTGCGCCACCGGACAGCACGGTTCCGCCGATCACCACCGCGGCGATCGCGTCGAGTTCCATGCCCACGGCGTGCAGGCCGTATCCGGACAGCATGTAGAGCGCGAACAGCAGTCCGCCCAGCGCGGAGCAGAGCCCGCTGATCACGTACACGCCCACCTTCACGCGCCCCGTCGCGAGGCCCATGAGCATCGCCGAGTGTTCGCTGCCGCCCACGGCGTACACCGTGCGGCCGAACCGCGTGCGGTGCAGCACGTACACCGCGACGGCCACTACGAGGAGGGCCACCACGACGCCGTAGGTGATCCGGATGTCGCCGGGCAGTTCGATGACGCCGGTGGCGAGGTCGCGGAACGTGTCGTCCTTGATGGAGATCGACTCGACGTCGATGAGGAAGCACAGTCCACGCGCGAGGAACATGCCCGCCAGCGTCGCGATGAACGGCTGGACGTCGAAGTGGTGGATCACCAGCCCCGTCAGCAACCCGAACCCCGCGCCCAGCACGAGCACGGCGACGATCACGAGCGGGGCGGGCCAGCCCGCCTGCAACGTCGACGCCGCGACCATGGTGGACAGCGCCACGACCGAACCCACGGACAGGTCGATGCCGCCGGTCAGGATCACGAACGTCATCCCCACCGCGAGCACGATGAGGAAGGCGTTGTCGACGAACAGGTTCGCCACCACCTGGCCGGAGGCGAACCCGTCGTAGCGCACGGCACCGACACCGAAGGTGGCGAGGAACAGCGCGAACGTGGTGAGGATCGGCACGAAGCGGGGTGGGACCGCGAAGCTCCGGCGCTTCGGGGTCGGTGCGCCGGCGTCCTCCGGTGAGGTGCGGGTGGGTGATTCTGTCGTCAACGTTGCCCCACTTTCGAACTCGGGACGTCCTCGGTGACCGTCGCGCCGCGCGGTTCGGGCGCGTCGCCGATGTCCGCCTGCGCAACGGCGGGCGTTCGGTTTCGCCGCAGCAGCGCCCTCGCCTTCGGCGACTGGAGCAGGCACACGGCGATCACGACGAGAGCCTTGAACACGAGAGTGACCTCGGACGGGATGCCGATCGTGTAGACGGTGGTGGTCAGGGTCTGGATCAGCAGCGCCCCGACGAGGGTGCCGGTGAGGGAGTAGCGGCCGCCCGACAACGCGGTGCCGCCGATGACGACCGCCAGGATGGCGTCGAGTTCGATCCACAGTCCCGCGTTGTTGGCGTCCGCCGCGCTCACGTTCGCGCTGATCATCAGTCCGGCCACACCCGCGCACAGGGCGGCGAAGACGTACACCGTCCACACGATGGTGCGGGAGCGCACTCCGGCGAGTCTGCTGGCAGTGGGATTGACGCCGACCGCCTCGATGAGCATGCCGAGCGCCGTCTTCCGGGTCAGCACCGCCACGAGGACGAACACGCCGAGGCTGATGAGGATCGCCACGGGGAGTACGAGGAACCCCGCGCCCACGGCGGCGTAGGTGCCGTTGTTGACGGTCACGATCTGGCCGTCGGTGATCAGCATGGCGATTCCGCGGCCCGCCGTCATGAGCACGAGGGTGGCGATGATGGGCTGGATGCCGAGTACGGACACGAGGAACCCGTTCCACGCGCCGAGCAGCAGGCAGAGGGCGAGGGCGAGGGTCATCGCGAGGAACGCGGCGGACGCACCGCCCGGGTCGTTCGCCCCGGCGATGGAGGTGCACGCGACCGCGCCCGCGATGGCGACCACCGCTCCCACCGACAGGTCGATGCCCCGGGTGGCGATGACGAGTGTCATGCCGAGTGCGATCAGCAGCGTCGGCGCGCCGTTCTTGAGGATGTCGATCAGGCTGCCGTAGAGGTGCCCGTCCTGCAGCCGGATGTCGAAGAACGACGGTGTGACGACGACGTTCACCACGAGCAGTGCCGCCAGCGCCAGTACCGGCCACACGAGAGTGCTCTGTCTGATCCGGGCCGTGACGCCCGTGGTACGGCCTGTCATGAGGCCACCCTCTCCTCACGCTCACCGGCGCCGCGGGCGATCAGCTCCATGACCTCGTCCACGGTGACGTTCGGATGGTCCAGTTCGGCGATCTTGCGGCGGTCGCGCAACACCACCACGCGGTCGCTGATACGGACGACTTCGTCCAGTTCCGCCGAGATGAACAGGATCGCGAGTCCCTCGGCGGCGAGTTCGGTGACGAGCTTCTGGATCTGGGCCTTGGCGCCCACGTCGATCCCCCGGGTGGGCTCGTCGAGGATCAGCAGGCGGGGCTTCGTGACCAGCCAGCGAGCGAGGAGCACCTTCTGCTGGTTGCCCCCGGAGAGGTTGCCGATCAACGCTTCCGGATCGGCCGGGCGGATGTCGAGCATCTCGACGTAGCGCTCGACGAGTTCGTCGGCGGTGCGGCGCGGAACGGGCCTCGCCCAGCCGCGGGCGGCCTGCATGGCGAGCACGAGGTTGTCCCTGACGCTCAGGTCGGCCACCAGGCCCTCGCCCTTGCGGTCCTCGGAGCTGAAACCGATACCCTTCGCGATCGCCACCCGCGGGTTGCGCAGGCTGACCGGCTTCCCGTCGATCTCGACGCGGCCCGAGTCCGCGCGGTCGGCGCCGAACAGCAGCCGGGCGAGCTCGGTGCGCCCCGAGCCCAGCAGCCCGGCCAACCCCACCACCTCGCCCGCCCTGATCTCCAGGTCGAACGGCTCGATGGAGCCCTTCCGCCCGAAGTTCGTCGCGCGCAGCAGCGGTGGCGTGGCGGGGTCGCCCTGCGCCCGGTGCCCCGAAACCTGGTGTTCGAGGCGTTCCAGGGTGCCGAGTTCCCGCCCGAGCATCGCGGACACGAGGCCGATCCGGTCGAGCTCACGGGTCGAGTACTCGCCCACCAGTGTGCCGTTGCGCAGCACGGTCATCCGGTCGGAGATCTCGTAGACCTGGTCGAGGAAGTGCGACACGAACAGGATCGCCACCCCCTCGTCCCGCAGCAGGCGGATGATGCGGAACAGTTCGGCGACCTCGTCGGCGTCGAGGCTCGACGTCGGTTCGTCGAGGACCAGCACCCGCACGTCCACCGCGACGGCCCGGGCGATGGCCACGAGTTGCTGCACGGCGATGGGATGGCTCGCCAGGACCGAGTCGGGGTCGATGTGCAGGCCCATGCGACGCAGCAGGTCCCTCGCGCGGGCGCGGGTGGCACGCGTGTCGATCGCACCGTGTTTGCGGGGCTCCCGACCGAGGAGGATGTTCTCGGCCACCGTCAGGTTCGGGCACAGGTTGACCTCCTGGTACACGGTGCCGATGCCCGCGTCCTGTGCCTCGGCGGGGCCCGAGAACGACATCCGCGTTCCGTCGATCCGGATCTCGCCCGCGTCGACGGAGTACACCCCTGTCAGCGCCTTGATCAGGGTGGACTTGCCCGCGCCGTTCTCGCCCATCAGGGCGTGAACCTCGCCGCCGAACAGGCGGAAGTCGACGCCCTGGAGCGCCTTCACACCGGGGAACTCCACGGTGATGCCGAGCATGTCGACGACCGGGTCGGCGGACGGTTCACCCGCCGCGTTCGGGGTCTCGGTCATGGGTCTGCCTTCGTCTTTCGTGGATGCGTGGAGCGCTGTCCCCGCCGGTGAGGTGGCGGGGACAGCGGATCGAAACCGGGCGGTTCCGCGTCAGTACTGCCGGTCGGGCAGCGCCTCGGCGGCCTGCTCCTGGGTGAAGGTGGTCTCCTCGACGACGACGCGCTGGGGCACCTCCTCGCCCGCGACGACCTTCTTCGCCAGGTCCATGAGCTGGTCACCGAGCAGTGGGTTGCACTCCACAATGAAGTTGATCTTCCCGTCCGCCAGTGCCTGCATGCCGTCCTTCACGGCGTCCACGGTGATGATCTTGATGTCCTTGCCGGGTTCCTTGCCCGCGGCCTCGATGGCCTCGATCGCGCCGAGACCCATGTCGTCGTTGTGGGCGTAGACCACGTCGATGTCGTCGTGCGACTTGAGGAACGCCTCCATCACCTGCTTGCCGCCGGACCGCGTGAAGTCGCCCGTCTGCGACGCGATGATCTCGATGTTGGTTCCGGCGATCGCCTCGGCGAAACCGGTGTGCCGGTCGATGGCGGGTGCGGCACCCGTGGTTCCCTCCAGCTCCACGACGTTGACCTCGGGCTCGCCCTCGGACTCCGCGACGAGCCATTCGCCCGCCTTGCGACCCTCCTCCACGAAGTCCGAGCCGAGGAACGTCTCGTACAGCGACTCGTCCTCGGAGTCGATGGCCCGGTCGGTGAGGATCACCGGGATGTCCGCACGCTGGGCTTCCAGCAGCACCGTGTCCCAGCCGGTCTCGACCACCGGGCTGAACGCGATCACGTCGACCCGCTGTTGGATGAACGACCGGATGGCCTTGATCTGGTTCTCCTGTTTCTGCTGGGCGTCGGAGAACTTCAGTTCGATGCCGGCCTTCTTCGCCGCTTCCTGGACCGACTTCGTGTTCGCGGTCCGCCAGCCGCTCTCCGCGCCGACCTGGGCGAATCCCATGGTGATGCCATCGTCGCCACCGCCGCCGGACGAACCACCGGAACCGCAGGCCGTGAGCGCGCCGAACAGGGTCACGGCGGCCGCCGCGGTCACCAACTTCCTGAGCACTGGTCCTCCTCCTGGATTGCCTCTCGGGCCGGGCACATGGCGCTCTTCCCGACGCCCGCCGCCTCGGTGACCCGCGTCACCTGATCGATCAGTGTGAACGCTCACATAAGGCTCGTCAAGGGGGACGATCAGAAAAGTTCACATCCTTGACACGAACTGAGACCAGCCATATGTTAGCGCTCACTTTGCCGTTCCGCCCGCGTCAAGAGCTCGCCGACCACGGGCGGCATGTCACTCCCGCCCGGCACTCCCTGTTCACCTCGCGCGCGCCAGCCCAGCCGCGCCCGACGCGAGAGGCGACACCGATGTCGACACCACCGCAGGCCCACGGACGTCGTTGGAAACCGGTCCGTGGTGGGCTCACCCTCGTTCTCACACTCGCGGGCGCCCTGCTCGCCCCCGTTCCCGCCGCCGCCACTGCCACTGCCACTGCCACCGAGCTTCCCGGCCCGAGCGCTTACGAGACCACCGTTCACGGGACGTCCAGCGAGCCCGGAGTCGTGTCCGGGAGCGGCCACGGCGCCGGATCCACGCCGGGACGGCGATCCGCCGAGGCCACGGAGCGGGCGGCGGCCACGACGCGCGAGTCCGACGTGGCCGTGGGGCCGCGCCTCACCGACCGCGAGAAGGCGACGCGGGCCGCCGAGGCGCTCGTCGTGCCCGACGCCGACGACGTGCGCGGAAACCTGACCCTGCCCACCTCGGGCGCGTACGACACCCGCGTCACCTGGAAATCCACCCGCAAGCACGTCGTGACACCCACCGGAGAGGTCACCCGGCCGGCCCCGGGGCGGAAGCCCGTTGCGGTCACACTCACCGCCACCGTGCGCTCGGGCAAAGCCACGGTCAAGCGCCGGTTCCACCTCACCGTGCCGCCACTGCCCGAGCGCGAGCCGTACGCGGGTTACGCGTTCACCTACTTCACCGGAGAGGGGCTGCCCGACGGTGAGCAGGTGTACTTCGCCGCGAGCCGGGGCAACGACCCGTTGCGCTGGGACGAGCTCGCGGGCGGTGAGCCCGTGCTCCGCTCCCACGAGGGCGAGCTCGGCGTGCGGGACCCGTTCCTCATCCGATCACCCGAGGGCGACACCTTCTACCTCATCGCCACCGATCTGAGGATGCACGGCGACGGCGACTGGGACCGCGCCCAACGGCACGGCAGCAAGCACATCGAGGTGTGGGAGTCGCACGACCTCGTGCACTGGTCGCCGCAGCGGCACGTGCGGGTCGCGCCCGACACGGCGGGCAACGTGTGGGCGCCGGAGGCGTACTACGACCACTCGATCGGCGCCTACGTCGTCTTCTGGGCGTCCAAGTTGTACGCCGAGGACGACCCCGACCACACCGGTGACACCTACAACCGCATGATGTACGCCACCACGCGTGACTTCCGGACGTTCTCCGAACCCCGGGTGTGGGTGGACCCGGGCCACTCGGTGATCGATTCGACGGTCATCGAGCACGACGGGTACTTCTACCGGTTCACCAAGGACGAGCGGAGCAACACCGCCGACGCACCGTGCGGCAAGTTCATCGTCGCGGAACGGTCGCGGGAACTCCGCGCCCTCGACTACGAGTTCGTCGCCGAGTGCATCGGCAAGGGCGACGACGAGAACCCCGGCATCAGCCGGGGGGAGGGGCCCACGGTGTTCAGGTCCAACACCGAGGACCGCTGGTACGCGTTCATCGACGAGTTCGGCGGTCGCGGTTACGTGCCGTTCGAGACGACCGACCTCGACTCCGGCGAATGGCGGATGTCGACGACCTACGAACTGCCCGGCCGTCCTCGGCACGGCACCGTCCTGCCCGTGACACAACGAGAACTCGACCGAATCCGCGCCGCCTACGGCGGTTGACCGGAGGCGTACCGACCGAACCCCTGACCGTCTGAAAGTCCGTTGTGGAATCGATCGGAGAGCCCATGCCGACCCTTCTGCGCAAACCCGGCCTCGTGGCCGGTGCCGCCGTGCTCGTCACGGCCGCCCTCGCCGGGCCGACGGTGCCGACCGGCGCCGCCAGGGCCGAGACCCCCGTCACCGACTACACGATGACCGTCGAGACGAGTGGCGCGGGGCCGGAGATCGCCGACACCATGTACGGCATCTTCTACGAGGACATCAACTTCGCCGCCGACGGCGGTCTCTACGCCGAACTCGTCCGCAACCGCTCGTTCGAGTTCGGTCCGGTGGACAACCCCTCCTACACGCCGATGACGGCGTGGACCACCGCCGCCACGGGCGGCGCGAGCGGCTCGGCCGAGGTGGTGAACGACGCCGGCAGGCTGCACGAGAACAACCGCAACTACCTGCGCCTCGACGTGGACGCCGACCGGCGCGGCTCGGCCTACGGCCTCACCAACAGCGGGTACAACACCGGCATCGCCGTCGAACGCGGTGAGCGGTACGACTTCTCGGTGTGGGCGCGCACCGACGCCGGAGAAACCCCGCTTGTGATCACACTGCACGACGACTCGGGTTCGCTCACCTCCCGGCCGCTGCGCCGCATCGTGCGGGGTGACGGGTGGGCGCGGTACACCGGCACCCTCACCGCGACCCGTACCAGCGCCACGGGCAGGCTCACCGTGTCGGCGCAGGGCACGGGCACGGTGAGCCTCGACATGGTGTCGCTGTTCCCGCGGGACACGTTCAAGGGCAGGAAGAACGGTCTTCGCAAGGACCTCGCCGAGAAGATCGCCGCGCTGGAACCCGGCTTCCTGCGTTTTCCCGGAGGCTGCCTGGTCAACACCGGCAGCCACGAGGCCTACGAGGCGCCGGACTGGGAACGCAGGCGGTCCTACCAGTGGAAGGACACCATCGGTCCGGTCCACGAACGCCCGGCGAACGCCAACTTCTGGGGCTACAACCAGACCCTCGGCCTGGGCTACTACGAGTACTTCCTCTTCGCCGAGGACATCGGCGCGACGCCGGTGCCCGTGGTGCCCGCGCTGGTCACCGGGTGCGGCGAGAACCGCGCCACCGACGACCCGGAACTCCTGCGGCGGCACATCCAGGACACCCTCGACCTCATCGAGTTCGCCAACGGTCCGGTGACGTCGGAGTGGGGTGCGGTGCGGGCCGAGATGGGGCATCCGGAGCCGTTCGGGCTGACGCACCTCGCGGTGGGCAACGAGGAGAACCTGCCGGACGAGTTCTTCGAGCGGTTCGAGCGGTTCCGCGCGGCCATCGAGGCCGAGTACCCCGACATCACGGTCATCAGCAACTCGGGGCCGGACGACACGGGAGCCGTGTTCGACCGCGCGTGGGAGCTGAACCGGCAGGCCGGTGTCGACATGGTCGACGAGCACTACTACAACGACCCCGCGTGGTTCCTCGAGAACAACGACCGCTACGACTCCTACGACCGGCAGGGCCCCGCCGTCTTCGTCGGTGAGTACGCCTCGCGCGGCAACCGCTTCCGCAACGCGCTGGCCGAGGCCGCCTACATGACAGGCCTCGAACGCAACGCCGACATCGTGCGCATGGCGTCCTACGCGCCGTTGCTGGCCAACGTTGACCACGTCCAGTGGGAACCGGATCTCATCTGGTTCGACAACGACTCCTCCTGGGGTTCGGCGAACTACGAGGTGCAGAAACTCTTCATGACCAACGTCGGTGACCGGGTCGTGCCCAGCACGGCGTCGTCGACGCCACAGGTGAGCGGGCCGATCGGTGGTGCGGTGGGGCTGTCCACCTGGCGGACCGCCGTGGCCTACGACGACGTGCGCGTCACCACGCCCGAAGGCGAGGTGCTGCTGTCCGACGACTTCGCAGGCGATGCGGGGCAGTGGTCGCCGCTGACCGGCAGCGGTTCCTGGGCCGTCGAGGACGGCGCCTACGTGCAGCGCGACGTGAACGCCGAGAACACCATGGTCACGGCGGGATCGGCCGACTGGAGCGACTACGACCTGGAGGTCACGGCCACGAAGCGGGACGGCAGCGAGGGTTTCCTCGTGGCGTTCGGTGTCAAGGACACCGGCAACTACTACTGGTGGAACCTCGGCGGCTGGAACAACACCCAGTCGGCGGTCGAGAAGGCGAGTTCGGGCGCCAAGAACGTGCTCGTCGCCGACGACACGACCATCGAGCCCGGTCGCGCCTACGACCTGCGCGTCGAGGTGCGAGGCCGGCAGGTCACGTTGTTCCTCGACGGCAAGGAGTGGGGCAGCTTCACCGACGACGCGGTGGCCGAGCCGTTCCGCCAGGTCGTCACACGCGACGAGCGCAGAGGTGAACTCGTCGTCAAGGTCGTCAACGCGCAGGACGCCGCGGCCCGGACCCGGATCGATCTCGGGGACGTGCGGGTGCGCCCCACCGCCCGCATGACGATGTTGTCGGGCGACCCCGACGCCGTCAACACCGCGACCTCGCGGCCGATCCGGCCGCGGACCTCGGTGCTGCACGGTGTCGACGCCACGTTCACCCACACCTTCCCGCCGCACTCCGTGACGGTGTTGCGCATCGCCACGCAGGGTCGTTGACCGGACGCCGAGCAGACCGAGGAGACATCATGGTCCGAGAAGGACTGAACCGGAGAAGAATGCTGCAGCTCGGTGGGGGCCTGGCCACCGCGGGGACACTCGGCGTGCTGTCGGGGTCCACCGCGTCGGCGCTGCCGGACGACCGGAGCGCCTCGGCCGTCGGCCGTACCGACCCGGACGTAATCACCACCCGCAACCCGCTCGTCGAACAGCGGGCCGACCCGTTCATCACCCGGCCGGTCGACGGCATGTACTACCTGACCGGTTCCGTTCCCGAGTACGACCGCATCGTGGTGCGTGGCGCGCCGACACTCGACGGGCTCGCGAGCACCCGCGAACGCACCATCTGGCGCAGGCCGTCGTCCGGCCGCATGGGCGGCTACATCTGGGCGCCGGAACTGCACCGCATCGACGACCGCTGGTACGTCTACTTCGCGGCGGGCGACTCCCACGACCCCTTCCGCATCCGCATGTACGTGTTGGAGTCCGCCGCGGCGGACCCACGGGAGGACGCGTGGACCCTACGGGGCCAGGTCACCACGGCGTGGGACACCTTCGCGCTCGACGCCACCACGTTCGAGCACCGGGGCCGCCGCTACTACGTGTGGGCCCAGCACGAACCCGGCATCGACACCAACAGCAACCTCTACATCGCCGAGATGGCCTCCCCGGTGGCGATCAAGGGCGATCCGGTGCGCATCGCGGTGCCGACGCTCGACTGGGAGGTCCAGGGATTCCGGGTCAACGAGGGCGCGGCGGCGATCATCCGCAACGGCCGCGTCTTCCTGACGTTCTCCGCCAGCGCCACCGACCATCGCTACTGCATGGGACTGCTCACCGCCGACGCCAGAGCCGACCTGCTCGACCCGGCGTCGTGGACGAAGTCGGGAGAGCCCGTGCTGCGCACGGACGAACGCACACGCCGTTACGGGCCGGGCCACAACTCCTTCACCGTGGCCGAGGACGGCGAGACCGACGTGCTCGTGTACCACGCGCGGGACTATCGCGACATCGAGGGTGATCCGCTGTTCGACCCGAACCGGCACACCCGGGTGCAGCGGCTGTACTGGAACGAGGACGGAACACCGGCGTTCGGGGTACCGGTGGGTGAGGGCGGACCCATCGTCCGGCTGTCACCGATGGACGCTCCCCGGGCGTACGTGCGGCACTACGCCTACCGGGTGCGGGTGGACACCGACGTCCGTCAGGTCGCCGACAGCCAGTTCCGCGTCGTGCCGGGCTTCCTGGGAGCCGGGCGGGTCGCGCTACGGTCGGTGAACTTCCCCGACCGGTACCTCCGGGTGGACGGGACCGAGCTGAGGATCGACCCGTACACCGACACCGACGACTACGGCCACGATTCGGGTTTCGTCCTCGAAGCCGGCCTCGCTGACCACCGGGCCGTGTCGCTGCGTCTCTCGGCCGACCGGCAAGCCTACGTGCTTCACCGTGACGGGCGGCTCACCGTGGGCCGACCGCGCGGCCGGGCCGACCGGGAGCGGGCGACATTCCGGCTGGGCTGAGCCGATCCGGTGCCGGGCGGAACGTGCGGAGCGTTTCGCCCGGCACCTCGTCACGCCACGGCTCACGAACGGGGACGGCGGCGCCTGCCCACGGTGCTCTGCCGTACGACCAGCTCCGGGGGCACGATGGCCGCGGCCGTCCCGACGGCTTCCGTGCTCTCCGCCGGGCCGCCGTTGATGAGTTCGAGCAACAGCTCGATGCTGCGCCTGCCCACGGCGTCGAAGTCCTGTCGCACGGTGGTCAGCGGTGGCGTGAAGTAGGCCGACTCCGGGATGTCGTCGAACCCAGCCACGAGTACGTCGTCGGGCACGGACACCCCGCGTTCGTGGAAGGCGCGCAGCACACCGAGCGCCATCTGGTCGTTGGCCACGAACACGGCACGTACGTCGGAGCGCTCGGCGAGCAGTTGCCCGGCCGAGTAGCCCGACGCGGGACTCCAGTCGCCGCGCAGTGGCTCAGGGGGCTCGACGCCCGCGTCCCGCAGTGCCCTGCGCCACCCCTCGACCCGGCTCTGCGCCTCCAGCCACTCCGTCGGTCCCGCGACGTGCCACACGGTGGGCGCGCCCTGGTCGAGCAGATGCCGGGTCACCAGGCGCGCACCCTCTACCTGGTCCACGCACACCACCGGCCTGCCGTTGCCGTCGCCGCCCTCCACGACCACGAGCGGCAGGTCGGCGGGCGCGTTCGCGAGGGCCTCGACGGTCGCCCGCTGCGGCGCGATGACCACGACGCCCTCCACCGACTGGCCGGTGAGCCGCTGCAGCGCCTGCTCCACGGCCTCACCGTCCGGGGTCCGGACACTGGCCACGCTGACGAAGTAACCCGCGGAGCGCGCCGCCTGCTCCAGGCCCAGAAGTGTGCTGGCGGGTCCGTAGAGCGAGGTGTCGAAACCGACCACGCCGATGACCTTGGTGCGTTTGGTGACGAGTGCTCTCGCGGCGGAGTTGGGGCGATAGCCGAGTTCCTGGATGGCGGCCATGACCCGGGTGCGGGTACCGGGGGAGACGGAAGGGTGGTGATTGAGCACGCGCGACACCGTCTGCTGGGACACCCCGGCCAGCCGGGCGACGTCGGCCATCACCGCGGGCCGTTGCCTCGGCGACCGCCGCGGGGGCGCGTTCCTCGCCATTCCTACCTCCGGAAACTTGGTTTCACACCGACGGTACCGCCGGGCGTACGCGGCCACGCCGCGCAGGCGCCGATCGGCGACCTGAGCTGCACCGATCATAGTGAGCGATCACATTCACCCGCGCACGGCGGGGGCGGAAGCTCTTTTCTTCAGTGGGATTGACCTTGACGGGATATATGTTAGCGCTAACAATAGTGGAGTCTCTCGGTGTTGGCACGTACGGGATGGAGCCTTCGATGATCATCGATCCGCCGGCGTGCGGGGCGCGTTGATGCCGCGCGCGGACCAGGTGACCGACGTCTGCGCCCAGCACGGTGAGGGACCCGTGTGGGACAGCGGCGTGGCCCGACTGCGGTGGGTGGACATGCTGCGCGGGGACGTGCTCGGGTGGGCGCCGGGTGAGGCGGACATCTCGCGCGTGCACGTGTCCAGGGTGGCCGCCGCCGTCCGGCCCCGGTCCCGGGGCGGACTCGTCGTGGCGGTGGAACGCGGATTCGCGCTCACCGATCCGGACACCGGCGACGTCACCACGCTGAGTCCGTTGTGGAGCGACGAGTCGGTGCGGATGAACGACGGAGGCTGTGACCGCCAGGGACGCTTCTACTGCGGATCGATGGCCTACGACGAGGCTCCCGGTCGCGGTGGCCTGTACCGGCTCGATCCCGACGGCACCACGCGCACCGTGCTCACGGGCGTCACCATCTCCAACGGCATCGTCTGGAGCGCCGAGGGTGACACCGTGTACTACGTCGACTCGCCCACGCAGCGGATCGACGCCTTCGACTTCGACCCTGACACCGCCGGCTTCTCCGAACGTCGCACGGTGGTGGAGATCCCGCCCGAGCTCGGCATGCCCGACGGATTGGCCCTCGACGCCGACGGCGGGCTGTGGGTCGCCCTGTGGGGCGGTGGCGCCGTGCACCGCTACACCACCGACGGAACGCTGGACGAGGTGATCGAGGTCGGGCCGCGACAGGTGACCTCCTGCGCCTTCGGCGGAGCCGACCTCACGGATCTCTACATCACCACCTCACGGCAGGGAGTGCCCGACGACGAGCAACCGGACGCGGGCGCGTTGTTCCGCTGCCGTCCCGGTGTTCGCGGGCTGCCCGCCCCCACCTTCGCCGGCTGATACGACCCGCGTCCGCCAGACCAGGGAGAGCGCATGGAAATCACGGAGAGCACCGCGGGACCGCCCACGGGAGCGACGGGCACGATGGCCCGTGCCGTCCGGATCGAACGGCCGGGCAGCCTGCGGGTCGTCACGACACCCAGGCCGGAGCCCGGCCGGGGAGAGGCTCTCGTCCGCGTCGCGTACACCGGGATCTGCGGCTCCGACGTGGAGTTGTTCGAGGGCGGACGACCCGCCGCGTTCTCGCGTTACCCGATCGTGCCGGGGCACGAGTGGTCCGGCACCGTGGAGGCGGTGGGTGACGACGTGGACGGCGCCCTCGTCGGCATGCCGGTGGTGGGGGAGGGGTTCCGGTCATGCCAGGTGTGCGCGGCCTGCCGCCGCGGCGAGCCGACCGTGTGCCATGCCCCCTACGACGAGACGGGTTTCACCCAGGACGGCGCGTGGGCGGAGTGGCTGCGGGTACCGGCCAGGCTGTTGCACGTGCTGCCCACCGGCGCGGACCTACGGTCGGCCGCGGGCCTGGAACCCGCCGCCTGCGTCGCGGAGGCGTGCCTGCGGGCCGATGTGCGGCAGGGCGAACGCGTCGCCGTGGTCGGTGGCGGAACGCTCGGGCTGCTCGCCACGCAGTTGCTGCACGCGCACAGTCCCGCCGAGCTCGTGGTCGTGCACCCGAACCCCTCGCGGACCGAACTGGCCGCCGCGTGTGGAGCGAGCGGACTCGTCTCTCCCGACGAGGTCGAAACACTTGCCGGGACGTTCGACGCCGTGGTGGAAGCGGCCGGGCACCGGGGCACCGCCGCGGCGGCGGTCCGGCTCACCCGGCGTGGCGGACGCGTCGTGCTCACCGGCATTCCCGACGAGCACGACACCCTCGGCACCCGCGAGCTCGTGGTCAACCAGATCGCCGTGCACACCGTGTTCGGCGCGCCGCCGCGAGCGTGGGTCCACGCCGTGCGGGCGTTCGGCGCCGGAACACTCGACCCCGCACGCATCGTCACCCACGAGTTCGGGCTGGAGGAGGCCGAACAGGCCCTGCGCACGGTCGGCGACCGCCGCGCGGGCGCGGTGAAGGTACTGCTGCGGCCATGAGCGGGGAGGGATGTCGGATGCGACCGTCGGGTGAGCAGTTCGAACTCCGGGCTGGTGACTACGCGGCCACGGTGACGGAGGTGGGCGCGGCACTGCGCACGCTCACACACCGGGCCAGGCCGTTGGTGCGGAGTTTCGCCGAGGACGAGATCATGCCCGGTTACTCGGGCGCGGTGCTGGCGCCGTGGCCCAACCGCGTGGCCGACGGGCGGTACGTCCACGAGGGACGAACCAGGCAGCTACCGGTCACGGAGCCGGAACGCGGTACGGCCCTGCACGGCCTCGTCGTCTGGGTGCCGTGGCGGCCGTTGAGTCGTACCGCCTCCCGGCTGGAGCTGGAGTGTCCGTTGTGGCCGACACCCGGCTATCCGTTCCGGCTGGAGCTACGCGTGACGTACGACCTCACCGAGGTCGGGTTGACGGTCCGGTTGTCGGCCCGCAACGTCGGCGGCGGCACGGCGCCCTACGGCTGCTCGCTCCACCCCTACCTCGTGGCGGGCGAGGGCCGGGTGGACGACTGGACCCTGCGACTGCCCGCGCGCCGCGTGTTGGACGTGGACCCCGAACGGTTACTGCCCACCGGGGAGCGCGCTGTCGCAGGCTCGGCGTTCGACTTCCGTGAGGGAACGACGATCGGCGGTGTCGAGATCGACCACGCCTACGGGGACGTGGAGTTCGACGGCACCGGTGAGGCCGAGGCGCTGTTGCTGGCCGCCGACGGGCACGGCGTGCGAATGCGTTGGGACCGCGCCTGCCCGTGGGTTCAGGTGCACACCGCCGACCGGCCGGAACCGCACCTTCACCGTACGGGCCTGGCACTGGAGCCGATGACGTGCCCGCCCGACGCGTTCAACAGCGGCCGCGACGTCGTGCACCTCGATCCCGGTGCGACACACGACGTCGCGTGGACGATCTCCGCCGTGTGAGGCGTCAGTCGATCGCGTCGTAGGCGGCGGGCGGCGTCTCCGGGTACCGGTCCGGGTAGCCGTGACCGTGCAGTGTGAGCATCGCCCAGTGCCAGGTCGTCTCGTGGGACTCGACGCCCCGGTGGACGTACTCCGGTGGCTCGTACGGGTACGCCTGGCGGGCCTCGGCCTCCGCCTGCCCGGCCGACCGGCCACCGTAGACGCGCATGACCCACGTGAAGCGGCGGCGCTCGGAGTGCAGGAGCTCCAGGTACTCGCTCTCCGGAAAGCCCGGCCCTGTCAGGGGACCGCGCAGGAACGACTCCAGGCTCGTCGCGAGTGCGACGGGCGTCTCGTCGACGCCGTAGTGGCCGCAGTTGGTGAGGACGTCCACGGTGCAGTTCGGATACCACCGGGTGAACGTCTGCCGCATGGTCTCCTCACCGAGGGCGGGGTCGTGTTCCCCGACGATCACCTTCACCGGCACCGGGTTTCCCTCGATCTCGGTGTGGAAGTCCGTCTTGGCCCACGCGAGCAGGTAGTCGGCGAAGGCGCTCGTCGGAGTGCTCCAGGGAGTGCCGCACCATCGAGTCGAGCCAGACCCTGGTGAGCCGGTTGCCGATGGTGAGGTCGATGATCGCGCGTCGCTTCTCCGGGTCGGCTGCGGCGCCTGAGAACAGTGCCCAGCCCTCTCCGTCGAACGGCACACCGGACGCGGGCACGGGCGAGATGCCGACCCGCGCGCGCACGCGGTCGGGCGCGCCGGCGAGAACTCGCTGTATCACGGTGCCGCCCATCGATTGGCCGACGAGCGAGAACCGGTCGGCCGACAGCGTGTCGGCCACGGCGAGCACGTCGGACGCGGCTTCGGCGAGAGTGTGCTCGCCCGGCTCGTCCCAGCGGTCGCCGTAGCCGCGCAGGTTCACGAAGACGTACCGGAACGTCGTCCGTGCACGGCGACGACCGTGTGTTCTCCGTTGCCGAGGACGTCGAATCCAGGGGCGACGTCGCCTCCTTCGCTCCGGGAGCGTGGTTCTTGGACGCGCACCGTACCCGGCCCCCTCGGCTGGACGGCAGTCCTGGAAGTGCGGACACGAATTTTGGGAGCGCTCCCGAATATGGGTGGCAAATTGTCCGGATTATGCATGGGTGGTTTGGTAACAAGCTGGTCATCGAGCATTGACACCCGGATGGGTGAGGGTGCAGGCTGCTCACTCGACTGGGAGCGCTCCCAGTTTTCGTGTAGCCAACCCAACGAGGGGTGACCGTGCGACACCACATCCGAGGAGCCAGACGCGCCAGCCGCGCCGGCCGCGCCATCGCCGCGGCCTCCGCCGTGGCCGTGGCCGGCCTGGTGACCGTGGCCTGCGGCGGCGACGCCGCCGACTCCGACGGCAGGCTCCAGATCAGCATCTCGACGTTCAACGAGTTCGGGTACGAGGAGCTGTACGCCGAGTACGAGCGCCTGCATCCGGACATCGACATCGTTCCCCACACCACGGGCCAGGGCGGTCCGTACCACCAGGCCCTCTTCACCAAGCTCGGCGCAGGATCGGGCCTCGACGACGTCGTCGCCATCGAGGAGGCGCACCTCCCCGAGGCGCTGGACAAGTCCAGTCGCTTCCACGACCTGCGTGAGATCGGCCCCGCCGAGGCGGGTCCCGAGCGCTGGCTCGACTGGAAGTACCAGGCCGCCCAGGACTCCGACGGCAAGCTCATCGGGTACGGCACCGACATCGGCCCGCTGGCGATGTGTTACCGCAAGGACCTCTTCGAGCAGGCCGGCCTGCCGTCGGAGCCGGACGAGGTGGGCGAGATCTTCGCCACCTGGGACAGCTACTTCGAAGCAGGTGACGAGTTCATCGCGAAGGTCGACGACGTCGCGTGGTTCGACTCGTCGGCGCAGATCTTCAACGCGATGCAGAACCAGTTGGACGTCGGTTACTTCGACCGGCGGAACCGGCTGACCATCGAGTCGAACCCCGAGATCAGGAAGAACTGGGACCAGGTCACCGCCGCGGCGAAGCGCGGCCAGTCGGCGGGGCTGGTGGCGTTCTCCAACGAGTGGAACAGCGGGTTCACGCAGTCGGCGTTCGCCACGAAGACGTGCCCGTCCTGGATGCTCGGGGTGATCGAGGAGCAGGCGGGTGAGGAACTCGCGGGCAAGTGGGCCGTCACCGACACCTTCCCGGGCGGGCCGCGCAACTGGGGCGGCTCCTACCTCGCGGTACCGACACAGAGCGAGCACGCCGAGGAGGCCGCGGCGTTCGCGGCATGGCTGACTGCTCCCGAGCAGCAGATCAAGGCCTTCAAGGCCGCGGGGGTGTTCCCGAGCCAGGTCGAGGCGTTGGAGTCGCCGGAGCTGCTCTCGGCCACCAACGACTACTTCGGTGGGGCGGAGATCGGTGAACTGTTCTCGAAGCAGGCGAAGGAGATCGGCGAGGCCCAGTACAAGGGACCGGGTGACGGCAAGATCCAGGAGAACGCGCTGACACCGGCGTTGCAGTCGGTGGAGCAGGGCGCCTCGGCCGACGAGGGATGGCAGCAGTTCGTCACCTCCGCCAAGCAGATCGCGTCCTGACGGGAGCGGACGTGACTCAGTCGAGCCCCGCCCAGGCGGCCGTCGAGGACGAGGCAGTGGCGCACGAGCCCACGGGCTCGCCACCGCACCCGTCGCGCCCGAGCTGGCGCGACCGGTTGAGCCGGTGGGACGTGCGCTACTCGCCGTACCTCTACGTGGCGCCCTTCTTCGTCATCTTCGGAATCGTCGGTCTGTTCCCCCTGCTGTACACGGGGTACGTGTCGTTCTTCGACTGGGAGCTGATCGACGACGACCCCACGTTCCTGGGGCTGGACAACTACGTCCAGCTCTTCGGTGACGCGCAGTTCTGGAAGACGTTGACCAACACGGTGAGCATCTTCCTGCTCTCCAGCGTCCCGCAGATCATCATCGCGGTGCTGCTCGCCGCGCTGCTCAACACGCGGGTGCGGTTCTCCACCGGCTGGCGGGTCGGTGTGCTGATGCCGTACGTCGCGAGCCTGGTGGCTCTGGGGATCATCTTCGCCAACCTGTTCGGCCCACAGTACGGGCTCGTCAACGGGATCCTGGAACTGGTGGGGCTCGACCGGGTGGACTGGCAGGCCGATCGCTTCGCCAGCCATGTCGCGATCGCCATCATGGTGAACTGGCGCTGGACGGGCTACAACGCCCTCATCGTGCTGGCCGCGATGCAGGCCATTCCACGGGAGGTCCACGAGGCCGCCGTCGTGGACGGGGCCGGTGCGGTGCGCCGGTTCCTCAGTGTCACCCTGCCGATGCTGCGTCCCACGCTGATCTTCGTGGTGATCACGTCGACGATCGGCGGGCTCCAGATCTTCACCGAGCCCAAGTTGTTCGACGCCATGCCCGGCTCGAACAACGGTGGGTCCACCAACCAGTTCCAGACGGTCACGTTGTACATGTACCAGGCCGCGTTCGAGCGCGAGGACCTCGGTTACGCGTCCGCCATCGCGTGGGTTCTGTTCGTGCTCGTCATCGGCATCGCGCTGATCAACTTCTTCCTGACCCGGCGCATCGCCTCGACCGGGGAGGACCGATGAGCACCTTTCCCCTCGCCCGCACCAGGAGACGGCCTCGGATCTCCGGACCGGGCCGCCCCAACTTCTGGGTCTACGGCCTGCTCACCGCCTTCGTGCTCGGTTCGGTCTTCCCGTTCTACTGGTCGTTCCTGGTGGCCAGCCGGGACAACTCGATGCTCACCGAGCAGATCCCACCGCTGGTTCCGGGCGGTAACTTCTTCGCCAACGCGGCGCGGGTCTTCGACACCGTGCCGTTCTGGAAGGCGCTGGGCAACAGCATCATCGTGGCGGGCTCCGTGACGATCTCGACGGTGCTGTTCTCTAGCCTCGCGGGTTTCGCCTTCGCCAAGCTGCGGTTCAAGGGTCGCAACGCGCTGTTCCTGTTCGTCGTGGCGACGTTGGCGGTGCCGACCCAGCTCGGCATCATCCCGCTGTACATGGCGATGGCGGAGCTGGGCTGGGCGAACGAGCTCCAGGCCGTGATCGTGCCGAACCTGGTCACCGCGATCGGCGTGTTCTGGATGCGCCAGTACACCGTCAGCGCGGTGCCGTACGAGCTGATCGAGGCCGCGCGGATGGACGGTTGTTCGATGATCCGCGTGTTCTGGCACGTGTGCCTGCCCGCCGTCCGGCCCGCGGCGGCGTTCCTCGCGATGTTCACGTTCATGACGTCGTGGAACGACTTCCTGTGGCCGCTGGTGGCTCTGGGACCGGACAACCCGACCGTCCAGGTGGCACTGGAGAAGTTGCAGAGCGGGTACTACGTGGACTACTCGCTGGTGCTCGCGGGCACCACGCTGGCCACCGTCCCGATTCTCGTCGTGTTCTTCCTGCTCGGCCGTCAGATCGTGGCCGGGATCATGCAAGGCGCTGTGAAGGGGTAAGTTGGTGTCGACGATTCACGAGCAAGAGAGCTCCGCTGTGGACTCGAGGGAACCCGTGACGTTTCCCGCCGGTTTTCTGTGGGGAGTGGCCACCGCGGCGTTCCAGGTCGAGGGATCGACCACCGCCGACGGACGTTCACCGTCCATCTGGGACGCCTTCTGCGCGAAAGAGGGCGCGGTCGTGGGCGGTGACACGGGCGATCCGGCCACCGACCACTACCGGAGGATGCCTTCCGACGTCGCGCTGATGCGCGATCTCGGGGTGCGGGCTTACCGGTTCTCACTGGCGTGGCCACGGGTGCGCCCCGACGGGGGTGAAGTCAACCCCGCAGGCCTCGACTTCTACGAGCGGCTGGTGGACACGCTGCTGGATGCGGGCATCAGGCCCTGGCCGACGCTGTACCACTGGGATCTGCCCCAGGCGCTGGAGGAGCGGGGTGGCTGGACCTCGCGTGAGGTGGCCTACCGCTTCGCCGACTACGCCGAGGCCGTGGTGGACCGGCTGGGTGACCGGGTGTCGACGTGGACCACGCTGAACGAACCGTGGTGCTCGGCCTTCCTCGGGTACGGCTCGGGCAGGCACGCGCCGGGCCGCACGGAACCGAGGGCGGCGGTCGCCGCCGCACACCACCTGCTGCTGGCACACGGGCTCGGTACGGCCGCCGTCCGGGCACGGGTGCCCGGAGCCGAGGTCGGGGTGACACTCAACCTGTTCCCGGTCAACGTGGCCGATCCCGGCAACGCACAGGATCTCGAAACGGCCCGCCGCGTGGACGGACTGCAGAACCGGCTGTTCCTCGACCCGGTGCTGCGTGCCCGCTATCCCGAGGACGTCCGCGCGGACCTGGAACCGTTCGGGTTCTCCGGGGTCGTGCGAGAGGGCGACGAGACCGTCATCGGCGCGGGCGTGGACTTCCTCGGCGTCAACTACTACCGTGACCTGCACGTGTCGTCGGTGCCGGGCGAGAACTCCGGACCACCGTCCGAATGGGTCGGTGTCGACCACGTCAGCTTCCCTGGGCGTGGACTGCCACAGACGGCTTCCGGATGGGACATCAACGCGGGCGAGCTGACCGGGCTGCTGCTGCGGCTTCACACCGAGTACCCGCGGCTGCCGCTCTACATCACCGAGAACGGAGCGGCTTTCCCCGACGACCGCCAGGTCGATGGTCGCATCGACGACACCGACCGCATCGCCTTCGTGGAGGGGCACCTCCGGGCCGCGCACAGCGCCGTCCAGCAGGGCGTCGATCTGCGTGGATACTTCTACTGGTCGCTGCTCGACAACTTCGAGTGGGCCGAGGGCTACGCCAAGCGCTTCGGACTGGTGCACGTGGACTACGACACCCAGCGCAGGACGCCCAAGGCGAGTGCTGCATGGTATTCGCGAGTGATGGCGGACAACGGTTTGGCAGGACGACGATGATCGAGCCCGGGGACGCGGCGGTCGAGCACCGTGGCGCACCCACGCTGGAGGAAGTGGCGAGGGTGGCGGGCGTGTCCCGCTCGACCGTCTCCCGGGTGATCAACGACTCGCCGGGGGTGAGCGGGCGTTCCCGGCAGGCCGTGACGCGAGCCATCGAGGCGCTCGGGTACGTACCCAACGAGGCCGCCCGCAGTCTCGTGACACGCAGGACGAACTCGGTGGCCCTGGTGGTGTCCGAGCCGGGTGAACGGGTTTTCGGCGATCCGTTCTTCGCCGGAGTGCTGCGCGGAGTGCATGCCGGACTGTCCGGCAGCAACCGGCAGCTCGTGCTCATGATGCTCGCCGAGGACGACGACGGGGCGCGGTTGGAGAAGTATCTGTGCAGCGGCCACGTCGACGGTGCGCTGGTGGTGAGCATGCACGGCGACGACCCGCTGCCGCAGCGTCTCGCGGAGGCGGGGCTGCCGGTGGTGGCGGGCGGGCGCCCGCTCAGCGGAGGCGACGTGCCGTACGTGGACGCCGACAACTTCACCGGCGCGCTGACCGCCGCTCGGCACCTGGTCTCCAGCGGCCGCCGCCGCATCGGCACGCTGGCCGGGCCCACCGACATGGCGGTGGGCATCGACCGGCTGGCGGGGTGGCGACGCGGACTGTCGGAGGCCCGGCTCGGCACCGACGCCGTGGTGCACAGCGACTTCACCGTCGACGCGGGCGCGGCGGCCATGGCGGAGCTGCTGGACCGGCATCCGGAACTCGACGCCGTGTTCGCCGCCGCGGACATCATCGCGGTGGGGGCGCTGCGGGAACTGGCGGCACGGGGTCGCAGCGTGCCCGGCGACGTCGCCGTGGTGGGTTTCGACGACTCCGTCCTGGCCACGACGGTGACGCCGGCACTCACCACGGTGCGCCAGCCGGTGGAGGAACTCGGCCGGACGATGACGTGGCGGCTGCTCGCTCAACTGGCCGGAGAGGAACCGCTGCCGCCCTCGATCCTGTTGCCCACCGAGTTGGTGGTGCGTTCCTCCGCCTGAGTGAAGCGGGCGATGTAGGTGTCGGGGTCGGTCAGCACCGTTCGCAGAGCGGAGGCTGCGGCTCCCCGAACCGCCGCCTCGGCGCCGAGCACCGACCGGCGCACCTCCACCGGCCGCCACGGTGAACCCATGACCCGGTCGGTCAGTTCGGCGGTGAGCGGGTCCGCCAGCCAGGGGTGCAGCCGCGCGTAGGTTCCTCCGAGCACGATCGTGGGCACGTCAAGGAGGTTGACCACGGCGGACAGCGCCGAGCCCAGCATCCGGCCCGCCGAGCGGACGGCGGCGGTGGCCGTGCGCTCGCCCGCGTCGAGCAGGCTCACCAGCGTCTCGACGTCGTCGGCGCGAGCGCGTTCGAGTATGGCGTCCTGTCCCGCGAGCCGTTCGAGACAGCCGCGTGCCCCGCACGGACACCGCGGACCGCGCGCCTGCACGGGAAAGTGGCCGAGTTCGCCACCGAATCCGTGGCTGCCGTCGAACAGCACGCCGCCCAGCACGATGCCCGCTCCGATACCGACTTCGCCGGACACGTGCACGAAGCTGTCGAGCACGCTCTCGTCGCGGTGCCGCAGGGCGTCCAGTTCGGCGACGGCGGCGAGGTTCGCCTCGTTGCCGACCACGAGGTCACCGGGCAGCACGGGCACCCGCCTGCGAAGCTCGGCGGCGAGGTCGACGTCCTGCCAGCCGAGGTTCGGCGCGACGATCACGCGGCCACTCGGCGCCTCGACCAGCCCGGGCACGGCGACGCCCACGCCGCCGACGGTGATCCGCTCGCCCTCGGCGCGCGCGAGTGCCCGGCCGAGTTCCTGGGCCACCCGGGCCAGCACGCGGCCCGGCGGCCGGTCCCGGTTGTCGACCCGCCGCACCCGCTCGTCGCGCACCTCGCCGGTGAGGCCGACCACGCAGGTGGCGAGGTAGTCGACCCCGATCTCCACACCGAGACCACACGGACCGTCGGGGGACAGGGACAGCGAGGTCCCGCGCCTGCCCGGACCACTGCGATGCTGACGACCCTCCTCCCGCACCAGCGACGCGGTGACGAGCCGGTCGACGAGGGTCGACACCGTGGCCTTGGTGAGCCCGGTGCGCGCGGCGACTCCGGCCCGGGACACGCCGGGGGAGGAAGCGATCGCGCCCAGCACGAGGGCGCAGTTGTGGCGCCGGACGGTGTGCTGGCCCGCGGGGCCACTGTCGGTCACCCGGTCATCGTATTCGTTCAGGCGTTGAACGAAAACCTTGACCCTGTGGCGAGGGACGCATAAGTTCAGTGATCGAACTATTGCGGCGCCAACGACGCACAAGGAAGCGGGAGGACACCGTGGTCGGCAAACCCGTGGCGGAGGACAAGTTCAGTTTCGGACTGTGGACGGTGGGCTGGCAGGCGAGAGACCCGTTCGGCGACGCCACCCGTCCGGCGCTCGACGCCGTCGAGGCCGTGCACCGGCTCGCCGAACTCGGCGCGTGGGGTGTGACGTTCCACGACGACGACCTGATCCCGTTCGGCAGCGACGACGGTGAACGTTCCAAGCGCATCAGCCGGTTCCGCGCCGCACTCGACGAGACGGGTCTCGTGGTGCCGATGGCCACCACCAACCTGTTCACCCACCCGGTGTTCAAGGACGGCGGCCTGACCAACAACGACCGGGACATCCGCCGGTTCGCCCTGCGCAAGGTCATGCGCAACATGGACCTCGCCGCCGAGCTCGGGGCCACGACGTACGTGCTGTGGGGCGGTCGCGAGGGCAGCGAGACCGACGCGGCGAAGGACGTGCGGGCCGCGATGGACCGCTACCGCGAGGGCATCGACACGCTCGCGCAGTACGTGATCGACCAGGGCTACGGCCTGCGGCTGGCACTGGAGCCGAAGCCCAACGAGCCGCGAGGGGACATCCTGCTGCCCACCATCGGGCACGCGCTGGCGTTCATCTCCACGCTGGAGCACCACGAGCTGGTGGGCGTGAACCCCGAGGTCGGGCACGAGCAGATGGCGGGCCTGAACTTCGTGCACGGCATCGGCCAGGCGTTGTGGCAGGGCAAGCTGTTCCACATCGACCTCAACGGTCAGCACGGTCCGCGCTACGACCAGGACCTCGTGTTCGGGCACGGCGACGTGCTGTCGGCGTTCTTCCTCGTGGACCTGCTGGAACACGGCGGCTACGACGGGCCCCGCCACTTCGACTACAAGCCGCCGCGCACCGAGGACCTCGACGGGGTGTGGGCGAGCGCGGAGGCCTGCATGCGGTCGTACCTGCTGCTGCGCGAGCGCGCCAGGGCCTTCCGCGCCGACCCCAGGGTGGCCGAGGCGCTCGAGAGCTCCCGGGTGCCGGAGCTGTCGCAGCCGACGCTGGGCGAGGGGGAGACCATCGCCGATCTCAAGGCCGACCGCACGGCGTTCGAGGACTTCGACGCCGAGGCCGCGGCCGCGCGAGGCTACGCCTACGCGCAACTGTCCCAGCTGGCCTTCGAACACCTGCTGGGCGCCGCCTGACGACAGGCGCAGTGCGCCGTGTTCACAGTTCGTGTACGTCCCCGTCGCGCCGTGCCCTCCGCGGCGGGGACGTCACGAGTGCAACGCCTCCGCGCCGAGCACCAGCCGGACACAGTGGGCGGTGAGCCGTTCGCGGGTGACGTCGAGTGTGCCGCTCAGATAGGCGATGAACAGGTTCGCCAGCCCTCCCACCAACGCGGTCGCCGTCATGGTCCGGTCCTCGTCGTCGACGCGGTCGGAAAGCTGTTCGGACACCAGATCGGCGAACATGGGCAGCCGCTGCGCGCCGATGCGCCGCAGCGCCGGGTCGGCAAGCGGCGCGAGCAGGAGCACCCGGCCCCTGCGCGGGTCGTCGAGGACGAGTGTCACGAACGCCGACACCGCTGCCTCGGCACGGTCACGTGGTTCGGGGCCCGCGAGCTCGACGGCATCGACGAGTACCTGGTGGGCGAGGGTGGCGACATGGTCGTAGACGGCGACGACGAGTTCGTCGCGATCGGCGAAACTCTCGTAGAAGTACCGTTCGGTGAGCTGCGCGTTCCGGCAGACCGCCCGCACGCTCACGGCCGTTCCGCCGGACGTGCCGAGCAGGTCCAGACCCGCGTCGAGAAGCTGTCGCCGGCGCGTGGCTCTGCGATCGGCCAGCGTGGTGCCCGCCCAGGTGCGATCGGTGTCCGTCATGGTCCGGTTCCGTGATTGACTACACGTGTTGTCAATCCTAACCCGGCCGGCGTGGCCGCTGCTCCACCGAGGGGTGATCAGCCGCCCGCCGCGGCGGCGATCCGCTCGGCCAGCCGCCGGGACTGGGCGACGAGTTCGGGAGGGCCCTCGACGATGTAGGGCACCCCGACCGTGGCGATGGCGACGGCGAGCCACTCCCAGCTGTCCGGCACCGTGACGTAGCGGCAGGTGTCCTCGTCGACAGCCTCCAGGTAGCCCACCTCGGCGACAAGCCGCTCGGAGACGACGGCGAGCGGTGCCGAGAACCGCACGATGCCTTGTTCCCCGACGGAGGGAGCACCGGTGCCACTCGGGAACGGGACGGAGCTCTCCGGCAGCGCGCGTGGGGTGAACGTCGTCCCGGGCACGCTCAACTCGCTGATCCGGTCCAGGCGGAAGGTGCGCCAGGCGCCGCGATCACGGTCCCACCCGAGGACGTACCAGCCTCGACTCAGTTGCACCAACCGGTACGGCTCCACCCGCCTTCGGGTGACCACGCCCGCCTTGCCCTCGTACCGGAAGCGCACGTCCTGGTGCGTGTGCGCGGCGGTGCCAAGCGTCTGGAGTACCCGCAGATCCGCTGCCACCGGTGTGCGCCGGGAACCCGGCTCGATCGAGGCGGCGACGGCCTGCACCCGATGCCGCAACCGCGAAGGAAGCACCTGCCCGAGTTTGCGCAGGGCGCCTTCCGCTGCTCCGGTGGGATCGGCCGGAGCGGCCAACCGCAGCCCCACCACGGTGGCGACCGCCTCCTCGTCGGTGAGGAGCAGCGGCGGGAGAGCACGCCCGGCGACGAGCCGGTAGTGCCCACCCGGGCCCCGTGACGACGACACCGGATAGCCGAGGTCACGGAGCCGGTCGAGATCACGTCGCAGGGTGCGGGACGAGACACCGAGCCGGTCGGCCAGCTCCGCGGCGGGCCACGACCTGCCGTCCTGCAACAACGACAGCAGTTCCAGCATGCGCGACCCTGGCGTCCCCATCGAGCGGAACGATACCGCGGATTGTGGCCAGGATCCGACCACAACCGTTCCTAGGGTCGATCTCATGTCAGACGTACGGATTCGACTCATCGGGGCTCGCCAGCACAACCTGAAGAACCTCGACCTGACGATCCCCCGTCGAGCGATCACCGCGTTCACCGGTGTGTCGGGCTCGGGCAAGACCTCACTGGTGTTCGACACGATCGCCGCGGAAGCGCAACGCCAGCTGAACGAGACGTTCCCCGCCTTCGTCCGGCACCGCCTGCCGAGTTACGGCAGGCCGGCGGTCGATCTGGTCGAGAACCTCTCTCCGGTCGTGGTGATCGACCAGCGCAGGCTCGGCGGCAACGCACGCTCCACAGTGGGCACGATCACCGACAGCTACACTCTGCTGCGCCTGCTGTTCTCCCGCGTCGGCGAGCCGTGGGTGGGCGAGTCGACGCTGTTCTCGTTCAACGACCCGACCGGCATGTGCCCGCGGTGCAGCGGGCTGGGCCGGATCGTCACCGCCGACACCGACCGGTTCGTCGACCTCGACCGGTCGCTGGAGGAGGGCGCGATCCTGTTGCCGGGGTTCGGCGCCACGCGCGGTCAGGAGAAGTACTGGTACCGGCAGTACGCCGACACCGGCCTGTTCCCGCTCAGCACCCCGTTGCGGGAGTGGTCGCCGGAGCAGCGCGCGGCACTGATCCACGGCGGCGAGGCGGTCCGGCGGCTCGGCAGGCCGGTGCCGAAGGACTACGAGGGGCTCGCCGAGCACTTCACGCGCATCTACCTGCACGCCGAGGGTGAGGTCTCCGCCCGCAAGCAGGCCGTGGTCGACGCGTTCACGAGGTCGGCGGTCTGCCCCGACTGCCATGGCGAACGCCTGAACGAGGTCGCGCGGTCCGTGCGGGTGGCCGGACGCACCATCAGCGAGTGCACGACGATGGAGATCGGTGATCTCGTGGACGTCGTCCGCGCCGTGGAAGACCCGACGGCCGGGCCGGTGGTGGAGAGTCTCGTCGAACGTCTGGAGGCGCTCGTCGGGATCGGGCTCGGTTACCTCAGTCTCGCCAGGCCGACGAACACGCTGTCCGGAGGCGAGTCGCAGCGAATCAAGATGGTGCGTCACCTCACCAGCAGCCTGACCGAGATGCTCTACGTCTTCGACGAGCCCTCCGTGGGGCTGCACCCGCGCGACATCGACCGGCTCACCCAACTGCTGCGGCGGTTGCGGGACAAGGGCAACACGGTCCTCGTCGTGGAGCACGACCTCGACGTGGTGGCGATCGCGGACCACGTGATCGACCTCGGTCCGGCGGCAGGTACGGGTGGCGGTGAGGTCGTCTACAGCGGACCGGTGTCGGGCCTGGGACAAGCCGACACCCCGACCGGCCGGGTGTTCGGCCGTGGGCTCACCCTCCGCGCCGGGTCGCGGACACCCATCGGAAGTCTTCCGGTCCGGGGCGCCACGCGGAACAACCTCCGCGGCGTGGACGTCGACCTGCCCACGGGGGTGCTCACCGCCGTCACCGGTGTCGCGGGGTCGGGCAAGAGCAGCCTCGTCGACGTGGTGCTCGAACAGCACCCGGATTGCGTGGTGGTCGACCAGAGCGCGGTGCCGGCGAACCGGCGGTCGAGCCTGGCCACCTACTGCGGCCTGGCCGGTACGCTCCGCGGCGTCTTCGCCAGGGCCCACGGCGTCAGCCCCTCCCTGTTCAGCCCCAACTCGGAAGGCGCATGTCCCGAGTGCAGGGGGCTCGGCGTGATCTTCACCGACCTCGCCTTCCTCGAAGGGGTCACGTCCGTGTGCGCAACGTGCCGGGGCGGGCGGTTCACCGAGGACGTCCTCAAGTACACCGTGGACGGCAGGTCGATCGCCGACGTGCTCGACCTCACCGTCGACCGGGCTCGCGTGGTGCTCGACGCGGCGGCACTGCGGCCGACGCTGGAAGCACTCGCGGACGTGGGGCTGGGTTACCTCCGGCTCGGACAACCCCTGAGCACCCTCTCCGGCGGGGAGTGCCAGCGGTTGAAGTTGGCGACCGAACTGCGCCGCGACGGCCGGCGCGGCCTGTACGTGCTCGACGAGCCGACGACCGGGCTGCACCCCGCCGACGTCGGGCGACTCGTGACGATCTTCGATCGGCTGGTCGACGCGGGCAACACGGTCGTCGTGGTGGAGCACAACCTCGATCTCGTCGCGCGCGCCGACTGGGTGATCGACCTCGGGCCGGGAGCGGGGCACCACGGTGGGCAGGTGGTGTTCACCGGACCGCCCTCCAGGCTGCTGGACGACCCGCGGTCGGTGACCGCCGAGTACCTGCGCCGCTCCCTGCGCCGATGACCACGCCGGTCGCCCCGGACGAGGCCCGGCTCGGGGACTGAGAGCCGCCCGCGTTCGTGGCACGCTGGAGGTATGACCGACAGCGCCTCGCCGGAACCGGACGACGCGGAGCTGCTCGACCTCTGGGCGAGGGTGTTCGGCTTCGCCAGGGAGGGCAGTGCCGAGACGCTCGCGGCGTACGTCGACGCGGGCATCTCGCCCAATCTGACGAACGACAAGGGCGACACCCTGGTGATGCTCGCCGCCTACCACGGTCACGCCGACACCGTTCGCGCGCTGTTGCAGCGGGGCGCCGACCCCAACCGGCTGAACGACCGGGGCCAGAGCCCGATCGCGGGCGCGGTGTTCAAGAACGAGGCGGAGGTCGTGCGAGCACTCCTCGACGGCGGTGCCGACCCGGAACTGGGGCAGCCGTCGGCGCTGGACACGGCGCGGATGTTCGACAACGCCGAGATGCTCTCGCTGCTGCGTCCCGAAGGCTGAGACGCCCGCGCACGCGGAATGAGACGACCGCCACGGGACCCGCCGTCCGCCCCCACACGGCGGCAAGCTGATCCGCATGCCGCAGGAGCAGCACTACCTGGCGGGACTCGACCTCACGGGTCGCAAGGTCGTCGTCGTGGGCGGCGGCACCGTCGCCCAGCGCCGTCTGCCCCGCCTTCTCGCCGCGGGCGCGTCGGTGGAAGTCGTCGCCCCGCACACGACGCCGTCGGTGCAGGCGTCGGTCGACGCGGGCGAGTGCGTCTGGCACTCCCGCCCGTACCGCGACGGTGATCTCGACGGCGCCTGGTACGCGCTCGCGTGCACCGACGACGCCGACGTGAACGCGGCCGTCGTGGCCGAGGCCGAGCGCCGCAGGGTGTTCTGTGTGCGCGCGGACGCCGCCGCGTCCGGCAGCGCGGTCACTCCCGCCGTCGGCGAGCACGACGGCCTGCTGGTGGGTGTGCTGTCCGGCGGCACGCCACGGCGTTCCTCCGCCGTGCGCGAGGCGGTGCTCGATGGACTGCGGACGGGCACGGTGGCCGACCCCGGTAGCCGTGGTGAGGACGTGCCGCGGGCCGGGGGCGTGGCCCTCGTGGGCGGCGGGCCGGGCGATCCCGAACTCGTCACGGTGCGCGGGCGGCGGCTACTCTCGCGCGCCGATGTCGTGGTGGTCGACCGGCTCGCTCCGCGCGAGCTGCTGGACGAGTTGCCCGAGCACGTGATCCTCGTCGACGCGGCGAAGCTCCCGTACGGTCGCGCCGCCGCGCAGGAGGCCATCAACCGCGTGCTGATCGAGCACGCCCGCGCCGGCCGGTTCGTGGTGCGGCTCAAGGGTGGTGATCCCTACGTCTTCGGCCGGGGTTTCGAGGAACTCCAGGCCTGCGCGGAGGCCGGTGTCCCGGTCACCGTGGTGCCCGGGGTGACGAGCGCGTTCTCGGTACCGGCGGCGGCGGACGTCCCGGTGACCCACCGCGGGGTGGCCCACGAGGTCGTCGTCGTGTCGGGACACGTTCCGCCGGGTGACGATCGGTCGCTCGTGAACTGGGAGGCGCTCGGCGGGATGCGCGGCACCGTCGTGCTGCTGATGGGAGTCGAACGGCTCGGCGCCGTCGCCGACGCGCTGGTCGCGGCGGGCCGCCCGGCGGACACACCGGTGGCCGTCGTGCAGGAGGGCACGCTGCGGACGCAGCGCGTGGTGCGTTCGACGCTCGCCGGGGTGGCCGAGGCCGTGGCGGAGGCGGGCGTCCGGCCTCCGGCGGTGACCGTCATCGGTCCCGTCGCCGGGCTGTCCGCAGGCGACACCGACCCGGCCCGCTGAGAGCCTCGCCGGGGCGATGCCGGGGCGAGGTCGTGGCGACGTCGCTCTCACTCTCCGCCACACCACTGCCGCCACGGACGGACGGTGGGTGAGGATGACGGCCATGAGTGGCAGCGAACCGAACAACCCGACCGGCGAGTACGTGTCCCTGAGCGTGGAGCGCGGCGGGCACGTCGCCGAGGTGACCCTGCTGGGACCGGGCAAGGGCAACGCGATGGGGCCGGACTTCTGGCGCGAACTCCCCCTCGCCTTCGCCGAACTCGACACCGACCCCGACGTGCGGGCCATCGTGCTCACCGGCAGCGGCCGGAACTTCTCCTACGGTCTCGACCTCGCCGCGATGCTGCCGTCATGGGCCGGGTACCTCAGCGGCGACGCGCTGGCCCGCCCACGCCGCGAGTTCCTCGACGAGATCCGCCGGATGCAGGACTCCATCACGGCCGTGGCACGCACCCGCAAGCCCGTCATCGCCGCCGTGTCCGGCTGGTGCATCGGGGGAGGAGTGGATCTCGTCGCCGCCGCCGACATCCGCCTGGCCAGTGCCGACGCCCGGTTCAGCGTCCGCGAGGTCCGGGTCGCCATCGTCGCCGACATGGGCAGCCTGCAGCGGCTCGCCTCGATCATCGGTGAGGGACACCTTCGGGAACTCGCGTTCACCGGCAAGGACATCGACGCCGCCCGGGCCGAGAAGATCGGTCTGGTCAACGACGTGCACCCCGACCGCGACGCCACACTCGAGGCGGCGCGGAGCATGGCCGCCGACATCGCGGCGAACCCACCCCTGGTGGTCCAGGGGGCCAAGGACGTACTCTCCGTCAACACCGAACAGCGGATCGACGCCGGGTTGCGGTACGTGGCGACGTGGAACGCCGCGTTCCTGCCCAGCCACGATCTGAACGAGGCGGTGCAGGCGTTCCTGCAGCGCCGGGAACCCGAGTTCCGGGGCGAGTGAGGGAGGCAGGCAGGAGTGGGCAACGACGCCATCACAGGCGCCAGCACAGGCGGCACCGAGGCGTACCGGAGGTTCCGGCAGGCACGGGATCTGCTGCTGGCGCACCGCGAGGACTACGCGGCGGCGCGGGCGGAGTTCGCGTGGCCGGAGTTCACCGAGTTCAACTGGGCGCTCGACTGGTTCGACCGGATCGCCGCCGAGGAGGGCAACGCCACCCGGCCCGCGCTGTGGATCGTCGAGGAGGACGGCTCGGAGAACAGCTGGACGTTCCCCGAGCTCGCACGTCGCTCGAACCAGGTGGCCAACTGGCTGCGCGCGCTGGGCGTGCGGCGAGGTGACCGGCTGATCCTCATGCTCGGCAACCAGGTCGAGTTGTGGGAGACCATCCTCGCGTGCATCAAGCTGGGCGCGGTGATCATCCCCGCCTCGACGCTGCTGGGACCCGCCGACCTGCGCGACCGCGTGGAGCGTGGCGACGCGCGGCACGTGGTGGTCCGCGCCGCCGACACCGGCAAGTTCGCCGACGTGACCGGTGACTACACCCGCATCGCCGTGGGGCAGCCCGCGGAGGGCTGGGAGTCGTTCACCGACGCCTACACGGCCGACACGGTGTTCTCACCGGATGGCGCCACGCGCGCCGACGAGGAGTTGCTGCTGTACTTCACCTCGGGCACGACGGCGAAGCCGAAGCTCGTGCGGCACACCCATGTCTCGTACCCGGTGGGCCACCTGTCCACGATGTACTGGATCGGCCTCGAACCGGGCGACGTCCACCTCAACATCTCGTCGCCGGGCTGGGCCAAGCACGCGTGGAGCAACGTGTTCGCCCCGTGGAACGCCGAGGCCACGGTGTTTCTGTACAACTACGGGCGCTTCGACGCGGCCAGGTTGATGGAGCAGATCGACCGCTGCGGCGTCACGAGTTTCTGCGCCCCGCCCACAGTCTGGCGCATGCTCATCCAGGCCGACCTGACCGCGTTGCGGAATCCGCCGCGCAAGGTCGTGGGCGCGGGGGAGCCGCTGAACCCCGAGGTCATCGACCAGGTGAAGCAGGCGTGGGGAGTGACCATCCGCGACGGTTTCGGCCAGACGGAGACGAGCGTCCAGATCGCCAACACGCCCGGGCAGCCGGTCAAGCCCGGGTCCATGGGCCGCGCCGTCCCGGGCTTCACGGTGACACTCGTCGATCCGGTCACCGGGAAGCCGGCGCGCGAGGGCGAGATCTGTCTCGACCTGAACTCCCGCCCCGTCGGCCTGATGACGGGGTACGCGGGCGACGACGAGCGCACCGAAACCGCCTTCGCGGGCGGCTACTACCACACCGGTGACGTCGGCACCGTCGACGAGGACGGCTACATCACCTACGTGGGTCGTACCGACGACGTGTTCAAGGCGTCGGACTACCGCATCTCGCCGTTCGAGTTGGAAAGCGTCCTGCTCGAGCACGAGGCGGTGGCCGAGGCTGCCGTCGTGCCGGCGCCCGACGAGATCCGGCTTTCGGTGCCCAAGGCGTACGTGGTGCTCGCGAGCGGGTACGAGCCCGACGCGGCCACGGCGGAGAGCATCCTCGCCTTCGCCCGTGAGCATCTCGCGCCGTACAAGCGCGTCCGGCGCCTGGAGTTCGCCGAACTGCCGAAGACGATCTCCGGGAAGATCCGCCGGGTCGAGCTCCGCGGCCAGGAGAACGCCAGGGGCGACGCACGCGGCGAGCGGGAGTTCCGCGAGGAGGACTTCCCCTCGCTCAAAGGCTGACACGGGAGAAGACCACCCGAATCAGCGACACGAAGCGCGAACGGATCGCTAACGATTCGGTTCACCGTGCCGATGGGATGTGTGAGCGGCGTCTCGCGAGAAAGTGTGAGACGCCACTCACAGGTTATCCACCGGGTGATGATTCACGGTAAGCGAGCGCAGAGTGCGATGAGTACCGACCACGACAGCGGAACCGACGTTCCTTCCAGCGACTCCTCCGACCCGTCCACGGCCGCGGTGACGGCTGCACCGACCTCCGACACGCCGCCGTCGCCACCCACGACCCCGTGCACCGTGGTGTGGAGCCGTGGCAGGCCCTACGTGCTGGAGAGCGGGGCGGGAAGGCCGCGGTGGATGGGCGTCGACCACCACGGTCGGCCGCAGGCGCTCACCGGCGAGGAGCTGCGTCGGCAGGGCTGGAGTTATCGGCGCTCCTCCTGACCGGACGCCGCGTCTCCCCGATACGGTGAGCGGATGACGAAAGCCCGGTCCGTCGGCACCACGGATGGTGAGCTGTCGCTGGCACGGCAGCTCACGACGGTGCCGAATCTCCTCTCCCTCCTGCGCCTCGCCGGCGTTCCGGTGTTCCTGTGGCTCCTTCTCGGCCCGGAAGAGGACGGCTGGGCGTTCGCGCTGCTAGCCCTCAGCGGCGTCACCGACTGGCTCGATGGCAAACTCGCCAGACTTCTCAACCAGACGACGAGGCTCGGTCAGTTGCTCGATCCGGCGGCCGACCGCCTCTACATCGCGGCGGCCCTGCTGGCGTTCCTGTTGCGCGGGATCGTGCCGTGGTGGATCGTCGCCCTGCTCGTCGGCAGGGAACTCGTGGTCGGGTTGGCGCTGGTGGTGTTGCGGCGCCACGGCTTCGCTCCGCCCGAGGTGACCTATGTCGGCAAGGCGGCGACGTTCAACCTCATGTACGCACTGCCGCTGATGCTCGTGACCCACGACCCGGCGACGACGTTCGCCGAGGTGGCCCAGCCGTTCGCCTATGCCTTCACGGCGTGGGGCGCGGTGCTCTACCTCTGGTCCGGTGCCCTCTACGTGTGGCAGATCGCGAGGGCGGTGTCCCGGCACTCGTACCGGCCTGCCTGACCGCACGGTCGTTTCGTACGTTCCCGGAGCGGATCCGGCGTTGTGCCGGTGGCCGCCCGAGGTGGATCATGGTGGGAAGTGGGAAAGGAGACTCACGTGTCGACTCCTGAGGAACTGCGGTACACCGAGGAACACGAGTGGGTCCTGGCGGTGGACGGAGGCCGGGCACGCGTCGGGATCACGGAGTACGCGCAGGACCAGCTCGGCGACGTGGTGTTCGTGGAACTGCCGGAGGTCGGCGCCCGCCTCGACGCGGGCGAGCCGTTCGGCGAGATCGAGTCGACGAAGAGCGTTTCCGAGCTGTTCGCCCCGGTGGACGGTGAGGTGGTGGCGGCGAACGAGGCCGTCGTCTCGTCGCCGGAGCTGGTCAATTCCGATCCCTACGGGGAGGGGTGGCTCGTCGAGGTGGCCCTGGACGACGCCGGAGCCGTGGACGCCCTCCTCGACGCCGAGGCCTACCAACGTGTGATCGACAACTGATCCGGGAGCCCCGGCACTGTTGACGGCCCAGACACGGTACGTTGACCACACTACGTTTACGAAAAAGACACCCCAGTGCGTAAGGAGAGCTTGCGGTGAGCACGAACGACGGGCCCGGTGTTCCCCCGGAGCAGTCTCCGGAGCGGACCTCCGTTTTCCGGGCCGACTTCCTGTCGGAGGCAGAGGGCCGGGAGGCGCCGGCGGTGGAGCCGCAGGACGCCGGCGTCGATGCGTTGCCCGCGGGCTCCGCGTTGCTGGTGGTGAAGCGGGGGCCCAACGCGGGTTCCCGGTTCCTGCTCGACCGTGACACGACGAGCGCGGGCCGCCACCCCGACAGCGACATCTTCCTCGACGACGTCACGGTGTCCCGCCGTCACGCCGAGTTCCGGCGTGAGGGTGGTGAATTCGTGGTGATCGACGTGGGCAGCCTCAACGGCACGTACGTCAACCGTGAGCCCGTCGACCAGGCCGTGCTGTCCGGCGGTGACGAGGTGCAGATCGGTAAGTTCCGCCTCGTCTTCCTGACCGGTCCCGGGCACGGGGGTCAGGGGGCACGGTGACGGCTGCCGGGCGGCCACAGCGAGAGGGGTTGAGTATCGGGGCCGTGCTGGCGCAGCTGCGCCCCGACTTCCCTGACGTGACGATCTCCAAGATCCGGTTTCTCGAATCGGAGGGGCTCGTCCGGCCTGCCCGAACGCCGTCCGGCTACCGCCAGTTCGGCCCTGCCGACGTGGAGCGCCTGCGGTTCGTCCTCGCCGCCCAGCGGGACCACTACCTCCCGCTGAAGGTCATCAAGGAGCAGCTCGACGCGGCCGACCGCGGGGACTCCAACGCCTCCGTCGTCCCGAGGCTGCCTCGCAAACTGGTGGCGATCACGTCGGTGGACGACGACGGTCAGGTTCCGGGCGTTCCCGGGCCGGACGAGTTCGCCGCGGACCCCGACGCCGCCGCGCGGTTGACCGAGGACGACCTGCTCCGCGAGGCGGGTATCGACGAGCTCATGCTGGACGAACTGCGCCAGTACGGGCTCGTCAGGCCGAGTGCCGCCGGTTTCTACGACACCGACGCGGTGCGGATCGCCCGCACCGTGAAGGCCATGAGTGACTACGGCATCGAACCGCGGCATCTGCGGGCGTTCCGGGCGTCGGCCGATCGCGAGGTGGGCCTCGTGGAACAGATCGTCGCTCCGGTGTACCGCCAGCGGGACACGGACGCGAAGGCCAGGGGAGACGAGCTTGTCAAGGAGCTGGCCGCGTTGTCGGTCACGCTGCACACCTTGCTCGTCAAAACCGGGATTCGTGGTGTGACCGGTGGGTAGACTCGGGTGAGTGATGGACAGGGCCGATGTGTCGTGTTGATGACGCTCCAGGACGACGGGTCCACGCGGCCCCTCGATTGCCGTACCGTAGACGAACCGGTTCGCGAAGAGCCGTGGAGGACAACAAGTTTCGCGACGAGCACAGCGCCCTGATGACGGGTAGCGTCGAGTAGAGTCGACGCGGGATCGTCGTTGACAGCGCTGCGGCCCGCGCGCAGAGAGGGAGGCGAAGCCCGATGAGCGAAATGCGCGTCGTCGGCGTCCGGGTCGAGTTGCCCGCGAACCAGCCGATCTTGCTGCTGCGGGAGACCGACGGTGAGCGATACCTGCCGATCTGGATCGGCTCGGTGGAGGCGACGGCCATCGCCTTGGAACAGCAGGGTGTCCGCCCGGCCAGACCGCTGACTCATGACTTGCTCAAGGACATTATCGGCGCGTTGGGGCGAGAACTTCAGCAGGTCGTCATCACCGATCTGAGCGAAGGTACGTTCTTCGCCGAGCTGGTGTTCGACGGTGACGTCCGGGTTTCGGCGCGGCCGAGTGACTCGGTGGCGCTCGCGTTGCGTGTCGGGGTGCCCATCCACGCCGAGGACTCGGTGCTGGAGGAAGCCGGGCTGATCATCCCCGACGAGCAGGAGGACGAGGTCGAGAAGTTCCGCGAGTTCCTCGACTCCGTCTCCCCGGAGGACTTCAGGGGCGCCGACACCTGATCGGTCAGGTCGCTTTCGTGGCCCGGGTGAACAACGCGGTGAGTTCGTCCGCGTAGTGCCGTAGGTCCAGGTCGGGGTCGGCGAGAAGTTGCTGCGCCAGTCCCTCCAACGCGCTCCGGATCGCCCTCGCCATGATCTCGGGGTCGAAGTCCGTGAAGTGCCCTTCCCGTTGCCCTTGTGTGAGTTGCCGGGCGAGTCTGCCGATCCGCAGATCGTGCACGACGAGCTCGAACAGCGGTGAGCCGTCGGAGTCCCTGCCGTTGGTGGCGATCTCGGTCACCGCGTGTGCATGCCGTGGGTGCGCGGCGAGGTAGGCGATCTCGGTTTCCAGTAACGATCGCAGCAGGGCGGTTCTGCCCTCGGCGGTCACCGTGTGCTCGGCGACGAACCGGTCATGGTGATCGATGAGCGTCATCAGTGTCGCGGTCATCAGCTCGTTCTTGTCCGCGAAGTGGTAGGAGATCATTCGCGTGCTGCTGAGCCCCGCCTTGTCGATGATGCGGGAGAAGGACGTCTTGCCGTAGCCGAACTCGGCGACGACGTCGATGGTCGCCTCGATGATCTGTGCGCGTCGGGTCGCTTCGGCCGGAGTCAGTCCCAGGCCGGCGGCGAAATCATCTTTTACTTGCATGAGTAAAAACTAACTCGGCTGAGTAAACATGTCAAGTCGGTCACGGCTGTACACAGCTGGCCCGGTGGCCCGCGCGTCGCGTTGACCGGCCCGGCGGGCGGGCTTACCGTCGAAAGGACGTTAATCGCGCCGATGTGATTACGCTGGTAAAGCGGTTATTGGCGAGATTGTCGTAACCGGTCGGTTCCGACCCGGGATCGGCGGTCTTGTTTCGCTGCCGGCGCCACGCCGGGCGAGAGGAGGCATGGGTGGTCGACGAAAGTCCGGTGAGCGCTGCCGGCGGTGAGCAAGGGGAGTTGTTCCCCGACAACTCATTGCCGGACGAACTGGTTGGCTATCGCGGTCCGGCCGCCTGTCAGATCGCCGGGATCACGTACCGGCAGCTCGATTACTGGGCGCGTACGAAACTGGTGACACCGAGTATTCGCACCGCTCACGGTTCTGGTTCGCAGCGCCTGTATTCCTTCAAGGACCTGCTGGTTCTCAAGATCGTCAAACGACTGCTGGACACCGGTGTCTCCCTGCAGAACATTCGCGTTGCCGTGGACCATCTCCGGGCCAGGGGAGTGAGGGACCTCGCGCGGGTCACGTTGTTCTCGGACGGCGCGACGGTGTACGAATGCACGTCGCCGGAGGAGATCGTCGATCTGCTCCAGGGCGGGCAGGGCGTGTTCGGCATCGCGGTGAGTAACGCGATGCAGGAGATTTCCGGAACGTTGCACGAGTTTCCCGCCGAGCGCGCCGACGGCGGGCAGATCGACCCGGGTGTGCCGGACGAGCTCTCCGAGCGCCGTAACGCCCGCCGCACCGGCTGAGGAGGTTTGTGCTCGTCGATGCCCGTATCCGGCGGACACAAGCTCCTCAACCGGCCCGTCACGCTCCGAGCTGGAGACGGCGCTGGAGCAGGGCGGACACCGGCCGGTACGAGGCGAATCGCAGTGGCAGGTCACGCAACCACAACCGGAGCGGGTCGGCGGGTGCGTAGAGGCCCTTGACCCGGCGGCCGAGCCTCTGCTTCCTCTCAGCTTCCGGACGGAGCTGTCTCTCCCAGTCACGCAGCGCCGCGAGCACGTCGCCGCGGTGCCGGTCGAGTGTGGTGCCGAGGAGGTCGGCTCCGGCGACGGCGAGGGAGGAGCCGAAGCCGGCGAACAGGGTGACGCACCACGCGGCGTCGCCGAGCAGGACCACACGGCCACGGCTCCAACGGTCGACGACCATCTGGCTGATCGTGTCGAAGTACACCGACGGCGCGTGCGGGAGTTGGTCGAGCACGTCGGGCGCCGCCCACCCCATGGTGCCGTAGACCCGGGGCAGAACGGTGACGGGTCCTTCGGCCAGTTCGGCCGTCGGACGGTCGGTGCGGTAGCCGAAGAACGCGGCCGACCTGCCCTGTCCGAGGGCGATGATCGCGAGAGTGCGCCCGGTGTCGGTCAGTGTCGAGGTCGTGCCCTCCTCGACACAGGACGGAAGTCGGTCGAGCAGGAACGCACCGGCCATGTGGCCGAGGTCGAGTCGGAACCCGTCTTCGGGGCCGAACACCAGGTGTCGCGTGGTCGAGTGCAGTCCGTCCGCACCCACCAGCAGGTGGGCTCGCTCGACGGTGCCGTCGTTCAACGTCACGTCCACTCCGTCGGTGTCCTGGGAGATCGCCGTGACCGTGGTGCCGAAGCGGATCTCGACGGTGTCGCGGACGGCGGTGTGGAGTACGTCCTCGATGTCACCGCGCAGGATGTTCAACGCACGTTCACCGAGCAGCGCGCGCACGGTCGGGCCGGGCACGGCGAACCGGGTGCCGCCGTCGGGTTTGACGTACACCATCCGGTCCGGGGTGATGTGCCGCTCCGCGAGGGCGGGCAGGACTCCCATGCGTTCCGCGGCGTCGTAGCCGATGCCGGAGAAGGTCACGGCGTAGCCACCGGAACGCCGGGTCGCGGCCCGTTCGAGGACCAGGGGCTCCCAGCCGATCCGGTGCAGCCGCAGAGCGGTGGCGAGTCCGGCGATGCCGGCGCCGACGATGATGGCCTTGTTTCTCATGTCAGTTCCTCTCCCGTGTGAGGGTCAGGCCGGCTGTCACGATGTCGATCAGAAGGTCGAGGACCCGGTCGCGATGGGCCGGATCGCCGAGGTGGTCGGCGTGCAGCGGCACGAGCAGTACTGCCTGGAGTACACCCACCACGACGGCGGGGTCGGCGTCGATCAGTCCGCCGTCGCGTTGTCTTTCGGTGACGAACTCGGCCAGTGCGGTGGCGGGGTTGTCCCCGATCGCGGCGGCTCGCTCGGGGTCGAGCTTGCGCGCCACGGCGTGCATTTCCTCGGGATGCGTCGTCAACCGGCGCCACAGTGTGTTGGTCGTCAGTTCGTCGAGCGTGGCGCGCAGAAACCGGCGCAGTGCCTCGCGCGTGTCGTCGGTGGTGCGCAGGGCCTGGTCGATGACCCGCCGTTTGACGGAGCCCGCTTCCCGCAGCATCAGCTCCAGGTAGAGCGCCTCCTTCGAGTCGAAGAACTGGTAGAAGCTGCTCTTGGCGATCCCCGCCGGGCCGACGAGTTCCTCCAGCGACGCCTTGCGGAGCCCTTGAGTGCTGAAGAGTTCGTATCCCGCCGCCAGCAGGGCCTCGGTGATCCGCGCCCGTTCCTGGGCCGTGAACGCTGCGGGCATCCCGCCCTCCTTCCCTCCTAAGACCATGAAAACATAGCAGATTTTTGTTTTCAGGTTGAGGGGGTGTGGAGTCACGTATTCGTCCGGGTTCAGCAGCCCGGCCCGGTCGGGAGCCGTCCTCGGGCGCCGGTCATCCGCATCACACGAGGCAACGCCACACCGTCCCGGGGAGTACTGTTGCCGTCGTTTTCCCTCGGTGAGTGTGAATGGAGCTGTGGGATTGGTCCTGCGGGCGAGAAGGGCGCCGCGTCGCCCCCTTGCGGGGCTTCGCTATCCAGCCAGGGCCGTGGTGGTCGCGTTCGCGTCCGCCGTGGCCGTGGGGACGGTTCTGCTCACGCTCCCGGTGGCGAGCGAGTCGGGAGAGCCGACCGACCTGGTGACAGCCCTTTTCACGGCGACCTCTGCGGTGTGTGTCACCGGCCTCATCGTCGTGGACACCCCGGGACACTGGTCGACCTTCGGGGAACTGGTGATCCTCGGACTGATCCAGGTGGGCGGGCTCGGCATCATGACGCTGGCCTCGCTGCTCGGCCTGTTGATCACGCGGCGGCTCGGCCTGCGGATGCGGTTGACCGCTCAGACCGAGACGAAGGCGCTCGGGTTGGGTGACGTGCGCCGGGTCGTCGTCGGTGTGGCGCTGGTGAGTTTCGCCTTCGAGACCGTCATCGCGGCCGTGCTCGTGGCCCGGTTCCTCACCGGCTACGACTACGAGCTGGGAACGGCGCTCTACCACGGCGTGTTCCATGCGGTCTCGGCGTTCAACAACGCCGGTTTCGCGCTCTACCCGGATAACCTGATGAGTTTCGTCACCGACGCGTGGGTTTGCGTGCCCATTGCCGTGGCCGTGATCGCGGGCGGGCTCGGGTTTCCGGTGTGGATCGAGGTCTGGCGGCACGCCCGGGGCTCGCTGCGGCGGTGGTCCCTGCACGTCAGGCTGACGGTCCTGACGACCGCGGTACTGCTGGTGGTGGGTGCGGTGGCGATCACGGCAGCCGAGTGGAACAACCCCGACACGCTCGGCCGGTTCGGCGTGGGAGGGCGGATCCTCGCCGGGCTGTTCCATGCCGTGATGCCGAGGACGGCGGGCTTCAACTCACTCGACCTGGCCGAGTTCGAGGCGGGAACGTTGCTCGTCAACGACATCCTGATGTTCATCGGCGGTGGTAGCGCGGGCACGGCCGGTGGCATCAAGGTGACCACGTTCGCATTGCTGGCCTTCGTCATCGTCGCCGAGGTGAGGGCCCAACCCACCGTGCACCTGATGGGACGCAAGGTCCCGTCGACCGTCCAACGGCAGGCGCTGGCGGTGGTGTTGCTCAGCGTCGGGACCGTGGTGACGGCCACGCTGACCCTGCTGGCTCTGACACCGTTCACACTCGACGAGGTGCTGTTCGAGTCGGTGTCCGCCTTCGCGACGGTCGGGCTGTCCACGGGCATCACGACGGAACTGCCGCCCGCCGGGGAGCTGGTGCTGACTGTGTTGATGTTCGCGGGTCGGATCGGCCCCATCACGTTCGCCTCGGCGCTCGCGTTGCGCGAGCGGACCCGCAGGTACGAACTTCCTGAAGAAAGGCCCATCATTGGCTGACACGAAACGCGACCGCCGGGTCGTGGTCATCGGCCTCGGCAGGTTCGGAGGCTCGCTCGCGGTCGAGCTCACCAGGTTGGGCTGCGAGGTGCTCGGACTCGACCAGAACCCGAAGCGGGTGCAGCGCTACGCCGACGAACTCACCTACGCCGCCGTCGCCGACAGCACCGACAGCGACGCGCTGGCCCAGCTCGACGTGCCCACCTTCGACCGTGCCGTGGTGGGCATCGGCAGCGATATCGAAGCGAGCATCCTCACCACCTCGCTGCTGTCGGAGTCCGGGATCAAGCAGATCTGGGCGAAGGCGGTGAGCCGCCAGCACGGCCGCATCCTGGAACGGGTCGGGGCGCAGCGGGTGGTCCTGCCGGAGTACGACATGGGTGAACGGGTCGCCCACCTCGTCACCGGCCGCATCCTCGACTACATCGAGTTCGAGGACGACTACGCTCTCGTCAAGACCACGCCGCCGACCGAAGCCGTCGGCAAGCCGCTGGGGGAGACCAAGCTGCGGCTGCGCTACGGGGTCACCGTGGTCGGCATCAAGCGGCCCGGCAGCGGATTCACCTACGCCACGCCCGACAGCGTCGTCCACGCCGACGACGTGCTCGTCGTGGCGGGCAGGCGCGACGACGTGGAGCGCTTCGCCGACATCGTCTGAACCGCCGCACTGCCCGCGACCTCGCTCCCGCCGCACGCCGTGGCGCTTCTCGGACGGCTCGGCGGACTGTCCCCGGTGCTCAGCCGTTCACCGGCGTGAGTCCGACTTCGCGGAACTCCCTCTGCTGCGCGGGTTCGAGCAGGAACTTCGCTGCCGTCGCCTAGCCCGCACCAGCCGGGCCACCAGCACCAGAATCGCGGCCAGCACCACGCCCAGCAGCACGGCGGCGTTCGAGACCGCGCTGACCCTTTCCTGCAGCCACACCTGCAACGAGAACTGGGTGTCGACGCTGGTGAGCCCGCCGAGGTTGGCCGTGCCGTCGGTCAGCAGGAACAGCAGGCCGACGCCGATGAACAGCAGGCCGGACACCAGACTGGTGGAGTGGGTGGCGAGCGGACCGATCCTCACCGGACGCCCGCGCAGCCAGCTCTTGCGGCCGAGGTCGAAGCGGTCCCACGCCAGTGCCAGAACGAACAGGGGCGTCGCCATGCCCAGCGCGTACAGCGCCATGAGCGTCCCGCCGTACACCGGGTCACCGCCGGCCGCGGAGACGGTGAGCACGCTGCCCAGCAGCGGGCCGGAACAGAAACCGGCCAGCGCGTACACGGTGCCCAGCGCGAACACCGAAGTGTTGGAGGAGATCCTGATGCGTGCCGTGGCTCGCTGGGCTGCCGCCGAGCCGAAGCCCAGGCCGAGGGCCATCGCGATCCCGAGCAGCACGAGGACGGTCCCACCCACCATGGTGGCGATCCCGCGGTAGCGCGTGAGTAGCGCGCCGATCGCGCCCACGCCGGCGCCGAGCGGCACCAGCACGACGAGCAGTCCCGCGTAGAAGACCGCCGTTCGCCGTGCCAGCGTCCCGAGCCGGTCGAACGCGTAGGCGAAGAACGACGGCAGCAGCAACGCGGAGCAGGGACTGAGCAGGCTCAGCACGCCGCCCAGGAAGGCGCCGAGAAGTCCGACCTCGATCATGAACGGGCCTTCGCCGCGTCGATGACGGACACGAACGTGTCGAGTGGCTGGGCGCCGAGGACGGGGCGGCCGTTGACGATGAAGGTCGGGGTGCTGGACACCCCCAGGCCGGTGCCCTCCAGCGCGTCGGCCTCGATCGCGGCGTCGTAGCGGGTGGAGTTCATGTCTTCGGAGAAGCGGTCGAGGTCCTCGACACCGGCCTCGCGGGCGAAGTCGCGCAGCTTCTCGGGAGTGAGCTCGGGATGCCCTCGGTCGGGCGCGTCCGCGTGGACGGCGTCGACGAACTCCCAGAAGCGGTCCTGCTCGGCGGCGGCGTGCCCGGCCCTGGCGGCCAGTAACGACTGCTCACCGAAGATGGGCAGGTCCCGCCACTCCATCCGCAGCACGCCCGTCTCGACGTAGCGTTCGATGAGGGAGGGGGCGATGTCGCGGCTGAACTTCGCGCAGAACGGGCAGCGGTAGTCCTCGTACATGACCATGGTCACCGGTGCGTCCGGAGCGCCGAGCGCCATGGGGTCGCCGGGTTCGCGCCGGGGCAGGTCGGCCAGTGGGTCGGCGCCCGTCTCGGCGTTCGAAGCCTGCTGCCGGGGTTGCTGCGCGCCCGCGGCCGTGTCGTCGCCCGACCGTCCGTTGGCCAGGTAGATGATCAGCCCCAGGGCTGCCAGGACCAAAACGGCCACGAGGACGCCGTCGCGCTTGGACGTGTCCCGCCGCGTTCGTGCGGTCATCGGCTCTCCCACTCCACTCGAACCTGAACTACTATGCTGCTTAGTAAATCAGATCCCGAACGAGAGCGGAGACCCCATGGCCACCACGGTTCAACCGGCCCGGCGACACACCCGCAGATTCGTCCGCGCCGCCCTGATGGGCATGTTGACGCTGGTAGTGGTGGCAGTGCCGACCGACATCATCGACACGCCGGTCTTCTCCAGGGAGATTCCCGTCCGCTGGTGGGAGTACCCCGTCGTCGCGGCCACCGTCGTCCTCACGTTCACCTGGTTCGCGATTCAGGGACCACCACCGACCGACCGCGCTTCCCGGCGGCCTCTGGGGGGAGTGTTGCTGGCGGTGTTCGCGGTGGGCTGCCCGGTGTGCAACAAACTCGTGCTCGTCGCGCTCGGCACGTCCGGCGCGCTCGGTCTCTGGGCGCCGTTGCAGCCGTTCCTGGCGCTCATCTCGTTGGCGTTGCTCGCCCTGGCCGTTGTCCAGCGCCGCAGGCAGAGCGCCTGCGCCACCGGAGTCTGCGCCACGCCTCAGCCGACGACGGTCAGGCAGTAGAGAGTGACGAGCAGCGCGACGGTGGCGATGGACAGGATCGCGGGCACCGTGGTCAGGACCGCGGCGACCGCGTAGTCGGCTCGGACCGGCAGCCTCGGCGCCGGCAGGTGACCGCTCTCCAGCCACAACAACCGGGCGTCGACCGCGTCCCGCGACATGGCGAGCGCTGTGCGCGGCGCCTGCCCTGCCGACACCGACAGCAGAGCCGACCGGACCGGCCCCGGCCCGTGGCGCCGCGCGGCCGCCGCGTCGGCGGCCAGCTCCACCAGCACGCGCACCGCTCCGGGAGCCTGGCGGCACAACGGAACGAAGGGGAGCGCGGCGGCGACGATGTCGGCGGTCAGGACCAAGGCGTGATGCCGCCCTCGCAGGTGCGCCCGCTCGTGAGCCAGCACCGCCTCCCGCTCGCAGAATTCCAGTCGTTCGACACCGCGTGTCGCCACGATGGTGCCGTTCCGCCCGCCGACGCTGTAGGCGATCGGGGTCGTCTCCTCGAGCCACAGCACGGGACCGTCGGTACGGCCCAGCGACCGCAGCAGGGTCACGTGTTCCCGCCGGGACCGCCGGTGACGACGTACCCTCACGACCGCGACGGCGAGCGTCCGAGTGGTGAACGTCAGCAGGACCGCGGCCCCACCGAGCCGCATGACGTCGGCCCACACCACGTCACCGCGGGCGAGGAACACGTTCACGCAGCTGTCGGCCATGCCGATGAGACCGTCGAGCCCGGAACCACCCGGCAGCGCGAGCAGGAGGCCGGACACCGAGACGGCCAGCACCACCGCGAGCACCGAACCCGTCCAGCCGGCGAGAGCAAGTCCGGGGCGCAACCTGGGGGTGACCGCGATCCGCAGGTACGCGGGGGCGGCGACACCGATCACGACGGCCGCGGCCAGGAGTCCGAGAGCCAGTGTCACGACGACTTCCCCTTCCGCAGGGCGCGCCGCAGGATGTCCGACTCCTCGGGCGTCGCCGACTCGGCGAAGTGCAGCAGTACCTGCTCCGTGTCACCGCTGGAGTACAGGACCTCCCGCAGCAGGCGGGCGCCGACCTCCTCGCGTGACTCGGCCGCGGTGTACTCGTACGCGCGCCCGGCCTTGCTCCGTCGCACGTACCCCTTGCCGTGCAGGTTGTCCAGCACGGTCATCACCGTGGTGTAGGCCAGCGGCCTGCCCGTGTCCAACCGTTCGAGCACGTCCCGCACCCTCAGCGGTTCGTCCGCCGACCACAGAACGTCCATGACCTTGGCTTCGAGTTCCCCGAGCCCTCGCATACCGACCGTCCTTCCGCCGACTGCGATGATAGGGGCGCCCGTCAGTGCCGCCCGTAGGCCACGTAGCCGGGACCGTTTCCGGCGGTGCGTTCGGACGGCGTGGCTCCCGGCACCGGTGGCAACGGCGCGAGCAGCACGTCCGACGCGCCCGCCACCGGGACGGGCCAGTCGCCGTCGGACAGCGTGTCGCCGGTGCGGACGTCGACGGCGACCGAACGCCCGGCACGGGTGCCGTACCCCGTCCCCTCGTGAACCAGTGTGATCTCCAGTGACCCGACGCCGTCGTCGTCACGCCACAACTCCGTGCCGGTGCCGATGTCGAACGCGCGGGCCGTCCGGTACTGGTCGAGGCCGGAGGTGACGACCGTCCTCGTCTTGCGGTCCACGGTCGTCCGCAGCTCGGGCTGGTCACCCAGAGCCGCGATCAGCCTGCCGCTTCCGAGCTCGTGCAGGGCCGTCTCCCCGGTGTCGCCGTCCGGACGCGTCCAACGCAGGGCGACGACGTCACCGGTCGACGCCGTGGCGGCGTCGAGCAGCTCCACGTCGCGTGGACCGTCGCCGAACCCGGGTGGCGCCTGGAGCGTGCCGGAGTCCCACAACACGGCTCCCGTCGCGGTGTCGACGGCCGTGACCGTGCCGTTTCTGCCGAAGAGGCCGGTCCCGTGGTGCTCGTAGAGCGGAACCGCGTCCTCAGCGGGGGGCGGTACGGGGGCTCCCGAGTGGGCCGCGAGCATGACCCGCTCACCCTGGGCCCCACCGACGATCGACGGTGTGGCCTGTCCGAAGATCAGCCCGGGCCCGAGCATCGGCCCCGGCACCGGCGACGGCCCCCACAGCCGGCTGCCGTCGCGTACGTCGTAGGCGTTGGCCGTGGTCCGTGTGGCGATTTTGCCCTCCCGGTTGTCGGCGTCGCTCGCGAGCACCACCGCGGCCGCCGTCCCGGAGACGCTCGTCACCCCGTAGCCGACGCAGGAGGGATTCGTGCGCACGGCCCACCGCGTGCTCCCGTCCGCGGCCACGCCGGTGACGGACAGGTCGGCCTGGTCGTCGGTGGGGAACACCAGGCCGACGAACATTCCGCCGCCTGTTCGAGGGACGTCGTCGAACGGTGCCCTCCAGCGCGGTGTCTCCGCGTCCGGACCGGGACCTCGCACGTCGCTCGAAGGCGGTGTGGCCGGAGCCGACAGCGCCACCGGAGTCGGCGTCGGTAGGGCCTCCCCGGAAGGGGTACCGGTAGCACTGCCCAGTCCACCGCCACACGCCGTCAACGCTGCCGATGTCGCCAACACGGCGACGTACCTGATCCCGCGGTGCCGCATCACACCTCCCACATGGTTCTACTATGTAGTTTAGTAGATGCTGGTGCGGGGGAACGGCGGGCCTGCTCCCGTAAGGTGGCTCCGGTTGTCTCCTTCCCGGCTCCGTAGGCGCTCGCTGGGGCGGGGCCACTCGCGACGGGCGACAGACCTGCGAGGCCGTCGCAGGTGTCCGGGCGTCGGACTGGGAACGCGGCAAGGGGTCACCGTGGTCGGCGGCTGGGTGTGCCACGTCGCGCTGTCGTTCGGCGGGGTAGCAGGGAAAGCACGGTGCTCACCGCGAGGGCGGCCGCCAGCGTCAGATAGATGTCGTCGATCCCGGCCGCCACGGTGAGGGGCCCGATCGCCAGCGGGGTCGCGAACTGTGCCGCGAAGATCGTCGTGCCGGACAGTGACGTGGCAATGCCCCGGTGCTCGGGACTCACGGCGTCGGCCACCAGCACGGTCAGCGCGGGGAAGGCGATGCCCTGTCCGATTCCGAAGACCGCCGCACCGAGTGCCAGGAGCACGGGGTGCGCGGCCGTGCCCAACAGCAGGAAACCGCCCGCCCAGAGTGCCACCGACGTGCGGAGCAGCGTCGGGTACGACAGTCGTGCCCGTAGCCGCGCGTAGCCGAAACCGATCAGGCTCGCCGCCAGGTTCGCCGCCGCCGGGAACAGCGAGATCAGTGCTGGGGACGTCACCCCGGTCTCGTCGAGCCGGAGTGGCAGGTAGATCACTATGCAGTAGAGCAACACCGACAGTGCGGCCTGGAGGCCGAGGGCGGCGACCAGCCGCGGATGGTCGCGCAGCAGTGTCAGGGCGCGGCTCCGCGTTCGCGCGGGCGGCGTCGCGGTGCGGGGAAGGCACAACAACGTGGCCAGCCCGAGGGGAAGTCCCACGAGGTAGACGGCGAACGGCGCGTGCCACGTCAGCGTGCCGAGAGCGCCGCCCACCAGCGGCCAGACGATGCCTCCGAGTGAGGTGGCGCTCGATCGCCAGCCCATGACGCGGTCGCGGCGGGCGCCGGTGTAGAGGGTGGTCATGGCGACCGTGGTGGCCGAGAACAGCGCCGCGGCGCCGAGTCCGAACACGATTCGGCTCGCCATCAGTGCTGCATAGGAGTCGGTGACCATACCGACGGAGCCGGCGACGCCGTACACCAGCAGCCCGACGGCCAGCGGCATGCGGAACCCGTGGCGGTCGATCAGGCGGCCCACTACCGGGCTGGTCAGGGCGATCACCAGACTGTGCGCCGTCATCACGAGCCCGGCCGTGGTCGCGTCGAGGCCGAACTCGTCACGGACGGTGGGGAGCACGGGGCCGATCACGGCCCCCGCCAGCACGCTCAGGGTGGTGGCGAAGAGGAGGACGGTGAGCGCGCCCGGGCTGTCGGGTGGTGCGGTACGGCGGGTGGTCAGGACACCGGTCATCGGATATCTCCCCAGATTTGTTGGCTTTGCCAATGTTGACACAGCCAACGTTGGAACTGCCAACAGTTTTTACGGTCGGAGAGGGTCTCCTAGACTGCGAGGGTGCGTGAGGGACACGGTCTACGAGCGGAGTTGCTTCCTCCTGCGGAGTTGCGTGGCCGCATCAGCTGGCAGCTCGCCGAGGCCGGACGCAGGGCGCAACGGATGGTGGTGGACCGCCTCTCCGAAGCCGGGCTGACGAAGAACCACCACGGCGCGCTCGCGGTGTTGATCGAGGCCGAGGGCATCACGCAGGCCGATCTCGGACGACGGCTGGGGATCGACCGCAGTGACGTCGTCGCGATGATCAACGCGCTGGAGGAGGAGGGGCTCGTCCGGCGTACGCCGGACCGGACCGACCGGCGCCGCAACATCGTGGTGGCGACGCCCCGGGCGCACGAGGTGCTGGGCCGGGCGAGTGCCGTCGTCGACGAGGTCAACGAGATGTTGCTCGAAGGGTTGTCCGACGACGAGCGCGCCACGCTCCTCGCGTTGCTGACGCGCATCACCGGGATGCCCTGTCGGTGAGGGTGGTCAGCCCTTCGCCGGCGTGAGTCCGGCTTCCCGGAAGGTTTTCTGCTGTGCGGGTTCGAGCAGGAACTTCTGGAACGACTGGGCGGCGTGCTGCTGGGTCTCGTCGGAGTTCTCACTCGTCACCGCGAGGAACGGGTGATCGCCGTCCGGGCCGGAGGCGATGGTCAGCCCCGAAGAGCCGATCAGTTCCGGGCGTTGCCGCGCGAGGGCGTCGATCCGCTGCGGGGAGTCCGGTATCCAGGCCGTCGGGTAGCCGCCGATGGTATCGGGGTCGGCGGTTCCGGTGAGGGCGGCCTCGACGTCGGCCGACGGCGCGGTGCGGACCTCGACGTGGACGCAGTGTTCCCGGACGACGGTCTGAGCGCGGTTCCACCTGTCGGCGGCGCTCGTCACCGGGTCGTCGAGTGCGGGGTCGACCGTGACGCGAATGGTGGTGTCGCCCTGCTGGCAGCTCGCCGCTTGGGCCGCCGCGCGGCTTTCGAGCACGCCGTCGGCCCAGTTCCAGCCGAACCATCCGGCGACGAGGAGGCCGAGCAGTACCACGCACGCGATGGGCCACGCCGCGATGCCGCGTCGGCGGCCCACGGCCCGGTGAGTGCCGGTCGACGTCACCGAGGGCGCCGGTTCCTCCTGCTCCCGAACTCTGTGACGACCTCCGTGTCGCCCCATCTCACGTGACCCCCTCAGCGTCAACTCGGTAATTACTCCCCGTAGAAGAGATCAAAATGTTACCACCCTATCAGGGGGTGGTGTGATCAAAATGTGATCTGACTCAACACGAGGAGTGACCACCCTGGAGGGTAAGGAGGGAGCGGCAGAGTGTGATCAGCCGCTCTCGCAGTGGCCGTGCCCGGCGCGCGAACTCCGCCTGGGCCCGGGCGTAGGCGGCCCGCCCCTCGGCGGTCTCGATCGGGACGGGGGAGTAGCCGTAGTCCGAGAGGTCGTAGGGGCTGGCCCGCATGTCCAGCTCCCGGATGTCCGCGGCGAGAGCGAAACAGTCGCCGAGCAACTCCGAGGGAACGAACGGGTCGAGCTTGTAGGCGTGCTTGTACAGGTCCATGCCCACGTGGAGGCAGCCCGGCTGGTCGAGTTCGCGTTGACTCTCCCGGGTGGGGGTGAACCGGTTGAGCGGCCGTGCCTCCGGGGTGAAGAAACGAAACGCGTCGAAGTGACCGCACCGCACGTTCAGCGACTCCACCACCGCGTCGGTGCCCGAGTGTCCCAGCCTCAGCGGCACCTGCGCATGGCGCACCTGCTCCGGTGTCGTGCGGTAGACCATGGCCCATTCGTGCAGGCCGAAGCAGTCGACACGTGCCTGTCGTCCGTGCACGGCCTCCAGCAACGACAGGGTGTACCGGGCGGTGCGCGCCAGCCGGTCGGAGAAAGCCGAGGTGTCGAGCAGCACGCCGTCGGCCGTCTCCCGGTACCCGGGACGGTCGAGGAACCGGCGGGCGCCCGGGCCCGCGAGAACCACCGCGGGCCCGGGCTGCCACCGCTGCAGGCGCGCAGGTGGAAACGAGTAGTAGGTGAAGAGGAAATCCAGCACCGGGTGTTTCTCCCCGCGCGAACGGCGTTGCCGGTGCGGTTCCGTCCACGCCCGCATGCGGCGGGTGTGGACGGCCTCCCGGGCCCGCCACTCCTCCTCGGTGAGGACGTCGATCCCCGTCATGGCCTTCCCGCGATGTGCGTGCCGTCGCGCACGGTGCCGACGTACTCCTCCAGCAGGTCTTCCAGCGCCACGATGCCGACCACGCTGCCCTCGGCGTTGACGGCGATCGCGAGGTGGCTTCCCTCGCGGCGCATGGCCGACAGAGCCTCGTCGAGCTTGGCGTACAGGGCGAGCTGCGTCAGCCTGCGTGTCTTGGCGGAGGGCACCACCACGGAGGGGTCACCGTCGAGCTGGGCCAGGATGTCCTTGACGTGGACGTAGCTCGTCAACCTCCCGCCGGTGTCGCGCACCGGGAAACGCGAGAACCCGGTTGACGACACCGCCTGTTCGACGTCACCGACGGTGGGCCGCTCCGGTAGTGTCGACACCTCGTCCAACGGCACGAGCACGTCGGCGACGGTCTTCTCCACCGACGACAGGGTCTGGCTGAGCCTTCGGTGCTCCGACTGCTCCAGCAGCCCCTCCCTCCGCGACTCGCGCAGCAGCGCGGCCAGCTCGGCGGAGGTGTAGCCGGTTTCGACCTCGGCCTTGGGTTCGATCCTCCCCAGCCGCAGGATGCCGTTGGCGACGCTGTTGAGCAACCAGATGAACGGGTGTGTGATGCGCACCCAGGCCACGTGCAGCGGCACCAGCCACAGCGCGAGCCGCTCCGGTTCGGCGATCGCGAGGTTCTTCGGCACCATCTCGCCGATCAACACGTGCAGCAGCGTCAGCGCCACCAGCGTGACGGTGAAGGCGACGGCGTGCACCACGTAGGTCGGCAGCGGTATCCCGAGGGCGCTCACCGCGAGTTCGAGCTGGTGAGCCACCGCGGGCTCCCCGAACTGCAACAGCAGCAGGGAACAGACCGTGATACCGAGCTGGGCGCCCGCCAGCATCAGCGACACGTTCTTGCTGGCCTTGATCACGATCTTGGCGCGGGTCTTGCCCTGTTCGAGCAGGGCCTCCAGACGGTCCCGCCGGGACGAGATGAGCGAGAACTCGGCACCGACGAAGAAGGCGTTGGCGAGCAACAGCACCGCGATCAGCGAGATGGACAACCAGTCACTCATGAGGTCACCTCCCGGTGCCGCACGGTGACCTCGGCGATGCGGTGCCGGTCCATGCCGGTCACCTCCAGCCGCCAGCCGTCGATGTCGAGCGTGGCGCCGACCTCGGGGATCTCGCCGAGCCGGTCCAGCAGCAGGCCCGCGATCGTCTCGTAGTCACCCTCCGGCATCCGGAACCCCGTGGCGTCCAGCACCTCGTCGTCGCGGAGCTGCCCGGACACGACCCAACTGTCGGGGGTGAGCTGGTGCGACGCGGGTTCCTCGCGGATGTCGTGTTCGTCGCGGACGTCACCCACGATCTCCTCGACCACGTCCTCCAGCGTCACGAGTCCGGCCGTGCCGCCGTACTCGTCGACCACGAGCGCGAGCTGGAAACGGGAGTCGCGCAGCCGGTCGAGGACGGCGTCCCCGGGCAGCGACTCGGGAATGGTCGGCATGGGCCGCATCAGCGAGCCCACCGGGGTGGCCCCCCGTTCGGACGCCGGCACGGTGAACGCCTGCTTGATGTGCACGGTGCCCTGGACGTCGTCGAGATCCTCGCGGTACACCGGGAACCGGGACAGGCCGGTGCGGCGCGCGAGCGCCACCATGTCCGCGACCGTGTCGTCGACCTGCAGGGCCTCCAGCCGCACGCGCGGGGTCATCAACTCGCCCGCCGTGCGGTCGCCGAAGCGCAACGACCGGTCGAGCAGCTGGGCGGTGGACATGTCGAGCATTCCCGTCTCGGCGCTCGCGCGCACGATCGAGCCGAGTTCCTGCGGGGAGCGCGCCGAGCGCAACTCCTCCTGCGGCTCGACACCGAGTTTGCGCACGACCCAGTTCGCGCTGTTGTTCATCAGGTTGATGAGCCAGCGGAACAGCATCGAGAAGCGCGTGTGGTAGCCGGAGACGGCACGTGCCGTCTTCAGCGGCAGCGCCACCGCGAGGTTCTTCGGCACCATCTCGCCGATCACCATCGACAGTGAGGTGGCCAGCAACATGGCGACGATGAGCGAGGTACCGGCCGCGGCGGATTCGGACATGCCCAGCCCGGCCAGGACCGGGCGCACGATCCGGCCGAGCAGCGGCTCGGCCACGTACCCGGTGACCAGGGTGGTGAGGGTGATGGCGACCTGCGCACCGGAGAGCTGGAACGACAGCGTGCGGTGCGCCTTCAGAACGATTTTCGAGCGCTTGTCACCGACCTGTCGGACGTTCGACTCGACCGTGCTGCGCTCCAGCGTGGTGAGTGAGAACTCGGCCGCGACGGCCAGACCGGTTCCGACGGTGAGCAGGATGACGAAGCAGACGCCGAGAACTGTGAGCAGAATGTCCATCAGTGGACACCGCCGTTGTCACGGCAGACGGAGGGACAGCCGGGTTTGTCACCCGGCTCGGTACTGTCTCCGGGTGACTGCGCATCGCGCACGGGTGTGGTCACTCCTCCAAATCAGGTTGTGTTGAAGTGGCGCTATCTTAACCACGCTCAACGAGCGTCCGGGATGTTCTGTTCCTCATTCTCACCGGCACGCCGCTCGTCGGCAGCGGACGTGGTGCGGCCACGATGCCTGCGGACACTCTCCTCGACGACGTCGAGCACCGGTTCGAGGTCGTCGGCGGGCAGTCCCATGGCGAGGTGGGAGACCAGGCCTTCGAGCACGAGTTCGAGGTACGACGTAAGCACGTCGATGCCCACGTCGTCACGCAGGTTGCCCGCCTCCCGTTGCCACAGCAGGCGCCTGCGGGTCGCGGTGGTCAGTTGCTCCGAGCGTTGCGCCCAGCGAGCACGGAACTCCGGGTCGGTGCGCAGCCGCCGGGACACCTCGAGCCGGGTGCCGAGCCAGTCGGCGGGGTGCTCGCCGGTGTTCGACAGCAGGTCGCGCATGACCTGGACGAGCCCCTGTTCGGCGACGACGTCGGCCATCCGCCGGGCGTCGTCCTCCGCGAGGGCGAGGAACAGGGACTCCTTGTCGCGGAAGTGGTGGAAGATCGCTCCGCGGGACAGGCCGGTCGCCTCTTCGAGCCGCCGGACCGTGGCACCCTCGTATCCGTAGCGTGTGAAGCACACGCGGGCGCCGTCGAGGATCTGTCGACGGCGCGCCGCGAGATGGTCCTGGCTGACCCGTGGCATCCCACGATCTTGACACCGGCCCCCAGGGTTTGCAATCCGTACGTACGTACTGTGATGCTGCTCCCCTGGTCAGGGAATCGTGAGCACCTGATCAGGTGACGAGGGCGCCAGGTCCCGGGCCGCCACGAAGTCCCACGCCGTCCGCCGGGGCGGCACCCGCTCGGTGTTCCAGGCGGACAGTAGCAGCGCGACCTTCGCCTGCATCTCGTGGCGGAGTTTGGTGAAGGAGTCGGTCGGATCCGCCCCGACCTGTCCCAGGATCAGCCACCACGCCCACGCCGCGGCGCCCGCGTTGGCCACGAAGTCGGGAACCACCGGGACACCCCGTGCGGCGAGCATGGCCTCGGCCTCCGGCGTGGTCGCCGCGTTGGCCGCCTCGACGACGGCGGCGGCCTTCACGTCGTAGGAGTTGTCCGGGGTGAGCGCGTACGAGATGGCCGCGGGAACGAGGATGTCCGCCTCCGTGGAGACCACCGCCGAGCGCGGCAGGCGCCGGACGTGTTCGGGCACCCGGGTGCGATCGATCTCGCCGTAGGCGTCGCGGGCCGCGAGCAGCGCGGGCACGTCCAAGCCGTCCGGGTCGAGGAGCGTGCCCGCCGCGTCGGCGACGGCCACGACGCGCACCCCGGCCTCGTGCAGATACCACGCGGCGCCGCCGCCCATCGTGCCGATGCCCTGGACGGCCACGGTCGTGTCCTCGGGCGACCATTCCCACGCCGAAGCCACCCCGAGACACGCCTGCGCCACGCCGTAACCGCCGATGACGTCGCCGAGCAGCAGGCCGCCCGGAACGGGTGCGGCCAGCCCCGCGTGCACCCGGCGCAGCGTGCGTTCCGGATCGGCCGACCGCCGGATGGCCGCGTGGTACGACTGCCCGAGACCGAGTTCGGCGAACACCTCGTCGACGAGGTGCTGCGGCACCCCGAGGTCCTCGGCGGTCACCCAGTGCGCGTCGAGCCACGGGCGCATCGCCTGGCAGAACCGCGTCAGCACGCCGCGGGCGCGCGGGTCCTTGGGATCGAAGTCGATCCCACCCTTCGCGCCGCCGACGGGGAGATCGAACGTCGCCGTCTTGGCCGCCATGCCCCGTGCGAGGTCCTCGACCTCGGAGAGCGTGCAACCGGGGCGCATCCGCGTCCCCCCGGTCGCCAGACCCGATACCAGACTGTGCACGACGAGGTAGCCGTGCGCACCCGTCACCCGGTCGGTCCACGTCAACCGCAGCAGCGGCTCGTCGGCATGCTGAAGACCCACTCGACCCTCCTCGGAAACGCCCTGTCCGGTGGTTCGTGCTGTCCGCGCCGTGTCCGCGCGTACTCACAGGCTGCGGCCACATTCGCGGTCACGTCCAGTTAGGAACCGTGCACGATTCCGTTTACTGTTGGTGCATGGAGCTGTCGGTGCATCGGTTGCGGATGCTGCGGGAGCTGCACCGCCGGGGGACGGTCACCGCCGCCGCGGCGGCGCTGCACTACACGGCCTCCGCCGTGTCGCAACAGCTCGCACAACTGGAGCGCGACGTCGGTGCCAAGCTCTTCGAGCGACTGGGACGCCGGGTCCAACTCACCGAACTCGGCATGCTGCTGACCGAGCACGCCGAGGAGATCCTCGGCGCGGTGGAACGCGCCACCATGGCGCTGGAGGAGGCGCAGCAGACGCAGTCGGTGCGGCTGACCGCGGGAGTGTGGGCGTCGGTGGCCTCCGGCCTGTTGCCCACCGCGCTCGCCTCGCTCGCCGAGGACCACCCGGGCATCGAGGTCCGCACGCGCGAGCTGGCCCCGGAGGAGACGGCCGACGCGGTGCGGGACGGGGCGCTGGACTTCTCGTTCGTCATCGACTACACCGACGCGCCGACACCGTGGGACGCCGGGCTGGAACGGGTGGCGGTGGCCGTGGAGCGGCTGTACGCCGCGGTGCCCGCCGCCACCGCCCCGGCGAGCTCGGTGAGTTTGTCGGACCTGGCCGACCAGCCGTGGATCCTCGCGAGCCCGCGAAGCCACTTCGGCAGGGCGGTGCGCGTGGCGTGTCAGCGGTTCGGGTTCCAGCCCGCCATCGAGCACGAGGTCGAGGAACAGGCCACGGCGATGGCGATGGTGAGCGCAGGGCTGGGCGTCACCCTGGTGTCGGACCTGGGACTGACGCTGCGTCCGGCCGGGGTCGACATCGTGACGCTGGCGACCCCGGTGATGCGCACGGTGTCGGTGGCCTACCGTCGCGCGACCCAGCGCAGGCCCGCGTTGCGGCTGGTGATCGACGCCGTGCGGGCCGCGGCGGCCGAACTCGGGCTCGGTGCCTCGGCGACGGTTCCGGGCTGAACCAGGTTTCGCTCACCCGGAAGTGTCGTACCCCTTCGTTAGCGTTCGTGCTGGGTCCTCGACGCCGATGGGTGGGAGTGTGGGAATGACAGCGATACCCGTCGCCCGGCCGGGTCCTCGCGATCCGCGACGCCGCGACGTCCCCGACACGAGCACGGAGCCCGAGGAGATCGCCGCGCGAGTGGTCTCCGACCGGGCGGAGGGTGAGGCCTACGTCGCGTCGGTGTGTTTCAAACACGGTCCGCCGAGGCTGCTCGGCGTCGAGTTGGAGTTCACCGTCCACGACGTCGCCGACCCCGCCCTGCCCCTGTCCGCGACACGCCTCGCCTCCGCTCTGGGCCCCCACGCCCCGACCACCCTCGTCCCCGGCAGTCCCGCACTGCCGTTGCCGTCCGGCTCCACACTCACCCTCGAACCCGGGGGCCAGGTGGAGATCTCCACAGCCCCCGCCCCGTCGTTCCGGTCCCTCGTCGAGGTGGCCGATGCGGACCTCGCCCACGTCGGCGACCTCCTCGGCGCAGCGGGCCTGCGGTTGGGCTCGCACGGGATCGACGCGTTCCGCTCCCCGGCGCGGTTGCTGCCGACACCGCGTTACGCGGCGATGGAACGCCGGTTCGCCCCGCTCGGTCCCGGCGGCGTCACGATGATGTGCAGTACGGCGGCGATCCAGATGTGTGTCGACGTGGGTCAGGTGCACGAGGCGCCGCGCCGGTGGGCCGCCGCCCACGCGCTGGGGCCGGTGTTGCTGTCGCTGTTCGCGAACTCCCGGCGGCACGCGGGCGCCGACACGGGTTTCGCGTCGGCCCGCTGGCGGTCCGTGATGGACACCGAGCCGTGTCGCACCGTCGCCGAACAGCCCTGCGACGACCCGGCCGCGGCGTGGGCGCGGCGTGTGCTGGACACACCGCTGATGGTGCTGCGCCGTGACGGCGCCCGATGGGACGCCCCCGCCGGGCTGACGTTCGCCTCCTGGATCGAGGGACGTGGCCCCGGTGCCACGTTGCCCCGCCCCACCTTCGGCGACCTGGACTATCACCTCACGACGCTGTTCACTCCCGTCCGCCCGCACGGTTACCTGGAGATTCGCTACCTCGACGCGCAACCACCCGAGGGTTGGGTGCCGCCCGCGGCCCTGCTCGCCGCCCTCCTCTCCACACCATCCACTGTGGACTTGGCGCTGGAGCTCTGTGAGCCCGTCGCGGGACGGTGGGCCGACGCCGCGCGGTTCGGAACGGACGACGCGGCCCTCGGTGCGGCCGCCCGCGCCGTCGGTGAACTCGGTTGCGCCGCGTTGTCGAACCTGCACCTACCCGATCACACGATCGCCGACATCGCCGGTGCCGTCGAGCGCCGGTGGCGGCGGCGGGAAAGGGAGTGAAGCCCATGACCAGCGTCCACCGTGACGTCGACGACCGGATCGATTTCCGGGAGAGCTCCGACGGCGGGCCCCGTCGTCCGCTGCGGGAGCTGTCCGAACAGGACTTGAGAGCGCACACCGCCGAGGTGCTGGACCGGGCCCGTGGCCGGAGTGTCGCCCTGACCGACGCCGTGGACGACGAGGACCTCGTCAAACAGCACTCCAAGCTGATGTCACCCCTGGTGTGGGACCTCGCGCACATCGGGAGCCAGGAGGAGATCTGGCTCGTGCGTGACGTGGGGGGCCGCGAGCCGCTGCGCCCCGACATCGACGACCTCTACGACGCGTTCCAGCATCCCCGCGCCACGCGGCCGTCGCTGCCCCTGCTCGGGCCGTCGGAGGCCCGCGGTTACGTCGAGGAGGTTCGGCGCAAGGCGTTCGACGTGCTGGAGCGGACACCCCTTTCGGGCCGCGACGTGACCCGTACCGCGTTCGCCTTCGGCATGATCGCGCAGCACGAGCAGCAGCACTGCGAGACGATGCTGGCCACCCACCAGCTCCGCAAGGGCGACCCCGTGTTGCACGCGCCCGCTCCACCGCCCGCGCAGGTGCGCGACCTGCCCGACGAAGTCGTGGTCCCGGCGGGTTCCTTCGTGATGGGAACCTCGGTCGAGCCGTGGGCGCTGGACAACGAACGGCCCGCGCACGAGGTGTTCGTCGACGCGTTCGCCATCGACACCACCCCGGTGACGGGCGCGCGGTACGCGGAGTTCGTCGACGACGGCGGCTACGCCGACCCGCGTTGGTGGAGCGACGACGGCTGGGCGTACCGCAGCGAGCACGGAATCGTCGCGCCGCGGTTCTGGAGGCGCGAGGGCGGCCGCTGGTGGCGCACCCGCTTCGGTGTGTACGAACCGGTGCCGGACGACGAACCGGTGGTCCACGTCTCCTACCACGAGGCCGAGGCCTTCGCGGCGTGGGCGGGAAAGCGGCTGCCCACCGAGGCCGAGTGGGAGAAGGCGGCCCGGTACGACCCCGCCACGGGACGTTCGCGCCGCTATCCGTGGGGTGACGACGATCCCACGCCCGAACACGCGAACCTCGGGCAACGCCACCTCCGGCCCGCGCCGGTGGGGGCGTATCCGCGCGGTGTGTCCGCGCTGGGAGTGCACCAGCTCATCGGTGACGTCTGGGAGTGGACGAGCAGCGACTTCCGGCCCTATCCCGGTTTCGTCGCGTTCCCGTACCGGGAGTACTCCGAGGTGTTCTTCGGACCCGAGTACAAGGTGCTACGCGGTGGCTCGTTCGGCAGTGACCCCGTGGCGGTGCGGGGCACGTTCCGCAACTGGGACCTCCCGATCCGCAGGCAGATCTTCGCGGGCTTCCGCTGTGCCCGTGACGTACACCCCGGCGACGCCGGTGTGTAGGCACGTCGGGTACCTCGGACCGCCCGCGGCACCTGCCGGACCGGTGTTGCACGCGCCGCACTCGCTGGCGGTCCAGTCGTACGCGCCGAAGGACATGCGGGGCGGCGGCACGGTGAACGTCGACGGCTTCGGCATCGGCTGGTTCGCCGACGACGGCTACCCGACGCGATACCGCCGGGTCGGTCCGATCTGGACCGACCCCGCTCTGGAACGGCTGCTCCACCCGGTGCGGTCGGGTGCGTTCCTCGGCGCGGTGCGGTCGGGGACCGTGGGTATGCCCGTGACGGAGGGGGCGTGCGCGCCGTTCGCCGACGACGACTGGTTGTTCAGCCACAACGGGGTCGTGCTCGGTTGGCCGGAGTCCGTCGCCGGGCTCGCCGAGGAGTTGCCCGTGGTGGACCTGCTGCGCCTCGACGCGCCGACCGACTCGGCGTTGCTGTGGGCGTGGTTGCGCCACGCGCTGCGCGGGGGAGCCCACCCGGTCGACACGGTGACGGAACTGGTGCGCCGCGTCGCGGCCACGGCGCGGGGAGCGCGGCTCAACCTGCTGCTCGTGGGACGGACCGTGCTCGTGGCGACGGCGTGGTCCCATTCGCTGTGGGTGCGTTCCCCCGGAGCCGGAGTGCTCGTGGCCTCCGAGCCGTGCGACGAGGAGCCGGGCTGGCGGCCCGTCCCGGACGGCGGGCTCCTGGTGGCCCACACCACCGACGACGGCGCCTCGACGACGTACGAGGTCGGGAAGATCGCACAACCGGAAGAACGGAGCCAGGTGTGAGCGAGGTGTCGATCGACGTCCATCGCGACGGGGCGGAGGTGACCGAGGAACTGCGGCAGGACGTCCGTGAGGGGCTGTCGGCGGAGGTGAAGTGGCTGCCGTCCAAGTGGTTCTACGACGTCAGGGGCAGCGAGTTGTTCGACCGTATCACCACCTTGCCGGAGTACTACCCGACGCGCGCCGAGCGGGAGATCCTGCGGGCGCGCTCCGCCGAGATCGCGGCCGTGACCGGCGCGCGGACGCTCGTGGAACTCGGTTCCGGGTCGAGTGAGAAGACCCGGCTGCTGCTCGATGCGGGCACCGCCGGCGGGGCGCTGACCCAGTTCGTGCCCCTCGACGTGTCGGAGTCGGCGTTGTCGGCCTCGGCGGAGGCCATCGCCGCCGACTATCCGGGCCTGTCCGTTCGCGGTGTGGTCGCGGACTTCACCGAGCACCTGGACTTCCTGCCCGGCACGGCACCGCGGCTGGTGGCCTTCCTCGGTGGCACGATCGGCAACTTCCTGCCCGCCGAGCGGGCGAAGTTCTTCACCTCGGTGCGGTCGGTGCTGGCCGAGGGGGAGTGGTTGTTGCTCGGGACGGACCTGGTCAAGGACGCGGGCACGCTCGTCGCGGCGTACGACGACGCTCAAGGGGTCACGGCGGAGTTCAACCGCAACGTGCTGCACGTGCTGAGGACCCACCTCGGCGCGGACGTCGACCCCATCGAGTTCGACCACGTCGCTCACTGGGACGAACAGCAGGAGTGGATCGAGATGCGCCTGCGGGCTCGCCGCCCGCTGACGGTGAGGATTCCCGGCGCGGACCTCACGGTGCGGTTCGAGGAGGGCGAGTACGTGCGGACCGAGATCTCGGCCAAGTTCCGTCCGGAGGGCGTGCGCGCAGAGTTGGCCGACGCGGGTTTCGCGGTGCGGCACTGGTGGACCGACGCACAGCAGCGGTTCGGGCTGAGCCTGGCGCAGGTGCGCGACTGACATGTCCGCGCGCACGGCGACGGCGCGGTTTCTGGGCTCGCGCCGCTGGATCATGCGCCTGGCCCCGGCGATCGTGCGCGTCGACCGGCACCTGCATCGACTGACGGGCGGGCGCGTGACGCTGCTGCGGCTGGCGGGACTGCCGACGGTGCGGCTGACCACCGTGGGGCGTCGCAGCGGGGCACGGCGGGAAACGCAGTTGCTGTGCCTGCCGGTGCCGGGTGCTGTCGTGGTGGTGGGGTCCAACTGGGGCAGGCCACGCGACCCGGGCTGGGCGCACAACCTCCGGGCGCGACCCGACGCGGCGGTGACGGTCGACGGCCGGACCATCCCGGTGCGGGCGCGGGAGGTGAGGGGCGCGGAATACGAGCGGCTGTGGGAGCGGCTGCTGCGGTACTGGCCCGGCTACGGCGCCGAGCGCGAATGGGCGGGCCGGCCGCTGCCGGTGTTCGTGCTCGACCTCCGTCGATCAGCGTGACTCGCGGACGACTCGCGGCCGGGCGAAGTCGGTGTTGTCGATGACGACGTCGGCGAGCTGCTTCGGCCGCACCTCGCTCTCGTACAGCGCCATCGATGGCAGGTAGCGGTGGCGGTGCAGCGCCGTCGCGTCGGCCCCGGCCCACTCGGCGTCCCGTTCGGCGCCACGGCGCACGGAGAGCTCCGGGTCGATGTCCAGCCAGATGCGGAAGTCCCAGTGGCGGTCGATCTCGGGGCGGAACGCGAAGACGCCGTCGACGACCAGCACCGCGTCCGGCGGGGCCGTGGTCACGATCTTGGAGTGATCCTTCTGGGTCAGTGGGTCGATGCTGCACAGCACACACCGTCCCGTGCCGTCGGGCGCGGCGGGCTCCAGCAGGAGCCGGGTGACGGCGTCGTAGTCGTAGGCGTTGCGGTAGTAACCCTCGCCGGACTCGCGATCGTAGAGGTGGCGGTCCTTCCACGGCCGCTTGAAGTCGTCGAGGCACGCCCGCAGCACCGGCCGCCCGGCCCGAACGAGGTGTTCGGCGAGTTCGTGACCGAAACCGGTCTTGCCCGCTGCCGTCGGACCGTCGACGGCGACGCGCAGCCGGGTGGGGGCCAGCGTCAGGATGCGCTGGGCGAGGCGTTCCACCAACGCGCTTCGCTCGGGGGAGGCGGACGGTGGCGTGGGTTGCTGCCAAGTCGAAACCGAGAACTGCACGTCGGCCTGGGGAGTCATGTCCGGAAGCCTAAAGGCTGTCCTGTGAATGGCTTCGGGTGTGTTGGATGAGGTGCCCGGTCTGGCTCACTCGGTGAAGGTGAGGTTGTGCAGTCGGGCGGTGCCGAGTATGGCGTGGTGGGCGCCGTTGGCTTTGAGGCGGCAATTCTCATGCGGGGAAGGCGTGTTCGACGCGGGCGCGGACTGTGCGATGGGAGGCGTTGTGTTGCTGTTTCCAGGGCGGACAGTTCCTACAGACTTTGCAGTCGTCGCAGTCGGGCGGGGTATCGGCGTCGATGCCGACCTGGCGGTGGGTGGAGTACCGGTAGTTCTTCGACTGCTCGGTGGCGGTGTGGTCGCGGGTGGGCACCACGGCGACCAAGCGATGACCTTATCCAGAGGTTCGCTCGCCTGCAGACGTCGTCGCGTCCGCAGGCGAGCGTCACACCTCGAACCCTGCGTGCTTTCGTCGGAAACGACGGCTGAGCACCAGAGACAGCGGCCATGGAGCTGGAACGATTCGTTCGCTGGCCTAATCGGTGAATTCGACAGACTGCTGGCCGCTTTGAGCGCGAGGGCGTGGGCTCTCCGACATGCCAGCGATTGCGGACAGCTCCTACGGCCAGGTGGAAAGGGAGGGGCGTGAGCTGGGGACATGGTGTGCGTCCCCAGCGGCGAAGTTGTCGTGCCATTGCGTGGACGGTCCAAATGCGGTGCCGTCGGAGGTGGCTGTCCAGACGTTGGCGTTGTCTCCGCGTGTGTATGTCACGGCGTCGCTCTTGCCGTCTCCGTTGATGTCGGCGGCGCCGGCCCACTCGGGGCTTCTGCCGAAGCGGTCATGCCACAGTTCGGCTGTCTCGGTGAAGGTGGTGCCGGTGGAGAGAGACACATAGACCTTGCCCTCGGTTCCACCGAGGAAGCTGGCGATGTCGTCGAGTCCGTCATCGTTGAAGTCGCCGACGACTGGAGTTTCCCCGGGAAGGGCGAAGCTGGAATGCCATTGCTGATTCGGGTGCAAAAACTGTTCGCCGTCTGACAGAGAGACCCAGACGATGCCGTCGCCGTTTCCGCCGAAACTGGCGATGTCGTCCTTACCGTCGCCGTTGAAGTCCCCCAGCGAGGGTGCGCGGGTGCCACCGGCGAATTGCCCGTTCCAGAGTCGTGTGGCGCCGAAGCTACTTCCTGTCGACAGCGCGACAGCGACGTAGCCGTAATTGCCGCGGGTGAAGATGACGGCATCGTCCAGGCTGTCACCGTTGACGTCTCCAGCGAGCACACGGGTGCCCTCGGCGCCGCCGAGGAAGTCGTGCCAGCGTTGCGGCGAACCGAACTGCTCCCCGTCGGAGAGGGCCACGGTCGCTCTTCCACCGCTGAAGGTGGCGATGTCGTCGAGGCCGTCACCGTTGAAGTCGGTCACTGTGCTGGTCGGGCTTTCCGCATGCGCGGTGAAGGAAATCGCGACCTGGGTTCCTGACTGGTCGATGAGGGCGACACGGTAGGACCACGGTTGGCCTGAGGGCAGGGAGCCGTGGACGAAGTGGGATTCGGTGGTTTCGGCGAGCAGGTTCTCCGGGGCGATGGCAACGTGCTCGGATTGCGCCCCGTAGACCCGGTAGGTGAGGGACGGGTCGGGTGTGTCCCAGGTGAGGTTGATCGCGTTCTTGGTAGCGGGCGTGGCTTTCAGGTCGACGACCTGGGATGTGATCCATTTGGCGAGGTCGTCGACGCGTGCGGCGACCGCTCCGCGCTGTTCGGTGACTTCGCCCACGCAGCCCGCTTGGTGGGAGCCACCCGCGACAGCGACGAGTTCGCCGCCTCGGAGTACCGGGCCGCCAGCGTCACCCTTGCACACGCTGGTTTCTTCCGTGGTGCCTTGGAGGCTCAGCATGCTCGAGTCGACGGCTTGGACGGCAAAGTCCCCGGTGTGGGATTGACGGGGAATCCATTCTTCGGCGGTGCGACCGTAGCCGGAAATCTGGACGGTGTCTGACGGTGCGGGGGCAACGGCGGCGATCTTCAGCGGCGCGACACCAGTGACCGGACTTCTGAGGTGAGCCAGGACGAGATCGCGGTCCTCGCGCGGCACGATCCGGTCGACCGTTATCGACTTGCCGTTCACCATTGCGGTCGTCTCAGAGTGTGGTGCACCGGGCGCGGGGATTTCCGGCTGGCTTGGGATCTCAGCGAAGCAGGCAGCGGAGGTGGCAATCCACCGGGGTGCGATCAACGCACCGGAACACGAGGCAGTCGAACCGATGTCAATCTTGACCAGGAAAGGTTGGCCGTCGATATCGGTGGGCGTTCCGCCCGAGATGGCCTGCGCGGGAGCGGCGCAAACCGTGGCGGAGACTGCAGTTGCCATGATGGCTACCAACGGTCTCAGGCGTCGACGGACAGGGTGTTTCATGAAGCTCCTCGTCTAGACGATGATGGGGTTATGAGGCGTGCAGCTCGATCAAGGTCGCCGGGTTGCCGTCGTCGGATTCACCTACCGGTGTGTGTTCGCCGGGAGCGAGGTCGATGGCCTGGACCTCGTCGTCCACTGTGATCCGGCCTGCCACGTTGTGGTCGTCTGCCTGGACGAGATAAACGCGAGGAATCTCCATCGTGAGCCAACCACGTTCGCCGATCACCTGATAACAGGAACTGCCGACAGTGACACTGTCCACCCGGATAACGTCGACGTCGGTGGTGCAGTCGACCAAAACGATATTCCCGTCACCTTGAATAAGTCGAATTCCTCTATCGGAAAAGATCTGATCGGCGCCCGGATAATAGTAATCTTCGACCGCAGGTGGTGGGGTTTCAGAAATGGACTCCATTGTTGGACCATTGTCGTTTTCCGGTGTCGCGCCTGCCACGCCAGCTGTTAATGCGGCGGCAGTGGTCAATATTAGAGCTGAATGGAACTTCAATCGGTGTCTCATGTTACTCCGCATGATCTTCCCCAGGAACGGTTATGAACGCATCTCGACGTAGGTGTGCGCGCCAGTGGGAATGAGGGTGATCTCTATCACCCGGCTGTCCCCCATAAAGCCGATTGCTGTTGTTAAGGCTGCCCTGAAGTATTGGCGAACGCGATGGCAGTGCATTTGTTACGAAAGGGTCACGTTTTGAAAATGGTTACGTACCTGCGCCGAAGATCGCATGATGGGATTGGCGTGGGATTAATTTTCGGTATCGTTTTGAGTGTGTTGATGAGTAGCGTGGGCACCGCCCCGGCAGCCTTGGCGCAAGCGCGGGCGGTCATGCCGGAAGACCGGGCCGCGGTCATGCAGATGTGGCTTGAGGGTGGGGAAGCCATGCGCGAGGCGGCGGGTGCGGCTTTGGCGGGCAGCGATGCCGAGCTGCGGGAGTTCCTCGACAACGGGGCCGAGCAGGCGCATCACCAGGACCTTCGGGACCGGGTGGTGTGGATGATGGAGAACGGTGGCCCGGCCATGAAGGTTGCGGCCAATGACGTTCTCGAAGTTGACACGACTGAAGCTTTGGAGTCGTTCCTGCAAGAGGAGTTCCGGTCCTACTACCACAACGATCTTCGTTTCCGCGCCGCGCAGACGAAGGCTGCTGGTGGGGAGTTGGTGCAGCAGGCTGCCGAGGAGGCACTGGATGCCGACACGGAGGAGGCGCTCGAGGCGTTCCTGCAGGAGGGGTGGGTTCAGCCCCATCACACCGATTTGCGACTGCAGGTAGCACGCGCCAAGGCCACCGGCGGGCCCTATGTGCAGGACGCCGCTGAGGAGGCGCTGGACGCCGACACGATCGAAGCCCTCACACTGTTCCTGGAACATGACTGGGAAGTCGCCCAAGCTCGCGACGAAGAGACAGCTACGGTCACCGAGCTGGTCGAGCGCGCTGAGAAGGCTGGTGAGCAGGCCCACGAGCACACCGTCGCCGCGGAACAGGCCACCGAGCGTGCGGTCAAGGCAGCGGAGCAGGCCAAGATCGCTACGCAGCGAGCGAGAGATGAGACTGAGGCTGCGCAGGGTGACGCACGGAAGGCCTCCGCGGCCGCTGGCGAAGCCGCGAAAACCGCCCGGCAGGCAGCAGCCGCAGCACGCACCGCGATCAGCGCAGCGAACGCGGCGGAGAACGCAGCCAGGGTCGCGGCCCGCGCTGCCTCACATGCCGCCTCGGCCGCGAGCATGGCAGGCGGAGCAGCCGCACGTGCGTACTCGGCCGCCTCAGCAGCGGCTTTGGACGCGAGACAGGCTGAGGCTGCACGTAACGCTGCCCAAGTAGCCCGTAACGCTGCGGTAGGAGCGACGAGGGCCGCTGAAGCGGCCCGTTATGCCGGTGTCGCAGCACAGCAAGCTGCCACTGCAGGGCAGGAGGCGGCCAGCGCCGCTGCTAGTGCCGCAGCAGCTGGCAGCGCGGCAAGCGAGGCTAGTCACTATGCGAACGTCGCCGACAGACAATCTCGGTTGGCAGCGGCTGCAGGCGCGGAGGCCAACGAACAAGCGGCCCGCGCGCAAACCGCCGCCAATAGTGCTGCGAAACTCGCGAATCGGTCTGTTACTGCGGCCAATCATGCCGCGGAGGCAGCAGAATCCGCCGCTCGGCACGCCAACAGCGCTGCCGATGCGGCTGACGAGGCTGCTGACCATGCGGGTGAATCTTCCGACGCGGCTGGGGAAGCCACCGAGCACGCTAATGCTGCGATCGAAGCCGCCAACTCTTCAGTTGCGGCGGCTACGCAAGCTCAGGAGGTTGTTGAACTAGCTCGACAAGCTGAAGCGGCCAGAGTCGAACGTGACAAGCAAGACCTGATCGACACGGCCCAAGAAGCCAAGAACGTGTGGCGAGCCAACCAAGATCTCTTGGGTTGGGACGCTGAGGAACAGCAGCGCCTTTCCGACGAAGTCATACAGCTTCTCGCGGCAGCAACCGCGCCAGACGCCGACGACGACACTGTGTTGTCGAACGGGCGCCGGGCAGCCGTCATCATCCTCTCGACCGGGGGGCCTGGAGTCGTCAAGCGGCCAAACACGCACTGACCGGTACCGACGCCGACGTCCGCCAGTGGCTCGCGTCCGGACGCGAAGCAGCTGCAGCACAGGACGACCGTGCAACGGTGGCGACGCTCGTCGAACTTGGTGAACCCGAGGAACTTCGTCGAGCCGCCGAAGAGGCTCTCAACGGCACCGATGCCGACGTACGCCGGTTTTTGGCCGACCGGGACTACGAAAACCGTGACACATACGATCGTCTGGCCGCGGCCCGTATCAAGGCGAGTGCCATCGGACCGGCCACTACGGAAGCCGCTGAAGCAGCACTCGACGGTACCGTCGAAGACGTGCGGCAATTCCTCGCCGAAGGCCAGTACGCCGCACGTGACAATGACATGCGCTTCAACGCCGCTAGGGCCAAGGCCGATGGTGGACCGCGGACTCAAGCCGCAGCCGAAGCTGCGCTGCAGGGCCCGCCGGGATGGACTGAGCAGTTTGTGCTCTCGGGGCAGTATTTTTCCCAACAGCGTGACGCGCAAGCTGTAGCACACGCTGCTGAAATGGACCGGCTTGTCGCTCGTGGTCTGCAAGCGGCCAATCAGGCGGTTCAGGATGCCAGCCTTGCGGCCGAGGCGGCAGCCGAAGCTCGCGGAGCAGCACAAGAAGCCGCAAACTACGGAAGGCAAGCCGAGAGTTCGGCGGCCGAGGCCGCGAACTTCGCCAGCCAGGCTCAGGACTCGGCAGCCCGCGCGGCGACGTCTGCCCAGCGAGCACAGAAGGCGATGAGATCTGCGCAGAAGGCTGCCAACGAGGCGAAGCAGAGTGCGCGCGCAGCCGATGTATCGGCAGTCCAGGCATACCGTTCAGCGAGGGATGCCCGGGACTACGCCAACTACGCTTACGATGCGGCTGAGCAAGCACGCGCGGATGCCCTCGCCGCGGGGCTCGACGGCGCTGCTGCCGCCGCGGCGGCGGAGGAAGCGCGGCAAGCCGAGATCGCGCTCCGTCTTCAGGAGTTCCAGCAGAGACGACTGAATCGGCCAGAGATCACGGAGCAAGACATCCAACTGCTGGCGAACGAGGTATCGGACCTCAGTTCTCTCATCTCCTTCATGATGAAAGAAAACCCGAATTACGGAAGCTATGAAGATTGCTTCGCGAAGACGTACCTCAACGTTTACTGTGTGGGTGTTGCTGGTTATCCGAAAGAGATCTTGGAAGAGAGGAGACTTAAGGCGCTCATCAACGAGGAGGTTGAACGTAGGCTTGAAGAAGAACGGCCAAGCTGGTGGAGTTGCACGCTTGACTACGCATCCTCGGGGGCGGCAGCTGGTGCAGGTGGGGGGCTGCTGACCAGTCTTCTAACTGGCCCAGGGGTACTGCCGGCGACGCTCGGCGGCGGAATCGGAGGTCTGCTCGGCGGTGGAATATACGGCGGTTTCAAATGCTGATATCTAACTGGCAAGGCGGCGCTGGGTCCGTCTATAGGGCGATCTAGCGCCGCCGCCTTGCTTGCTCGCGACAAACTTGAAGCTGATGATGACAAACTGAGGCGGTTTCTGTGGCCCACTCCTACTTGAGGTTCCCCGAGAACTTCCTTCCGTTCGATGGAGAGAAAGTTCTGGTGACATACCTTGCGAACCGCAAGCAGAGTCCACTCCGGCTGGTTGGCGGAAGATTGTACTTGACGAGTCATCGAATCCTATTCTCGCCGAATAAGGCAGAACAGGTGCTTGCTGCAAAAGAATGGTGGGCGCTGGGGCAAGATGTGATCGACGTCAGTGTAGTTCCACGAAGGTGGCGCGAATATCTCGGAGGTGGGGGGCGAAAGAGGATGAAAGTAGACTTGCGCTCCGGGGCAAGTGAGTTCTTCGTGGTAAACGGCCCGGAAAAGATCGTGGAAGAAGTGCAACGATGGCGATCGACATTCGACAGTAACGGACAGGAGTAGCTCATGACGCACCTTGCTGCCTCGTTGTGCGAGGCAGCAAGGTGCGGCTTTGGCGGAGGCGCCTCACCCCACGGCGCTGCGGACGAGCAGGGCGAGCGCGCTGACGGCCGCGACGGTCAGCACGGCCACGCGCATGCGTTGTCCGTGAAGGAACCGGCGTGCGGGTCCGGAGAGCAGGAAACCCGCGACGAGGAACGGCAGCAACCACAGCACGGTCGTGAGCTGTGAGAAGTGGATCTGCCCCGCGAGCCCCAGCGCGAGTAGCGACAGCGACGACCCGGCCGCGAAACAGGCTGCGAGCGTGGCTCGGATACGGGGCCCGGACTCGTGCTGGTAGAGCAGGGCGATCGGTGGTCCGCCGATGGACGACGCCGTGCCGAACGTTCCGCTCGCCACGCCCGCGACCAGCAGCGCACCCGGCGTCGGCCTCGGCGTCCACGACACCAGCGACAGCAGCACGCACACCAGCACGGCGCCACCGACGATCGCCGAGAACGGGCGCTCCGCGAGCAGCGCCACCGCCAGCACGCCCAGCGCCGTGCCGGGCAGCCGACCCACCATCACGTACCCGACGCCGCGCCAGTCGACGTCGCGGTACTCCCGCCCCAGAGCCAGGGCCGCATGAGCCAGTGCGACCACCAGCAGCGGCACCGGGACCAGCCGGGGATCCACCAGGGCCAGCAGCGGTGCGGCGACGAGGTTCAGGCCGTAGCCGACGGAACCCTGCACCAACGCCCCGGCGAACACCGCCGCGCCCGCCAACAGGACCTCCGGCACGAACCCGTCTCCCTTCGACAGCACGGCGGCCCACCACGCGCATCACGTGGTGGGCCGCCGTGTCGACCGTTCCTACCGAGCTGTCGGATCAGGCGTTCGTCATCTTGCGCAGCACGTACTGCAGGATGCCGCCGTTGCGGTAGTAGTCCGCCTCACCCGGCGTGTCGATGCGCACGACCGCGTCGAACTCGACCTTGCTGCCGTCGTCCTTCGTGGCCGTCACGTGCACCGTGCTCGGGGTCTCGCCCTCGTTGAGCTTGGTGATGCCGCTGATGTCGTAGGTCTCCGTGCCGTCCAGACCCAGCGAGTCGGCGGAGGAGCCCTCCGGGAACTGCAGCGGGATCACGCCCATGCCGATGAGGTTCGAGCGGTGGATGCGCTCGAACGACTCGGCGATCACGGCGCGCACACCCAGCAGGCGCGTGCCCTTGGCCGCCCAGTCACGCGACGAACCGGAGCCGTACTCCTTGCCGCCGAGCACCACCAGCGGGATGTCCTGCGCGGCGTAGTTCTGCGCGGCGTCGTAGATGAACGCCTGCGGGCCGCCTTCCTGCGTGAAGTCCCGCGTGTAGCCGCCCTGCACGTCGTCGAGCAGCTGGTTGCGCAGACGGATGTTGGCGAACGTGCCGCGGATCATCACCTCGTGGTTGCCGCGACGCGAGCCGTAGGAGTTGAAGTCCTTGCGCTCGACGCCGTGCTCGGTGAGGTAGCGGCCCGCGGGCGAGTCCGCCTTGATGGCACCGGCCGGGGAGATGTGGTCGGTGGTCACCGAGTCACCCAGCTTCGCGAGCACCCGGGCACCGGCGATGTCGGTGACGGGCTCCGGCTGCGCCGTCATGCCCTCGAAGTACGGGGGCTTGCGGACGTAGGTGGACTCGGAGTCCCAGTCGAAGGTCTTGCCCTCCGGCGTGGGCAGGGACTTCCACCGCTCGCCGCCGTCGAACACGTCGGCGTAGTCCTTGGTGAACATCTCCTGCGTGATCGCCGAGTCGATCGTGTCCTGGATCTCCTGCGGCGACGGCCAGATGTCCCGCAGGTAGACGTCGTTGCCGTCCGAGTCCTGGCCGAGCGGCTGGTTCTCGAAGTCGAAGTCCATCGTCCCCGCCAGGGCGTAGGCGATGACCAGCGGCGGCGACGCCAGGTAGTTCATCTTGACGTCGGGGTTGATGCGGCCTTCGAAGTTGCGGTTGCCCGACAGCACCGACACGACGCTGAGGTCGTTCTCCTGCACCGCGGCCGAGACCTCCTCGGGCAGCGGACCGGAGTTGCCGATGCAGGTGGTGCAGCCGTAGCCGACCAGGTGGTAGCCGAGCTTCTCCAGGTACGGCCAGAGACCGGCCTTGTCGTAGTAGTCGGTGACGACCTGCGAGCCGGGGGCCATGGAGGTCTTCACCCACGGCTTCACCGACAGGCCCTTCTCCACCGCGTTGCGGGCGAGCAGCGCGGCGCCGAGCATCACCGACGGGTTCGAGGTGTTGGTGCAGGAGGTGATCGAGGCGATCACCACGGCGCCGTGGTCGAGCACGAACTCGCCGCGGTCGGCCGAGGTCACCTTCACCGGCTTGGAGGGGCGGCCGTTGGAACCGGTGGCCGCCGAGTGCACCGGCGCGCCGCCGCGGTCCTCCTGGATGCCGTCGGCGATGTAGCCGGGGGAGTCGCTGGCCGGGAACGATTCGGCGGACGCCTCGTCGACGAGCGACTGCGCACCCTCCGGACGCTCCTGCTGGGGCACCCCGGACTTCCGCTCGGCGGTCCCGGTCACCTCGCCACCGACGTAGTCGGGCAGGGTGGCGCGGAACGACGACTTGGCGGCGCTCAGCTCGATGCGGTCCTGCGGACGCTTCGGGCCTGCGATCGACGGCACCACGGTCGACAGGTCGAGCTCCAGGTACTCGGAGTACTCGGCCTCCCGGCTCGGGTCGTGCCACAGGCCCTGCTCCTTGGCGTAGGCCTCGACGAGCGCGAGCTGCTCGGCGGAACGGCCGGTGAGCTTCAGGTAGCGCAGGGTCTCGTCGTCGATCGGGAAGATCGCGGCGGTGGAGCCGAACTCGGGGCTCATGTTGCCGATGGTCGCGCGGTTGGCCAGCGGCACCGCGCCAACGCCCTCGCCGTAGAACTCGACGAACTTGCCCACCACACCGTGCTTGCGCAGCATCTCGGTGATCGTGAGCACGACGTCGGTGGCGGTGGCACCCGCGGGGATCTCGCCGGTCAGCTTGAAGCCCACGACGCGCGGGATCAGCATCGACACCGGCTGGCCCAGCATGGCGGCCTCGGCCTCGATGCCGCCGACGCCCCAGCCGAGCACGCCGAGCCCGTTGACCATCGTGGTGTGCGAGTCGGTGCCCACGCACGTGTCGGGGTAGGCCTGGCCGTTCCGGGCCATCACGGTGCGAGCGAGGTGCTCGATGTTCACCTGGTGCACGATGCCCGTGCCCGGGGGAACGACCTTGAACTCCTCGAAGGCGTTCTGACCCCAGCGCAGGAACTGGTAGCGCTCGCGGTTGCGCTCGTACTCGATCTCGACGTTGCGCTCGAAGGCGTCGGCGCGACCGAAGACGTCGATGATGACGGAGTGGTCGATCACGAGCTCGGCGGGCGCGAGCGGGTTCACCTTGTCCGGGTCGCCGCCGAGCTCGGTCACCGCCTCACGCATCGTGGCGAGGTCCACCACGCACGGAACGCCGGTGAAGTCCTGCATCACCACGCGCGCGGGGGTGAACTGGATCTCGATGGACGGGTCCGCCTTGGGGTCCCAGTTGCCGAGCGCGCGGATGTGCTCGGCGGTGATGTTGGCGCCGTCCTCCGTTCGCAGGAGGTTTTCGAGCAGAATCTTCAGGCTGTACGGAAGACGCTGCGACCCCTCGACCTTGTCCAGGCGGAACACCTCGTACGAGGCGTCACCGACCTGGAGCGTGTCGCGGGCGCCGAAGCTGTTCTTGCTGGCGGGTGCAGTCACGTTCACTCCAGTGGCGGCGGTTGTTCGGGTAGGAGCAGGTCGAGTGTCGCCCACCCCCATCACGCCCGCAGAGATGAGCTTCCCTTCAGCCCTGCCCACTAAACCGTACGCTTGTCCTTTTTCTGGTCATGGTCAGGATAGCTCACGGGCCCGGTACCGAGGTGTGGTAGCCGGGCCCGTGATCGTCTCGTCGGTCAGCCGGGCAGCATCGCCCTGAACTCCTCCGGGGTGAGTTCGCGGTAGAGGCCCAGGCCGAACTCGCCGTAGGTGCGCAGCGGGCTGACGTAGTGTTTGCCGTCGACCTCGGTGGTGACCACGCCGAGACCCTGTTCGGCCAGCACCTCCATGGTCCGCCCGATTCCGGCGACGGGGACGTCGGGACCGGCGTTCTCGACGATCGCCTGCGCCAGGTCGGCGCCGCAGAAGCGCTGGGAGCCCTCCGGGGCCGTGAGGTCGTAGCAGCCGCCGTCCTTGGTGACGGACAACCGTCCCTTGCCGGGGGCCTCCAGAGTCAGCGCGGTGAGCGTCGCCCGGGTGCCGTTGGTGACCGGGGTGTTCTCCGTCCGCAGGTCGACGACCTTGATGCCGGACGGCGTCGCGCCCTCGGAGGCGAGGGCGTCCACCAGCAGCGGGCCCACGTCGTGCAGGACGGCCATCTCGTCGGGCGGCAGCAACTCGATCACCCGGTTCAGATCGGCGTCGAAGGCCGCCTGCACGAGCTGGCGCACGGCCTCGGTGGGAGAGTCGGCGCCGCGGGCCGGGATCGACTCCTGCGGCCACGACAGTCCCTCCGAGGCGAGGGCGTTGTCGGCGATGGTGTGGAAGAGGCTCGGGTACCACTCGCCGTCCACGTTCACGGTCGCGATGCGGATGGGGGCACCCGACTGCCGGACGAGTGTGCCGATGTCGAAGGTCTGGCTTCCGGACGTCGCGCCCGCTCCGCCCGCGGCGGCGACCATCGCGTCGAGGTACTCCTGCTCCAGCGGTAGTTCCGCGAGGTTCGCCTCGACGGTGAGCGTGCCGCCGGTGAGCTTCGTGATGGCCAGGCGGTCGTTGACGCGTTCGGTGGCCTCGGTGTCGAAGACCAGGTTCTTCGCGGTGAGGCTGATGCCGGAGAACGCCGACGGATCGGCGTCCGGGCTCAGCATGCCGAGCCGCTTGAGCTCGTCCACACCGTCCTGCAGCTGGTCTCCGAGTGCGGAGGCCTCACCGGGAACCAGGGACTGCGCGACACCCAGCAGGTCACCGTTGCCCAGCGCGTTGATCAGTCGGCTCGCCGCCTCCTCGGGGGTGCTCGCGCCCGAGGCCACCGACTCGCGCTCCGACAGCACCCACCACGTCGCGCCACCGCCCAGGGCGAGCACGAGTGCCACGACGAGGCCCACCACCAGGCCTCGCTTGCGCCCGCGCTGCGGCGGTTGCGAGCCGGGCAGCACGACGCCCGGCTGAGGCTGCGTGTACTGGGCGCCTCCGTGGTGCTGGACTCCGTACTGCGGAGGCTGCACCGGTCCGGGCTGGCCGTACTGCGGGGCCGCGGGCGCCCCCGGTGAGCCCTGCGAGTGGGGGTCCGGTGGCGGCTGTGGCGGCTGTGGCGTCTGTGGGGGCCACTGTTGTCCGAACTCAGGCGTGCTCACTGCGTCACCTGTCCTGGATCTCGTTCTGGGTGTGTCGTCCTGCTCGACGGGCCGCGAGGAACAGTCCGAGTCCGCCGAGGAGCGCGAGGACCGAGCCGGTTGTCGCGGTCACCGGGCCGACAGGCGTGATCCTGATCAACCCGGCCACGTCGGGGACTTGGACGGTGACCACTGCCGCGACGGTTCCCACTGTGAGCCCGATCATCGCGGTGAGGACCGCGGCGGTGCGCCACAGAGCCAGCACGATCAGGGCCACGCCGAGCGTCGTGGCGATCACGACGCCGCTCCAGGCACGCAGCGCCAGTTCGACGGCGGGGCCTGGTACGAGCACATGCTCGATCACCGCGGCAGCCGCGTAGCTGTCGCGCTCCACGGAACCCGACGCCAGCCACGGCAGGAACGTGCCGACGACCGTGACGGCGAGGCCGACCACGGCGAGCGCGCTCCAACCGGCGACCGCCCGACTCGCCGCTCCCCACCGGGTCACTGAACGCATGTCGTTCCCCCTGTCGGTCGCTGTCGTGGCCGCCGGCCCGCCGTGTCGCTGGTTCTGGGTGACGATCGGACGGTGGAGGCCGTCGTTCCCGGGCGGCCCCGTCCGTGTCGTCCCGGTACGCTACGGCGAGCCGACACCCCACGTCACCCGGCTGGTGGAGTAGTGACCGACCCTCGATCCGAGCGCCCGCGACCGGCCGGGATCGTGCTCGCCGGAGGAGCGGCACGCCGGATGGGCGGGGTGGACAAGGCGATGCTCCGAGTCGGAGGGACCCCGCTGTTGCACCGGGTGGTCGAGGCTCTGCGTGACGTCGACCCGGTGGTCGTCGTCGGCCCCCGGCGCGAGGGACTACCGGGTGTGCGCTGGACGCGGGAGGAACCACCGGGCTCAGGTCCGGTCGCGGGGCTGGCCGCCGCGCTCGCCGTGCTCGAGCACCGCGTCGACACCGTCGCGGTGCTCGCCGCCGACCTGGCGGGTGTGACGTCGAACACAATCACTCGGTTGGTGGCCGCCCTGGACTCGGACGAGGAGGCGGACGGTGCCGTGCTCGTGGACGCGGACGGGCGAAGGCAGTGGCTCGTCGGTGTGTGGCGCAGGCGGTCGCTCGACACGGCCGTGCCGGCCGATCCCCGTGGCGCGTCGTTGCGTGGCACCCTGGGAGCGTCGTCCATTGTGGAGGTCCCAGCGCTCGCGGGCGAGGCCCACGACGTGGACAGCCCGGACGACCTGCGCCCCTGACCGAGAGCTTCACAGCCGTCACACCGGCGGAGGTGTTTGCTTGGCCTGACACGGTCGTGATCAGCCGAGCTCCGGCACCCGGTACGGTCACGGGGCACGCACCAAAGGTCGCCAGCGAGGAGGTAGGTGTGACCGAGCCCGGCACCCCGGCGCGGGACGCGCAGTTGCTGGAGCGCACCGTGTTCGAGGTGAAGCGCGTCATCGTCGGGCAGGACCGGCTTGTCGAGCGCATGCTGGTGGGTCTGCTGGCCAAGGGGCATCTGCTGCTCGAAGGTGTGCCCGGTGTCGCGAAGACGCTCGCGGTCGAGACGTTCGCCCGTGTGGTGGGCGGGTCCTTCTCCCGCGTGCAGTTCACGCCCGACCTCGTGCCCGCCGACATCCTGGGCACGCGGATCTACCGGCAGTCGAGCGAGAAGTTCGACGTCGAGCTCGGGCCCGTCGTGGCCAACTTCGTGCTCGCCGACGAGATCAACCGCGCACCCGCCAAGGTGCAGTCGGCGATGCTGGAGGTCATGGCCGAGCGGCACGTGTCGATCGGCGGCGAGACCTTCCCCATGCCACACCCGTTCCTCGTGCTGGCGACCCAGAACCCCATCGAGAACGAGGGTGTCTACCCGCTGCCGGAGGCGCAGCGCGACCGCTTCCTCTTCAAGATCGTCGTCGAGTACCCGTCGGCGGAGGAGGAACGCGAGATCGTCTACCGGATGGGTGTGACGCCGCCGGAACCCCAGCAGGTGCTCAGTCCCGACGAGCTCGTGCGGCTCCAGGACGTCGCCTCGCAGGTCTTCGTCCACCACTCGCTCGTCGACTACGTCGTGCGGCTGGTGCTGGCCACGCGCAAGCCGGGTGAGCACGGGCTCGCGGACGTCGCGGGCTGGGTCTCCTACGGTGCCTCGCCGCGCGCGAGCCTGGGCATCATCTCCGGTGCGCGGGCGCTGGCACTGGTGCGCGGACGGGACTACGTGCTTCCGCAGGACGTGGTGGACATCGTGCCGGACGTGCTCCGGCACCGGCTCGTGCTCTCCTACGACGCGCTGGCCGACGGTGTGCCGCTGGACCACATCGTCAACCGCGTACTGCAGGCTGTTCCGCTGCCTCAGGTGTCGGCCCGGCCGCAGGGGCCGGGCACGGGGCCCGCCGTGGCGGCAGGTGTGCCCGGCAGGTAACGGGCGGCCATGATCGAACGAAGCGACGTCAGAGGGGACCGGCCCGCGTGGGCGCCCCCGATCCTGCGTGGCGACCGGCTGGAGGCGGGGCTGCGCACCCTCGAGCTGGACGTGCGGCGGCGGCTCGACGGTCTCCTTCAGGGCAACCATCTGGGGCTCGTGCCCGGCCCGGGTTCCGAACCCGGGGAGGCGCGGCCGTACCAGCCCGGCGACGACGTGCGGAGGATGGACTGGGCCGTCACCGCCCGGACCACCACCCCGCACGTCCGTGAGACGGTCGCCGACCGCGAGCTGGAGACGTGGGTGGTCGCCGACCTGTCCCCGAGCCTGGACTTCGGCACGGCCGTGTGCGAGAAGCGCGATCTCGTGGTGTGCGCCGTCGCGGCCGTCGCCCACCTGACCGGAGGTGGTGGGAACCGGATCGGCGCGCTGCTGTCCAACGGTGCCGAAACGGTGCGCGTCCCGCCCCGCGGCGGGCTGGGCCACGCGCGTGACCTCGTGCGTCGCGTCGCGACGCTGCCACGTGCGGAGGAGGGCACGCGCGGTGATCTCGCCACGCTCGTGGACAAGCTGCGCCGCCCGCCACGCAGGAGGGGTCTCGTGGTCGTCGTGTCGGACTTCCTCGGCCCCGTCACCTGGGAACGGCCCCTGCGCGCGCTGTCGGCGCGGCACGAACTGCTGGCCGTGGAGGTGCTCGATCCGCGCGACGTCGACCTGCCCGAGGTGGGTTCGGTGGTGCTCGCCGACCCAGAGACGGGGCGGCAACGCGAGGTGCACGTCTCGGCGCTGCTGCGCAAGGAGTTCGCCGCCGCGGCGGGCGCCCATCGCGCCGAGGTCGCGCGGGTGATCCGGCAGGCGGGGGCGGGGCATCTGGTGTTGCGCACGGATTCCGACTGGATCGCCGACGTGGTCCGGTTCGTCGTGGGTCGTAAGCGAGGGTGGTCGGGGGCTGCCTCATGAGTGTGTCGGGATTCTCCGCGCCGTGGTGGTTCCTGCTGGTGCTGGTGATCGCGGCACTGGTCGCGGGTTACGTGCTCGCGCTGCGGTCGCGCCGCAGGCGCACCATGCGGTTCACCAACCTGGAACTGCTCGAAAGGGTCGCGCCGCGCAGTCAGGGGCGCGTGCGGCACGTGCCGGCCTCGCTGCTCGTGGTGTCGCTGCTGCTGCTGACGTTCGCGCTGGCGGGACCCACCGCCGAGGAGAAGGTGCCGCGCAACCGCGCCACGGTGATGCTGGTGGTCGACGTGTCGCTGTCGATGGAGGCCACCGACGTCCAGCCGACCCGGCTGCGGGCCGCACAGGACGCCGCACGCTCGTTCGCGCAGAACCTCACCCCCGGGGTGAACCTCGGCCTCATCTCGTTCGCCGGAACGGCGACCGTCCTCGTGGCCCCCACCACCGAACGCGAGGGCGTCGTTCACGCGATCGAGAACCTCAAACTCGCACAGTCCACCGCCACGGGCGAGGGGATCTTCGCGGCGATCCAGTCGATCGAGAGCTTCTCCGCCGTGGTCGGCGGCGCCGAAGAGCCCCCGCCCGCGCACATCGTTCTCATGACCGACGGCAAGCAGACCGTGCCCCAGGACGAGTACGCACCGAGGGGTGCCTTCACCGCCGCCGGGGTGGCCAAGCAGAAGAGCATCCCCGTGACCACGATCTCGTTCGGGACGTCGTACGGCAGCGTGGACATCGAGGGCAAGCGTGTCCCCGTGGAGGTCGACGACACGTCCATGCGGGAGATCGCCCGACTGTCCGGGGGTGACTTCTACAAGGCCGCCACCGCCGAGGAGCTCAAGAAGGTCTACGACGACCTCGGCGAGCAGATCGGGTACGAGACCAAGGAGGTCGACGCCAGCAGGCCGTGGGTGGCGCTCGGCACCATCGCGCTGATCGGCGCGGCCGTGAGTTCGCTGCTCATCGGCCAGCGCCTGCCGTAGGCCCCCTAACTCGCGGCGGGACCGGAGCCGCGGAAATCGTGCTGCCGCCATGCCTCGTACACGGCGATCGAGGCCGTGTTGGTGAGGTTGAGCGAGCGCGAGGTCGGCAGCATGGGCAGGCGAACCCGTTCGGTGATCCGCTCGTCGGCCAGCACGTCGTCCGGCAGGCCCACCGACTCGGGTCCGAACAGCAGCACGTCGCCCTCGGCGTAGGAGACGTCGGTGTGCCTGCTGCGCGCCCGCGTCGTGAACGCGTAGACGTGCACCGGGTCCAGAGCCTCCCAGGCGGCGGCGAGGTCGCGGTGGACCCGGACGTGTGCGAGGTCGTGGTAGTCGAGGCCGGCGCGACGGAGGTAGCGGTCCTCCAGCGAGAACCCGAGCGGCTCGATCAGGTGCAGTTCGCAGCCGGTGTTGGCAGCCAGCCGGATCGCGTTGCCGGTGTTGCCTGGAATCTCGGGGTGGAAGAACACGATCCGGAACACGGGCCGATTCTCTCGTGCCGCGCTCGTGCGGTCGCGCCGGGTGGTCCCGGCCGGCTCACCGGTCACCGGTCCCTGCCGCAGCGTGGCAGGAAGCGAGCGGATAACCTCGGCGCAGCAGGAACACGCATCGCGGCATGAGGAGTAATCACGTGGGACGGTCCGTTCTGGTCACGGGCGGCAATCGCGGTATCGGTCTGGCGATCGCGCGGGAGCTCGCCGACGCGGGCCACCGGGTGGCGGTGACCCACCGCGGTTCCGGCGCCCCGGAGGGGCTGTTCGGCGTGCAGGCGGACGTCACCGACACCGAGCAGGTGGACACCGCGTTCAAGCAGGTCGAGGAACACCAGGGTCCGGTGGAGGTACTGGTGTCCAACGCCGGCGTCACCGACGACACGCTCCTGATGCGCATGAGCGAGGAGCAGTTCACCCGGGTTCTCGACGCCAACCTGACCGGTGCCTACCGCGTGGCCAAGCGCGCGTCGCGGGGCATGCTGCGCGCGAAGTGGGGCCGGTTCGTGTTCATCTCCTCGGTCATCGGCCTGATCGGGGGAGCGGGACAGGTGAACTACGCCGCCAGCAAGGCCGGACTCGTGGGGCTCGCCCGCTCGCTGACCCGCGAACTCGGGTCGCGCAACATCACGGCCAACGTCGTGGCCCCCGGCTTCATCGTCACCGACATGACGAACGAACTGACCGACGAGCAGCGGGCCACTGCCCTGGAGCGGATCCCGGCGGCCCGTTACGGCGAGCCCGCCGAGGTGGCGCACGCCGTGCGGTTCCTCGCCTCCGACGAGGCCGCCTACGTCAACGGTGCCGTGCTGCCCGTGGACGGCGGCCTCGGCATGGGCCACTGAACTTCCCGCCTTTCCCACCACCCAACCCCGGAACTGGAGGACAGCTGTGTCCGGACTGCTCGAAGGCAAGCGCCTGCTCATCACGGGCGTGATCACCGACGCGTCGATCGCGTTCCACGCCGCGAAGACGGCGCAGGAACAGGGCGCACAGGTGGTGCTCACCGGTTTCGGGCGGATGTCCCTGGTCGAGCGCATCGCCAAGCGCCTGCCCGAGCCCGCGCCCGTGCTGGAACTCGACGTCCAGAACTCCGAGCACCTGGACACGCTGGCCGACCGGGTGCGGGAGCACGTCGACGGGCTCGACGGGGTGCTGCACTCGATCGCATACGCCCCGCCGACCTGCCTCGGCGCGCCGTTCATGGACGCTCCCGCCGAGGACGTCAGCACCGCGGTCGAGATCTCGGCGTACTCGTACAAGGCGCTCGCCGCCGCCGTGCTGCCGCTGCTGACCCGGGGCAGCTCGATCGTCGGCATGGACTTCGACGCCCGGATGGCGTGGCCCGCCTACAACTGGATGGGCGTGGCGAAGGCGGCGCTGGAGTCGGTCAACCGCTACCTGGCCCGCGACCTCGGTCCGCAGGGCATCCGGGTGAACCTCGTCGCGGCGGGCCCGGTGAAGACGATGGCCGCCAAGTCCATCCCCGGTTTCGTCGAACTGGAGGAGGGTTGGGGCGACCGGGCGCCACTCGGATGGGACACCACCGACCCCACCCCGGTCGCGAAGAGCATCTGCGCGCTGCTCTCGGACTGGCTGCCCGCCACCACGGGCTCGATGGTGTGGGTCGACGGCGGAGTGCACGCCACCGGACAGTGAGCCCCTGCTCGGGAGGGCGCCTCACAACGCGGTGAGCGCCCTCTCGACGACGTTCTCCATCGCCGTGCGGTCGAACCCGTTACGGGCGAGCACCCGCAGGCCACCGACGACGGCGTGCACGTACTCCGCCACCGCTTTGGGATCGGCATCGGGATCGATCTCGCCGTCGCGTTGCCCGCGCCTGACGACTTCGGTGTAGAGGGCGACCAGTTGCTCGCCGTGCCTGCGGAGGTCCTCGGTGATCACCGGGTCGCGACCGCCGAGTTCGCTGGCGGTGTTCACGGCGAAGCAGCCGCAGGCACCCGGTTGCGCCTCGTCCTCCACCACGCCCGCGAACACCGCGCGGAAGGTCTCGCGCGCGGACCTCTGCTCGTCGAACAACGCGCGGTAGTGCCGCATCGTGTCCTCGAAGTAGCGTTGCAAGGCGCGCCGGAACAGTGCGTGCTTGCTGCCGAAGGCGTTGTACACGCTGCTGCGACCGAGGCCGGTGGCCTCGCACAACTCCTGCGTCGAGGTGGCCTCGTAACCGGCGGTGCGGAAGGCGCGCAGCGCGCCTGCGACAGCCGTTCCCTCGTCGAACTCCCGCGGACGTGGCATACGACGACTTTACGTGCCCGGCAGTCCGGCCAGGCCGCGGTCCGCGGTGAGACGGGCGTCGCGACCGGTCGACCCCGCTCTGCGACGGCCGGGCGACGGCGGGAGGATGGGCGCGTGAACTACGACGCGTTGCTGTGGCTGTCGTTCGGTGGGCCCGAGGGACCGGACGACGTCATGCCGTTTCTGGAGAACGTCACCCGCGGCCGGGGTGTGCCGCCGGAGCGGCTCGCCGAGGTCGCCGAGCACTACCACCACTTCGGCGGGGTGTCCCCGATCAACCGGCTGAACCGCGAGGCCATCGCGGCGGTCGAGCGAGAACTGGCCGCGCAGGGGCTCGACCTGCCCGTCTACTTCGGAAACCGCAACTGGCATCCCATGGTGGAGGACACCGTGGAGCGGATGGCCGCGGACGGTGTCGAGCGCGCCCTCGTGTTCGCCACCAGCGCCTACGGCGGCTACTCGGCGTGCCGACAGTACGACGAGGACATCCTGCGGGCCCGCGCCGCCGTCGGGCAGAGGGCACCGCAACTGGTGAAGTTGCGTCAGTTCTTCGACCACCCGCTGTTCGTCGAGGCCGTCGCCGACGCCGTCCGTGCGGCGTACGAGCAGGTGGGCGACCCCGGGGCGCGGCTGGTCTTCACTGCGCACTCGGTGCCGACGGCGGCCGACGCCGCGTCCGGGCCGCCCGAGGAGGGCGGCAACCGCTACTCCCGCCAGGTCGCCGAGGCGTCACGACTGGTGGCCGAGCAGGTGGGCGCCGAAGCGTACGACGTCGTGTGGCAGTCGCGGTCCGGTCCGCCGCAGGTGCCGTGGCTGGAGCCGGACATCGTAGACCACATCGAGGCGCTGCACGGCGACGGCGTGCGCGCGGTGGTGTGCTGCCCGATCGGGTTCGTCTCCGACCACCTCGAAGTGATCTGGGACCTCGACAACGAGGCCGCGGACAAGGCCGCCGAGCTCGGTATGGGTTTCGCTCGTTCGGCCACGCCGAACGCCGACCCGAGGTTCGCGCGGCTCGTCGTCGAGCTGGTGCGTGAGCAGACGGAGAACGCACCGGTGCGCAAGCTGTCCACCCTCGTCGCGGGGGGCGACACCGCCAACGGAGCGCCTTGCGCGACCCGCTGCTGCGAACCCGCCAAGCGCCCCGTGGCGGCCGAACCTCAGAACGCGTAGGTCCGCGCCACCGCGACGACGTCGCCGTCCTCCCGCGTACCCGCGACCACGTGTGGTGGGCGCGGGAGGAACCCGGGGACCACGTCCAGACCGCGGGTTTCGTCGATGGCGGTGACCCGTAACTGGTCGCCCGGTGCGGTACGCACGGTCAGTTCCACCCCCGAGGGCGGCAGGTCGCGGAACCGTACCTCGCCTGGCCAGGTGTTCGCCCTGATGCCGGTGACCTGGACCGTGGCCGGTGGTGCGGTTCCGGTGCGTGCCGTGACCTCGGTGATCGGCCGGTCGAACCTGAGGATCACAGAGGTGGCGTCGCGGACCGAATCGACGTGCAGGGTGAGTGTGTCCGCCGTACGTCCGGACACGGTCACGTCCGGTCCTTCGACGTCGATCACGGGCGCCGGACCGGTCCAGAGTTCACCTCGGGCGTAGCCGGGCGGCAGCCCTGAGGGGCCACGCTCGGCGACGTGCCGGCGCGTCCAGTCCGTCGGCTCCTGCTCGCCGCTCACCCACTTCGCCACGTCCGCATCGGCGTCGAGCACGTACGCGAGGTGTGAGCGGACGGGGTTCTCGCTGCCCGGCTCGTTCTCCACCAGGCCTGCGGCGACCGAGGCGACGACAAGGGGCACCGCGACCGCCGGTACTCCCAGCCGGGTGCCGAGGCCGGGGCGTTGTCCCGATTGCCGCAGGAACCAGTCGGCGAGCGGGAGCAGAGTGAGACCCCACACGGCCAGGAGCACGGCGGGAACGCCCGCGAGCGCGTACCCCATTCCGAGCAGGGCAGTGTGGGCCAGCGCGACGAGCACGGCGGTCGAGACCGCCGCTCCGACGACGAGTGAGATCACCGACCACAACGGACGTTTCCCCACGGCGAGCGCGATGATCGCCGCGAGTGCCGACACGATCGCGGGCACGGTGAACACGTAGGCCGCGCTCGGCGCGAACCACCCGAAGCCCACGCCGAGCAGAGCGGGCCAGCACAGCGCCCCCACGGTGAGCGCCGAGGGGCCCAGTCTCCCGCGCAGCGGGACGTACCACGTGAACAGGCTCGCGGCGGTGAGGACCAGCAGGGTGGCCTCGAAGGCAACGGGTTCGTGGAGCAGCCCGCCCATCAGGCTGTATCCGGGGCGCAGCGACACCAGAACCAGCCACAGCGCCTGAGCGCCCACAGCGGCGGCGACGATCGGCACGATGGCCGAGGCAGCGCCGAGCAGCATCCTCGGCACTGTGGCCAGCCTTCGGCGCCGGACGAGCCAGCCGAGGAACACCACCAACCCGCAGGCCCCCACCGCGAGGGGGACCGCCACGGTGTCCGGATACCGCACCGTGGTTCCCAGCAGCGGGAAGTAGGTCACGTCGTGGGTGGCTTCGATCGTGGTGAGGTCGGCGTCACCCAACGCGCGAGCCAGCGAGAGCATGGTGGTGCCGTGGTGTTGCAGGCTTGCCGGGTCGAGACGTTCCACGGTGTCCTGTGCGGTGTGGTAGCGCGACGCCTCGTGGAAGAACGCGAAGTTCAGCCCGGAGAAGCCTGCCCGTGTCAACGGTGTGAAGTCGGTGTTGTTGGGGAGCAGCCGGTACAGTTGCACCAGCGTGGAGTTGCCGCGAGCGTGGGGGACGACCTCGTGCACGGTCTTCACCAAGGTGGCGTTGCCGTCCGACGTCTCGAACAACGTCGAAGGGCCGCCGACGCCCCGCGCCTCGAAGTTCAGTACTACGCCGTCGCGCCTGGCGAGCGCGTGGTGCCGGACGAAGGCGTCGGCGCCCAGCGCGCCGTCCTCCTCGCCGTCGGTCAGCAGGACGACGAGGTCGTTGCGGAGCGGCTCGCCGCCGTGCACCAGTGCTCGTGCGGTTTCGAGAGCGGCAGCCACGGCCGCCCCGTCGTCGGCGGCACCCGGCCCCATCGCCGCCGAGTCGTGGTGTGCGGTGAGCACGACCACGCCCGTCGAGTCCGTACCGGGCAGCGTGGCGATGATGTTGTCCACCCGTCCGAACGTCGCGAGTCCGGCGGCGCGGCGGGTGCCTACGGAGCGTTGCACCTCCACGGACAGTCCGAGACCACGCAGTTGCCGCACGAGTTCGTCCTCGGTCTGGCGGCTCGCCTGGCTCCCTATGGGTCGGGCAGCGGTGGCGAGGTTGTGCAGGTGGTGAAGGGCGCGCTCGGCACTGAACACTTCGGGCGGGGCGTCCTCGCCCTTCGGTGGAGGGACGCTGCTGTCCGCGGCGACGGACACCCATGCCGCGAGCACCACGGCGAGCACTGCAAGAAACCCGGCGGCGATCCGCCGGGGAACATCGACCAGTCGTGCGATCACCCGGGTGACGTTATGAAGATCGCGGGCTCACTCCCATGGGGCCGACCGCACAAAGGGGTGTGGTTTACCGCAGAAATCGCGCGGCTGCCGTGGTCCTAGGACGTCTCGGACGTTCGGGCGAACAGCCGGACCGCCTCGTTCACGGCGGCACAGCGGGCCCGCCGTACCGCGTCGCCCAGCGGGCGCAGGGCCTCAGCTCTGCGCGCCGCCGCCGACGCCGACACCGCACCGCCCGGCTCGTCGGCCTGCGCGAGCCCGAGAATCGCCCCGATCTCCTCGGCGCGCTGCAGCACCCGCAGTGCCCGGCCCGGCATCCCGGGCGGCCACTCGGGACGTGGGCGGGAGCGCAGCCGCGCCGACAACTCCGCCCGCACGCCAGGGCGGTCGCGTGCCACGTCGAGAGCCCGCAGGGTTCCCGCGCTCTCGCGCACCGCCTCGGTGAGCCCGTGCTCGGCCTCGCCGAGCGGCACGTACTCGGGTGCGGGCGTCCCCGACAGCGGGTGGCCGGTCAGGGTGAACACCGTCCAGCGCCACAGCCCTTCGGCGACGTGCTGCGGCACCACGCCGAAGCCGAGGTCGGCGAACACGAGAGCCTCACCCGCCCGCAGGGCGGCCGAGGCGAACGGCCCGCCCGCGCCGAGACCGCGCACGTCGCCCGCGACCGGCAGCACCAGGCGGCCGTCGGTGGTTCCGAGCCGTCGCAGCGCACCCAGCAGCCGCGCGGGCGGGGCGGGGACCTCACCGCTCACCGGCACGTCGAACACCTCGGCGGTGGCCTCGTCGTGAGCCACCACCTCGTGGGCCTCCCCCCACGCGCCGAGAGCGTCGAGCACGTCGTCGGAGGCGGCGGCGCCGGACAGCCAGGCGGAGGACCACACGGCGAGAGTCGCACTGGGACAACACACGAGGCCCGAGCCTACCCGGACCGGGGCCACGTCGACGTGTGGCGGAACCGGCAGTAGCGTCGTCGCTGTGACGTCTCAGGAGTCCCCGTTCCGTCCCCAGCCGCCCGCCGACCTGCCCCGCACCGCAGGAGAGCTGCGGGCCGCCGGGTACCGGCCCCGGAGTGTGAAGTCCGAGGTCCACGACAACCTGCTGGCCGCGCTGCGAGCCGGTGAGAACCCGTGGCCGGGAATCGTCGGCTTCTCCCGCACCGTGCTGCCGCAGCTCGAACGCGCGCTGCTGGCCGGGCACGACGTGATCCTGCTCGGTGAGCGGGGCCAGGGCAAGACCCGGGTGCTGCGAACCCTCGCCGGTCTGCTCGACGAGTGGACGCCCGTCATCGAGGGGTCCGAGCTCGCCGAACACCCGCTCGCGCCCATCACCCCCGTCTCGCGGCGCCGCGCCGACGAACTCGGCGACGAGCTGCCGGTGGCGTGGGTGCACCGGTCGGCGCGCTACACCGAGAAACTCGCCACGCCGGACACCTCCGTCGGTGACCTCATCGGCGACGTCGATCCGGTGCGCGTCGCCGAAGGCCGTAGTCTCGGCGATCCGGAGACGATCCACTACGGGCTCGTGCCCAGGGCCCATCGCGGTATCGTCGCCGTGAACGAACTGCCCGACCTCGCCGAGCGCATCCAGGTCGCCCTGTTGAACGTCATGGAGGAGCGGGACGTCCAGATTCGCGGTTACACGCTCCGGTTACCGCTCGACGTGCTCCTGGTCGCCACCGCCAACCCCGAGGACTACACGAACCGCGGGCGGATCATCACGCCGCTGAAGGACCGGTTCGGCGCCGAGGTGCGCACCCACTACCCGCTCGACGTCACCGCCGAGGTGGAGGTGGTGAAGCAGGAGGCCCGGCTGGTGGCCGAGGTCGGTGATCCGCTGCTGTCGGTGCTCGCCAGGTTCGTGCGGAACCTGCGCGCCTCGACTGTGGTGGACCAGCGGTCGGGCGTGTCGGCGCGGTTCGCCGTCGCCGCGGCCGAGACGGTGGCCGCCGCCGCACTGCGACGCTCCGCGCTCACCGGCGAGCAGCCCGCCGTCGCCCGGCCCGTCGACCTGGAAGCCGTACCCGGCGTGCTGCGCGGCAAGGTCGAGTTCGAACCGGGTGAGGAGGGGCGCGAGACCGAACATCTCACCCACCTGCTGCGGCGCGCCGTCGCCGAGACCGCCAGCGAGACCTTCGCGGGCCTTGACCTGCGTCCCCTCGCGGACACGGTGGCCGACGGGCACCTCGTCGCCACCGGCGAGCGGGTGACCGGAGCCGAGCTGCTCGCGGCACTGCCCGAACTGCCGGTCCTGCACGAGGTGGCGCAGCGGGCGGGCGTGTCGGCCGACGACCCCGCCCCCCGCATCGCGGCGGGCGTCGAACTCGCCCTGGAAGCGCTGTACCTGGCCCGCCGCGTCGCCAAGGACGCCGACGGTGCCACCACGGTGTACGGCCCGTGACCGAGGGGAGAGGGGCATGACCCTTCCCGAGTCCTATTCGTACGGTCCCTACCACGGCGGGCCCGATCCACTCGCCCCGCCGACCGACCTGCGCGAGGCGGTCGACGAGATCGGCTCCGACGTCATGTCGGGCGCGTCCCCACGGTCGGCGCTCGACGAGCTGCTACGTCGTGGCACCCGGTCGACCCCGGGCCTGGACGAGCTGACGCGGCGCCTGTGGCAACGCCGTTCGGAGATCCAGCGCAGGCACCGGCTCGACGGCACACTGCAGGAGGTGCGGCGGCTGCTCGACGAGGCCGTGGCGGCCGAACGGCGCGCCGCGTTCGCCGATCCGTCCGACGAGGCCCGGTTCCGGGAAGCCCAGCTCGACGCCCTGCCCTCCGGCACGGCCGCCGCCGTGAGCGAACTCGCCGACTACGAGTGGGTCACCGAGACCGGGCGACGCGACTACGAGCGCATCCGCGAACTCCTGGGACAGCAGTTGTTGCGGTCGCGGTTCGAGGGGATGGCCGAGGCGCTGCGGTCGACGTCCCCGGAGGACGTGGAGCGCGTCAACCGCATGCTGGCCGACCTGAACGCGTTGCTCGCCGCGCACGCCCAGGGCTTCGGCGACGTGGAACAGCGGTTCGCCGAGTTCATGCGCAGGCACGGCGAGTTCTTCCCGGAGAATCCCCGGAACATCGAGGAGCTGATCGACGTGCTCGCCGCTCGCTCCGCGGCGGCTCAGCGGATGCTGAACTCGATGACGCCGGAGCAGCGACAGGAGTTGGCCGAGCTGTCGCAGCAGGCGTTCGGGGACCCCCGCATCGCCCAGCAGCTGTCCCAGCTCGACGAGTCGCTCCGTGCCCTGCGGCCCCGGCAGGACTGGACATCGTCCGCCCGGTTCCGGGGGAACGACCCGCTGGGCCTGGCCGACGGCGCCCGGGCGATGACCGATCTCTCCGAACTGGACGCGTTGGCCGAGCAGCTCTCCCAGGGCTATCCCGGTGCGAGGCTCGAGGACATCGACGTCGAGGCGCTGCGACGGCAACTCGGCCCCGACGCCGCCGTCGCCGCGCGCAGGCTCTCCGAACTGGAGCGCGAACTGCGGGAACAGGGGATGTTCGAACACGCCCCCGACGGGGCACTGCGGCTCACGCCGAGGGCGCTGCGCAGGCTCGGGGAGACCGCGCTCGCCGACGTCGTCCGTTCCCTGCGCACCCGGACCGGTCGGCGCGACACCGCGTCGGCGGGTGCGGCGGGGGAGCCCACCGGGTCCACCCGGCCGTGGGAGTTCGGGGACAGCGAACCGTGGGCCGTCCCGCAGACGGTGCGCAACGCCGTGCTGCGCACGGCAGCGGCCGACGGCTCCGGACGAGTCCGGCTCGACGTGTCCGACGTGGAGGTCACCGAGACCGAACACCGCGCCAGGGCGGCGGTGGCGCTGTGTGTGGACACGTCGTGGTCGATGGTGGCGGAAGGCCGGTGGCTTCCCATGAAGCGAACGGCGCTGGCGCTGCACCATCTGGTCTCGACCCGGTTCCGCGGTGACGCGCTGGAGGTCGTGACGTTCGGCCGCTACGCGCAGTCGGTGCGGATCGGCGAGCTCGTGGGCCTGGAGGGCACCTGGGAACAGGGCACCAACGCCCACCACGCGCTGCTGCTCGCCGAACGCCACCTCAGGCGTCATCCCGGCGCCACGCCCGTGGTCCTGCTGGTCACGGACGGGGAACCGACGGCGCACCTCGAACCCGACGGCGTGGCCGAGTTCGCCTACCCTCCCAGTCCTCGCACGCTGGGGAAGACACTGTCCGAGGTGGACCGGATCGCGAAGCTGGGTGCGGCGTTCACCGTGTTCCGCCTGGGCGACGAGGAGAGACTGGCGGCGTTCGTGGACCTGTTGGCACGCCGGGCCGGCGGCCGGGTCGTGGCGCCCGATCCCGACGGCCTCGGCGCGGCGGTCGTGGGGGACTACCTCCGGCACCGCCGAACCCGCTGACCCCGTGTCCGCAGCCTGTGCACGCGTGCCCGCACTTCTCGTGCGCGTGTTCGCACTTCCCGGACGCGGCTTCCCGCTCGGTGCGTCAGCCGTGGACACCGAGGCGGGTGGCTGACACGAAATTCGAGTGTGGCCGTCCGGCAGCGCTTGTAGGGTGCACCGCGTGCCGATCTGGCTTCTCGTCCTGGGGGCGGGTGCGCTCGTCTTCTACACCGACGACTACGTCATCGCAGGCGTCATCCCGGAGATCGCCGGCGACCTCGGTGTGAGCGCCGCGAAGGCAGGGCAGTTGGTGACGGCTTTCTCGTTGACCGTCGCGATCGCCTCACCGGTCATCGCGGTCGGTGCCGCACGCGTTCCAGGCCGTGCGTTGCTGGGGGCGGCGGCGGTGGTGTTCACGGCCGCCAACGTGCTGGCCGCGCTGGCTCCCGGGTATCCGCTGCTGTTGGCCCTGCGGGTGCTCGCCGCTCTGGCGGCCGCCGCCGCGACACCGGTGTTGTTCGGCACGGCGGCCTCCCTCGCGCCGCCCGAGCGCGTGGGCCGTTACGTCGCGGTGGTGGCCTTCGGGGTGACCGGTGCGATCGCGGTGGGTGTGCCCGTGGGCACGTGGGTCGGCGGAGCGTTCGGGTGGCGAGCCACGTTCGCTCTCATGGCCGTCGCAGGGGCGGTCTTCGGGGCGGCGGCCGTTCTCGTGCTTCCGCGCCAGAAGGGTGTGCGGGAGGCACTGCCGGTGCGGCGCCAGCTCGCCATCCTGGCCCGGCCTGCCGTGTCCCTCGGGCTCGCCGCGAACCTCGTTCTCATGCTCGGCTCGATGATGGTGCTGACCTACCTCGCGCCGTACGTCGGGGCACTGGCGGACGCCGGACCGGGGGAGCGCGGCGTGCTCTTCGCGGTGTCGGGGATAGCGGGGATGGTCGGGATCTGGGCGGGAGGTGCGGCGACCGACCGATGGGGTCCTGACCGGACCCTGGTCGCCGGTGTGGCGGCGTTCGTGGCTTCGATGGCGGCGCTGCTCGCGCTGTGGCCGTGGCGCCCGGCCTCACTCGCGGTGTTGCTGCCGGTGGTGGCGGTGTGGGGCGGCGCGGCTTTCTGGAACTCCCCCGCGGTGCAGGCGCGTCTTCACATGTTGTCGGGTCCGGTCGCCACGCAGGCGCTCGCACTCAACACGTCAGGCACGTATCTCGGCGTAGCGGCGGGAGGCGCGATCGGCGGCGCCGTGCTCGGCGCCGGTGGCCTGGCCCAGCTTCCCGTGGTGGTGGCGGCAGCAGGGCTGGTGGCGTTGGGGTTGTTCGTCGCGGCACGGCGATCCGCGAGACAGACGTCAACTTTGGGTTGACGGACGAGTGGTCGTCAACCTAATGTTGACGCATGTCGGAAAACGTAGTCACCATCAGGCTCGACGACCTCATCGATGCGATCAAGAAGACGCGCACCGACGTGCTCGAGCAGCTGTCGGACGCCGTGCTGCTGGCCGACCATCTCGGCGAAGTGGCGGACCACCTCATCGGCCACTTCGTCGACCAGGCGCGGCGGTCGGGTGCGTCCTGGACCGACATCGGCAAGAGCATGGGCGTGAGCAAGCAGGCGGCGCAGAAACGGTTCGTCCCGAAGGCCGAGCCGCTGACACTCGACCCGTCCGAGGGGTTCCAGCGTTTCACTCCCCGAGCGCGAAGCGTGATCATGGCGGCGCACGAGGAGGCTCGGACCGCGGGCAACCTTGTGATCACGCCGGCGCACCTCGCGCTCGGGCTCCTCAGTGAGCCGAAGTCGATCGCGGCCATCGTCCTCGGTGAACAGGGCGTGACCCCTGAGGCCGTGCGCGAGGCGATGACCGCGGTACTGCCGGAGCGGCAGAGCGACGTCCCCGAACTCATTCCCTACGACCAGGACGCCCGCAAGATCCTCGAGCTGACGTTGCGGCAGGCCCTCCGGCTGGGGCACAACTACGTCGGCACCGAGCACATCCTGCTGGCGCTGCTGGACGGCGAGAACGGCACCGGACCGCTCTCCGGGCTCGGTCTCGAGAGGGAGTCGGTCGAGCAGGCCGTCGCTGCCCATCTGAAAGCCGCAACGGTGGCGGCCACGGACTGAGGGGCCCGGCGCAACGTCGCCCCTCCCGGTGTGTCCGCAGCCTGTGCGCGTGTTCGCGTCACACGCTGCGGACACGGCGTCAGGGGGCTTGCACCAGACCCGAGCCCACGTCGGTGGACGGCAGCGGCAGGCGGCGTGCCGACTGCCCGAGCCGGGCCCAGAGTTCCCAGGCGCGGGCACCGTGCTTCTCGGCGATCAGCGCCGCCACCCCCGCTACGTGCGGGGTTGCCATGCTGGTGCCGCTGATCGCCTTGTACTTCTCGGGCAGCGTCCAGCTCGAGTGGATGTTCACGCCAGGTCCGACGAGGTCGACGGCACCGTTCGGATCGACCGTGCCGCACGAGAAGTTGGCTACCGCCATCGAGGCGTCGACGGCTCCCACGGCGAGCACCGAGGGGCAGTTCGCCGGATGGCTCACCGGGGCCACGACCCCTCCAGCACGGTCACTCTCGTTGCCGGCCGCGGCGATGATCAGCGTGTTCCGCCTCATGGCGCGCCGGGCGATCGTCTCGAACGTCTCCGAGTGTGGTTGGCCGGGCCGGGTGGGGGAGCCCAGGGACAGGGACACCACCGCGCAACCGCTGCTGACCGCCCATGCGATCCCGGAGAGGATGTCGCCGTCGGTGCCGGTGCCCGCGTTGCTCAGTACCTTGCCGGCGTAGATCTCCGCCTCGTGGGCGACGCCGTAGCCCGGACCTTCCACGGCGGTGCGCGGCCCGCACGCCGTGCCGATGCAGTGGGTGCCGTGGCCGTGCCCGTCGGCGACGTCCTCACCGTCCACGAAGGACCGCGCCTCGACCTCCCGGTCGGCGAAGTCCGGATGGTCGACGGCGAACCCCGTGTCGAGCACCGCCACCCGGATCCCGGCGCCGGTGGCCGCGCTCGCCTGGGCTCCGACGGCCCGCACTCCCCAGGCCAGTTGGGCCTCGGCGAGGCTGGGGCCGCGAGCCTGCGTGGTGTCCTCGCCGCTCTCTTCCGGCTCCACCGGCGGAGCGGAGTAGGCCCTCACCCTTCGCTCCGGCTCCACCCGTGCCAGCGGTCCGCGTTCGGTGGTGGCGCGCAGCAGCGCGTCGGCCTGGTCGCGTGCCGCTGTGACCACCGCGACCCCGAGGTCGTGCAGCAGCAACCCGTCGGCGCCGCTCAGTGCGTCGGCGGTACGGAAGCTGGTGACGTCGGCCGTGCTGGCCGCCCGGACTCCCGCGACGCGCGCCATCGTGCGCAGCGCCGCCGCGGCGGAGTCCTCCTGCAACAACACCAGGTAGCGGCCGGTTTCCGTGCCACCGTCGCCGGCGGTGTTCGTCGTGGTCATGACGCACCCCTTCCTCTCGGCGGACCTCGGTGCCCGTGTGGGCTCCTCCGTCACAGCCTATGTGGGAAACGTCACCATGTCGTTACTCTATGTGGGTTGACTTGTCACTTTGTGTATTCACTCCGGGGTGTGGCGATGACCCGGGCGCCGCGTGCGGGCACCATCGTGACGTTGCGGGGCTTGGCGCGTTCAGGGCGGGGGCGGTCCGTCGTGATGTGGTGTCGCGCCAGTACCGCACGCAGCATGACGACCGACTCGAGCAGGGAGAAGCCCGCGCCGAGACACCGGCGGACCCCGCCGCCGAACGGGAACCAGGTGCCGGCCGCGGGTCCGTTGCCGAGGAACCGTTCCGGCCGGAACCGCCGCGGGTCGGGGTGGTGCCCGGGGTCGGCGTGGACCAGTGAGATGGACGGCATCACCGTGTGCCCGGCCGGGATGCGCACATCTCCGATCTGGATGTCCCGGGTGACCCTGCGAGCCACCTCCGAGACCACCGGATGCAGGCGCATGGCCTCCTTGACGACGGCTTCGAGGTACTTCTCGTCACCGTCGTCGGCCGCGCGGGTGGCCTTCGCGAGTTCGGCGGGGTCGCGGGCGAGTTCGTGCAGCGTCCACGCCAGCGCCGTGGCCGTGGTCTCGTGCCCCGCCAGGAGCAGGGTGACGAGCTGGTCGCGCAACTCGGCGTCGGTCAGTGCCCGCTCGTCCGGGCCGGTGGAGACGGTGAGCAGGCGGGAGAGCACGTCGCGACGTCGGTCGAGGTCGGTGGCGTGCCGGCGCTCGGCGATCTCCGCATACAGAAGCTGGTCGACCCGGCGTTGCGCGAGGGCGTAACTCCGCCACGGCCGCATGTTCTGCAGGCGAGGGTTGTACCAGCCGATCAGTTCGATGGGGCCGACGTCGACGACACGCCGCAGCAGGTGGCGCAGCTCGTCGAGCCGGGGCCCCTCGGCGACGCCGAACACGACACGCAGGATCACCTCCAACGTCAACGTCTGCATCCGCGCGTGTGCCGAGAACGGGTGGTTCGCGGGCCAGCGCCGTACCTCCGCCTCGGCCAGTTCGGCGATCATGTCGCGGTAGCCGCGCAGCGAGGCGCCGTTGAACGCGGGCATCAGCAGTTTGCGTGCCCGCAGGTGCACGTTCTCGTCGGTGAGCAGGACGGAGTGCTCACCCATCGCCGGTTTGAGGACGGCGTTGCCCTCGCCCGCGTGGAAGACGGAGGCCGGGCCTGCGAACACGGCGCGGATGTGTTCGATGTCGGAGAGGAGGACGACCGACCGCTCGGGGTAGATGCGCAGGCGGACGATGTCGCCGTACCGGCGTCGGAGGAGTGGGAGCCAGTACTGCCGGAACGCACCGAACAACACGGTCTGGACGGGCAGGGGGAGGCGGGGGCCGGAGGGTTCGCGAGTCGCCGCGAGGTCGTCGAGCCGCAGGACTGGCTGTGTGATGTCGGTCGCCATGGCGGTTTTATACGCCCGTATAGATCCGCTGTCCAGAGCATGTCGTACGCTCGCGGCGTGGGCCACCGGCAAGACCTGCTCGCCGCCGCGCGGCGGCTGTTACGTACCAAGGGGTACGCGCGTATCACGGCTCGTGACCTCGTGGCCGAGTCGGGTACCAACCTGGCCTCCATCGGTTACCACTTCGGCTCGAAGGAAGGGCTTCTCAACGAGGCCATCGGCGAGGCGGTCGAGGAGTGGACGGAGCAGCTCGCCCGTGTGGCGATGGCCGATCCCGCCGCCACCACCGCGGAACGCGGTTTCTCGGCGTGGTCGGCGATGCTCGGCGGGATGGGGGCCCGGCGCGAACTCGTCGTGTCGTACCTGGAGGCGCTGGCGCAGGCCGAACGTGATCCCGCGCTGCGGGCGCAGTTCGCGCGGCAGTACCGACGTTGCCGGGCCCGGGTCGCCGAGCTCGTCGCGGAGTCACTCGGTGACGGCACCACCCCCGACGACCCTCGGGTGAGGGCGGTCGCCGGATTCGTCATCGCCGTGTGCGACGGTCTGGCCGTGCAGTGGGTGCTCGACCCGGAGGAAGTGCCCGCCGGTGCCGAGTTACGGCAGGGTGTGGAGCGCGTCTGGGGGCCTGACCACCACGCGGAACGGTGACGGACGAGCGCGCATAGGGTTGAGGCTATGCAGACTTGGTCCTCGGTCGCCGTACCCCGTGTCCCCGGAACCCCTCGCCCCCTGCGGCTTCATGACACGGCAACCGGCCAGCTCCGGCCCACCGCTCCGGGCCGCCTCGCCCGGATGTACGTCTGTGGCATCACGCCCTACGACGCCACCCACCTGGGCCACGCCGCGACCTATCTGGCTTTCGACCTGATCCACCGGCTCTGGCTGGACGCCGGGCACGACGTGCACTACGTGCAGAACGTCACCGACATCGACGACCCGCTGCTGGAACGGGCCGAGCGGGACTCCGACGACTGGGTCGTGCTCGCGTTGCGGGAGACCGCGCTGTACCGCGAGGACATGGAGGCGCTGCGGGTGCTGCCGCCGCAGGACTTCGTCGGCGCCGTCGAGAGCATCCCGGAGATCGTCGAGGTGATCGAGAAGCTGCTGGCCAGTGGTGCCGCGTACCGGGTCGACGATCCGGAGTACCCGGACGTGTACTTCGACCGCTCGTACACGGGCCGGTTCGGCTACGAGTCCCGCTACGACGAGGAGACCATGCGCGCGCTCTTCCCCGAGCGAGGCGGGGACCCCGAGCGGCCGGGCAAGCGCGACCCGCTCGACGCCCTGCTGTGGCGTGCCGCGCGGCCGGGGGAGCCGTTCTGGGAGTCGAGCCTCGGGCGTGGACGTCCGGGCTGGCACATCGAGTGCAGCGCCATCGCGCTCAACCGCCTGGGCATCGGCTTCGACGTGCAGGGCGGTGGTTCGGACCTCGCCTTCCCGCACCACGAGTTCAGCGCCGCCCACGCCGAGGCGCTCGCGGGTGAGCATCCGTTCGCGCGGCACTACGTGCACGCCGGGATGATCGGGCTCGACGGCGAGAAGATGTCGAAGTCGAAGGGCAACCTGGTCTTCGTCTCGCGGCTGCGGGCGGACGGGGTCGACCCGTCGGCCATCCGGCTGGCCCTGTTCGCGGGCCACTACCGCTCCGACCGCGCGTGGACGGGCGAACTGCTGGCGCAGGCCGAGGCACGGCTGGCGCGGTGGCGGGAGGCGGTGGCCGCCGCGTCCGGCCCCGACGCCGAGTCCACGGTCGACCGCCTCCGCGACCACCTCGCCGACGACCTCGACACACCGAGGGCGCTGGCTGCCGTCGACGCGTGGGCCGACGAGACGCTGCGGCACGGGGGGCCGAGCGAGTCGGCACCCGCGCTGGTGCGGTCCGCCGTCGACTCACTGCTCGGTGTGGTGCTGTAGCGTTCGGCGGATCTGTTAACGCGTCCCCGCGAATCCGTTAGCGCACCGAGGTGGTCGCCGTTAGACCGACTCGGGGCTGGCAGCGCACCTGCTCGATGTCGACTCGGACATTCTGGCAGTACCGGGTAATTCCGCGGCCGGTGTGCTCACGGAGCCCTTCGTGTGCGCCGAGCTGCTTCGTCTCCTTTCGGCCAGCCGCCTCGGGGCTGCCACGGCGCTTGCCCACACGGCTACCGTGGGGCGCGTGCCCAACTTGTATGCGACCAGCGACCTGCACGTCACGCACCGGGGTAACGAGCTCTTCGTCGACCGGATCAGGCCGGAGAGCCCCGACGACTGGCTGATCGTCGCCGGTGACGTGGCGGAGCGGATGGGGGCGGTCGTCGACACGCTCGCGCGGCTGCGGGAGCGGTTCGCGACGGTGGTGTGGGTGCCCGGCAACCACGAACTGTGGACCACCGCCCAGGACCCCGACCAGCATCGCGGCGAGGACCGTTACCACGAACTCGTGCGCCGTTGCCGTGGCATCGACGTGCTCACGCCCGAGGACGCCTTCCCGGTGTGGCCGCACGCGGACCGGCCGCTGACCGTCGCGCCGCTGTTCGTGCTCTACGACTACAGCTGGCGGGCCGCGCCCGCGGAGGGCGTGCCGATGGCCGAGGCGCTGAGGCAGGCGCGCGAAGTGGGCATCGTGTGTACCGACGAGTTCCTGCTCCACCCCGACCCGCACCCGAGCCGGCAGGAGTGGTGTGCGCGCAGGCTCGAGTACACCGAGAAGCGGCTCGCCGAGATCCCCGGCGACCACGGCACCGTGCTGGTGTCACACTGGCCGCTCCACCGTCATGCCACCGAGCCGCTCATCTACCCCGAGTTCGTGCTGTGGTGCGGTACCGAGGAGACGGCCGACTGGCACGTGCGGTACCGCGCGGAACTCGCCGTCTACGGGCACCTGCACATCCCGCGCACCACCGAGGTCGACGGCGTGCGCTTCGAGGAGGTCTCGCTCGGCTATCCACGGGAGTGGCGACGCCGCGCGCGGGGCGCGGTGCCGGTGCGGCGCCTGTTGTGACGGGGTGGGCAGCGCTCACCGGCCCGAGGAGTCGCCGGGCCCCGAGGTGCCTCCGGGACCGTGCCTGCGCAGGTAACGCTCGAACTCGGCCGCGAGCTTGTCACCGCTGTTCTCGTCGAGCACGATCTCGGCGTCCCCGCGTTCCTCGAGGCTCCGCACGTACTCGCTGACCTCCTCGTCCTCGTTGGTCATCTCGGTGACCGTCTGCTGCCACTCCTCGGCCTGCTCCGGCAGCGCACCCAGGGGGATGCGCACGTCGAGCACATCCTCCAGCTTCCTCAGCAACGCGAGGGTCGTCTTGGGCGACGGCGGGTGGGCCACGTAGTGCGGAACGGCCGCCCACACCGACACCGCGGGCACGCCGGCCTTCACACACGCGTCCTGGAAGACACCGACGATGCCCGTGGGGCCTTCGTACCGGCTGCGTTCGAGGCCGAAGCGCGCTGCCGCGTCGGCGTCGTAGGCGGTGCCACTGACCGGAACCGGACGGGTGTGCGCCGTGTCGGCCAACAGAGCACCCAGCGTGACGACGGTGGACACCCCGAGGCGGTCGACGTGTGCCAGCAACTCGTCGCAGAACGCCCGCCAGCGCATGTTGGGTTCGGGACCGTACACCAGCACGACGTCGCGGTCATAGTCCTGCGGCCTGCACACCGCGAGCCTCGTCGTCGGCCATTCCACCCGCCGCGTCACGCCGTCGACCAACCGTACGGTGGGCCGGTTGACCTGGAAGTCGTAGTAGGCGTCCGGGTCGATCTCGGCCAGTGGCTTGGCGTCCCAGTTCAGCTGCAGGTGTTCGACCGCCGTGGTAGCCGCGTCCCCGGCGTCGTTCCAGCCTTCGAAAGCCAGGATCATCACCGGCTTCGGCTCGGACCGCTCCTGTGTCGTGTCGTCGAAGGGCGTGCTCACACTCACCAGCCTACGGCGCTGTCCGGGTGTACCCCGACTCCGTCGGTGCTCGGCGTGCTTCGCCGGTACGAACGCCGCGGCGGATCGGCCGATCGCTCACCGTAGGCTGTCGTCGGACGCTTGCGAACACCCCCGCGGTGTGCCGCGCGTCGTCGGCAGGCAGTGTGGCCGGTGCCGAGACCGATCGTCGAGGACCGAGGAGAAGACGTGGACCGACTGTCCGCTGTGGACGAAGTTGCCGGTGTGCTGTGGGACATGGACGGCACGCTCGTCGATTCGGAGAAGCTGTGGGACGTCGCACTCTACGAGGCGGCGGAATGGCTGGGCGGATCGCTTTCTCCCGAGCAGCGCTCCACGCTCGTCGGTTCGAACATGATCGTCACATGCCGGTACCTGCTCCGGGTGGTCGGGAAACCGGCCGACGACGCCGCTGTGGCGGAGGTCGCCGACTGGGTACGCGCCCGGACGAAGGAGATGTTCGCCGAGGAACTCCCGTGGCGCGCCGGCGCGCACGACGCCCTCGTCGCCATGCGCGCCGCGGGTGTGCCGTCCGCTCTGGTCACCTCGACCGAACGTGAGCTGACCGAACTGGCGCTGCGCACCATCGGAGCCGACAAGTTCGACGTGATCGTCTGCGGTGACGAGGTCGACGGGTTGAACAAGCCGCATCCCGAGCCCTACCTGAGGGCCGCGCGGGCGCTCGGGGTCGACCCGGCCCGTTGCGTGGCCGTCGAGGACTCGCCCGTGGGCGCGGACTCCGCCACCGCCGCGGGCTGCACGGTGCTCGTCGTTCCCAACGAGGTCCCGGTGCCGCCCGGGCGGCGGAGGGTGTTCCGCTCCTCGCTCGTCGGCATCGACGCGGAGGCGCTGGCGGAGCTGGTGCGCTCCGCCTGAGCCGCTGTCAGGACAGCAACTCGGCCGGGATGTCGGCCTGCTTCGTGCCCACGAGAGCGACGTAGTGCAGCGGTTCGCCGCGCACGTTGAGCCGGTGCCGGTACCGCTCCGACATGCGCACGTCCAGCAGGCCGGACTCCGTCGCGCGTTCGATCAGCCGCGCGAACCCGGAGGTGTCCTCGTCCGAGAGGAACCGATCCTTGATGGTGAACGCGATCCAGCCGCCGTCGGCGACGAAGTTGAAGGCGGTCCTGAAGGCTTCGGGAGGAATGTCGCCGTAGCCGAGTGCGGCCACGCACGAGAGCGCGTTGAACTTCTGGCCCGCGAGCCTCGACCGGTCCGGCTCGGACAGCCGGGTCATGTCGACCACGAGGTAGTCGTCGTAGACCTCGGGCCGGTCGCGCAGGGCCGCCTCCCTGGCTTCCGGAATGATGTCGACGCCGACGAGATGACCCAGGCCCACCGTGCGCAGCTGCGCACCGACGAGCCCGTTGCCCGCCCCGAGGTCCAGCGCCCGCAGTGACGAAGCACTCACGTTCTCCCGCTGGAGTTGCTCTTTCAGCAGCTTGCCCACGACGTCGGGAGAGCGGCAGTCGAGAATGTCGTGGAATAGTTGTTCGTAAAGGCCCGGAATGGCGAAGATTCGATCGTAGTCGTGAAAACGGATCTTCTGCCAGGAGCCGTCGACCAGGACGGAGCAGTATTCCATGTCCTGGTCGATGCGCTCGACATGATCGGGTAACCGCACCTCAAGCTGCCCCCGCCCGGGCTTGGAACCGATCATTTCGCCGGGTAGCCTCTCGTTCTCCATACCACGACCTTTCGTAGCCGCACGATCACGAGCGGAATTCAGCAAAGTGGATTCCGTCGGCTAAGTCAACTACGCGAACCACCGCGCTGTTCCCTCCGGTACCGGGTCGCCCGACGGGAAACCGGGGGCGGATGCGAGGATCTCTGTCGTGAAGACCTTCGACGAGCTGTACGCCGAGCTGACCGAGCGTGCCCGCACGCGACCCGAGGGGTCGGGCACCGTCGAGGCGCTGGCGGCCGGAGTTCATGCCCAGGGCAAGAAGGTGCTGGAAGAGGCGGGGGAGGTCTGGATCGCCGCCGAGCACGAGTCGGACGAGCGGCTGGCCGAGGAGATCTCCCAGTTGCTGTACCGCGTGCAGGTGCTGATGCTCGGCCGCGGTGTCACGTTGGAGGACGTCTACCGGTACCTGTGAGCGGCGTCTCGCCTCACCGGGTGGCGTCGGGTGCTGCGGAACCGGTGAAGTGGACGGTGCGAGCGTGGCCGTCGCGACTGCACGACCACGCCGTCGGATTCGATCGGTCAGTGAGGAAGGACACCAACATGCTGCGGGTCGCGGTGCCGAACAAGGGAGCGCTGGCGGGGCCGGCGTCGGACATGCTCGGCGAGGCGGGCTACCGGCAGCGACATGAGCAGCGCGACCTCACCGTGCTGGACCCGGTGAACGAGGTGGAGTTCTTCTTCCTGCGCCCCAAGGACATTCCCATCTACGTGGGTTCGGGTGAGCTGGACCTCGGGATCACGGGACGGGACCTCGCCCTCGACTCGGGTGCTCCGGTGGAGGAGACGCTGTCCCTCGGGTTCGGCGGGTCCACGTTCCGCTACGCGGCCCCCGCGGGCCGCGAATGGTCGGTCGCCGACCTGCGAGGCAAACGGCTCGCCACCTCCTACCCGAGGCTGGTGCGGGACGACCTCGCCCGGCACGGCGTCGAGGCGGAGGTCATCCGGCTGGACGGTGCCGTGGAGATCTCGGTGCAGCTCGGCGTGGCCGACGCGATCGCCGACGTCGTCGGTTCGGGCCGTACTCTGCGGCAGCACAACCTCGTCGCGTTCGGTGATCCGATCTGCGTGTCCGAAGCCGTCCTCGTGCGCCGGAGGGACGGCGAGAAGTCGGCGAGGATCGCCCAGCTCGCCGCGCGGCTCCAGGGTGTGGTGTTCGCGCAGCAGTACATGATGCTGGACTACAACTGTCCGAGGGACCTGCTGGAGAAGGCCACCGCCATCACCCCGGGCCTGGAGTCCCCGACGGTGTCGCCGCTCGCGCACACCGACTGGGTCGCCGTGCGGGCGATGGTGCCTCGCAAGCAGGTCAACGCGATCATGGACGAGCTCGCCGCGGTCGGTGCGCGGGCGGTCCTGGCCTCCGACATCCGGGCCAGCCGACTCTGACGCGATACCGGCAGCACGGTGCGGCACCGCCTCGCCCGATCAGGTGGGGCGGTGCCGTTTCGGCAGCAGGTCGTAGAGTCTGCGGCGAGCACCGCTGTCGTTGGCCGACCGCGCGCTCGACACCTCGGCGATGAACTCCTCGAACACGAACTCCTGCTCGGGCGGGTTCGGCGGGGTGGCCGCGGCCGCGTTGTCGGTGTCGAGCACCAGCGCGATCTCCCGGAACGCCGCCGCCTGCGCGGTCTCCGGCGCGAACGTGGTCACCGGCACGCCCTTGGACGCGGCCTCGTTCACGACGACGCCGAGCGGAACGTGCGCCAGTACCGGAATGCCGAGGCTTTCCAGCTCGCGCAACGCCGCCGCCGCGTACGCGGACACCGGCCTGCGGTAGAGGCCGGGGACGAGACCGTGGTAGACGAGGGGCGGGCGTCCCACGGCGGCTTCGAGGTAGCTGATCTGCTCCCGCATCAGCCGCAGCGCGCGGATGCTCGTGCGGTCGGGCTGCACGGGGATGAGCACGCCGTGGCTCGCGACGAGCGCGTTGTTGGTGAGGACGTCCAACGCGGGCGGGCAGTCGATGACGACGTGGTCGTAGTTGGCGAACTGGATCACTCTCGCGAGCTGCCACCCCGGTACGCGGAACTGGTCCAGTCGCCGGATCAGGTCGAACATGCCCGGTGAGGTGGGGATCACGTCGAAGGCCCCGCCCCGGCCGACGTTGCACCGGGGATGGGGGACCACCAGTTCCTCGATCGGCCCGCGCCACGCCTTGGTGAGTGCCTTGGCGAGACTCGGTGCCTCGGGCGGTGGTTCCGGCAGCCCCAGCATCTCGGTGGTGGCGTGTCCTTGGGGATCGAGGTCGATGAGCAGCACCCTCCGACCGCGTTCGGCCAGGGCGGCGGCGGTCCCGACGCTGAGCGCCGTCTTGCCGACCCCACCCTTCTGGTTGACCACCGAAGTGATCTGCACAGTGCCCAAGCTCCCGTCTCCTGGTTTGCGAGCAGGTTAGTGGATCATCGATGCGAAGTCAGCCACTGTGTCGGCGTGAGTCGGCCAGTGCGGCCGGCCGTCAGCGATGGCGTACCAGCAGTGCCTGCGCTCCTGACGCGACCGGACCCTCGACGTCGTGCAGGGTGCTGAGGGCGACGGCGGAGCCACGCGGACCGACGGTGGTGGCGGCGTCGAGGCAGATCCACTCGCCCACGGGTTCGCGGTGGATGTGCACGGTGAGTTCGGTGTTGATGAACAGCCACTGCCGAGGATCGAGCACGTTGGACACGCCACTTCCGGAGTCGGCGACGGTGAACACCCGTTGCAGCGGGCTGGGCTGCTCGTCGTCCACCAGGGCCACGCGCTGGCGCGCCCACACCGCGGCGGGTCCCGGAGTGACGACGGCTCCCCGTGCTCTGCGCCACTCCAGGGCGTCGAGGTAACCGCCGTGCCAGCCCTCGGGCCACTCGGCCTCGGGGCAGCCGGCCACGGCCGGCAGTGGATCCGTGCTCGTCGGGGTGGCGGCCTCGGCGGTGTCGGTGGCTGCCAGGCGCCACGCCGACGCGCGAGCCACTACCCGCCCACCCGCCGACAGGGACGCCGACAGCAGCTCCACCGACCGTCCGGGCCGGGTGACCTCGGCGGAGACGGTGAGTTCGGACAGCGGCGCGGGCCCCAGGATCTCCACGGTCACTCTGGCGAGTCTGCGCTCACCGTCGTGTGGAACGGACTCCAGCTCGCGGACCAGCAGCGCCGAGGGCGGGCCGAAGTGTTGCGCGTCGGGCGTCCACGGCCCCGCGGTGTGCTCGGTGGGCAGGTACCGCCCGCCGCCCTGGGAAAGGTAGAACGTCTCCGCCATGTGTCGTCCTGCTCCGTTCGTCAGACGCGGGATCAGTCCGCGCGGTCCAGTGCCGACTCCTCGCCGGCGTCCGGTTCGGGCCAGCCCGGGTATTCCGGCGGGGTGCCGCCGTAGGACGGGCACAGGTCCTTGTGCGAGCACCACCCGCACAGCCTGCTCGGGCTCGGCCGGAAGTCCCCCGTCCTGCCCGCACGCAGAATCGCCTGCCAGATGGCTTCCAGCGTGCGTTCGAAGCGGGCGAGCTCGGCTTCGTCGGGCGTGTAGGCCAAGGCCTGGCCGTCGCTGAGGTACAGGAGCTTGAGCTGACGCGGCACGACGCCACGAAGCCGCCACAGCACCACGGCGTAGAACTTCATCTGGAACATGGCCTTCGCCTCGCCGATCTCCCTCGGCGCGGCTCCGGTCTTGTAGTCCACGACCCGGATCTCGCCGGTGGGGGCGACGTCGAGCCGGTCGATGTAGCCCCGCAGCAGCACGCCGGAGCTCAGTTCGGTCTCGACGTGCAGCTCGCAGGCCTCGGGATCGAGGGTGCGGGGGTCCTCCATCGCGAAGTAGGAGTCGAGCAGCTTCTCGGCCGAGCCGAACCACTCGGAGAGTTCGTCCGCCGACTCGGGGTCCGTGAACAGCTCCCTCCATTCCGGACTCTCCTCCGAGAGCTGGGACCAGGTGGGACGGAGAAGTTCTCTGGCGGTGCCGGCGGTGCGTTCGGCACGCGGCAACGCGAACAGGCGTTCCAGCACCGAGTGGACGAGCGTGCCCCGCACCTGTGCCTTGGTCGGCGTCTCGGGAAGCCGGTCCACGGCGCGGAAGCGGTAGAGCAGCGGACACTGCTTGAAGTCGCTCGCCCTCGACGGGGACAGCGCCGGGCGGCGTACCCCCGCGTCGGGTGCCGCGGCGCCGGTCGTCGTGGCGGCGTGTGCGGTGCCGGTGGTCGTACTCCCGTTCGCCATGCGGGGCAGCGTAACCGGACCCCACGACAACGGTGTGCGCGTGGCGTCCCGGCGCGTCCGCCCGCGTGGTGAGGGGTGATGCTCGACACGCGGCATGTAACGGCCTCCTGACACGGTCCGTTCTACCCTCTACGGGTGCGCGCGACGAGCGAGTACGCAGCCGAGCGGTCCCGGGGCCCGAGCCCCGCGGACGGCGGCATGCTGCTCTTTCGTGTCGGGGGCGTGCCGGTGCTGCTCGCGCCGTCGTGGTGGATCGGGTCGCTGCTCGTCGTCGTTCTCTACACGCCGCTGGTGTCGAGGTTGCTGCTCGGTGCCGATCTGGTGCTGTCCGCCGTGCTGGCAGGGGCGTTCGCCGTGCTCCTCGGGCTGTCGGTGCTCGCGCACGAGCTCGGGCACTGTGTGGTGGCGCTGCGCCTGGGGGTGCCGGTGCGGAGAGTTCGCCTCTTCCTGCTCGGCGGTCTTTCGGAGGTCGTGCGCTCGCCGCGTCGCCCCGGTCAGGAGGCCTTGATCGCGGTAGCGGGGCCGGTGGTGTCGCTGGTGCTGGCTCTCGTGTGCGGCCTGTTGCTGCTCGCCGTACCCGCCGACGGTGCCGTGTGGTTGCTCGTGGCGCAGTGCGCGGTGGCCAACGCCGCGGTGGGCGTGTTCAACCTGCTTCCCGGCCTGCCGCTCGACGGCGGCCGGTTGCTGCGGTCGGGCGTGTGGGCACTCCACGGCGCCCGCGCGGTCGGCACGCGGGTGGCGGTCGTGGGCGGGGCGCTGGTGGCGGTGGGACTGCTGGGCTGGGCTCTGTGGGGCATGGCGCAGGGCAGTGACGACCGTTGGCTGCGGCTCGGTGTGGGCCTGGTGACCGCGTGGTTCGTGGCGGTGGGCGCCACCGCGGAGGTCTCGTCGGACAACCGGCGGCTGTGGCCCGAGGGGCTGTCCGTGACCGACCTCATGCGCCCCGTCCTGCAACTGCCCGCCGAAAGCCCGGTGTCGGCCGCCCTCGCCGCCTCAGCGGGGCGCGGTGTCGTGCTCGTCCGCGCCGACGGCGTCGCCGCCGGGCTGCTCGACTCGGAGGCCGCCGAGCGACTGGCGTCGTCCGCCCCGCAGTCACCGGCGGAACTGGCGGCGGAACCGATCCGTGCGGAGACGGTGCTGCTCGCCTCCGACTCGCCCGACGAGATCGCCGAGCATGTCAACGAGGTTGCCACCTGGCAGTTCCTCGTCGTGGACGGTGACGGCAGACCGACTGGTGTGCTGCGCAGGGACGATGTGCACAGTGCGCTCACGGCCCACGAGGAGTACGGCGCGGGCCCCACCTTCCGGACCGGGTGACGAGCCCGCTCCGCGGGTCTGCGACCATCGCCTGCGGTTCTCGTCCCGCGGACGCGGGGACGAGTGTGGACTGGAGGTGCGGTGTCAGCAGGGCCGTTTCGCGCGGGTGACCGGGTGCAGTTGACCGATCCGAAGGGACGGCACTACACGATCGTCCTGGCCGAGGGACAGGAGTACCACACACACCGAGGGGCGGTGTCGCACGACGAGCTGATCGGTGCGCCCGAAGGGTCTGTGGTCACCTCGACGCAGGGAACCTCGTACCTCGCGCTGAGGCCGTTGCTTCCCGACTACGTGCTCTCGATGCCGCGAGGAGCACAGGTGATCTACCCCAAGGACGCCGCGCAGATCGTGATGTGGGGGGACATGTTCCCCGGCGCGCGTGTGCTGGAGGCCGGTGCGGGATCCGGGGCGTTGACCTGTTCGTTGCTGCGCGCGGTCGGGCCGGAGGGCAGCGTCACGTCGTACGAGGTGCGGGCCGACCACGCCGAGCACGCCGTACGCAACGTGGAGAAGTTCTTCGGCGAGCGGCCGTCGAACTGGACGCTGCACGTGGAGGACCTGGCCTCGCACACCGGCGAGGTGGACCGCGTCGTGCTGGACATGCTGACCCCGTGGGAGGTCCTGCCGACCGTGTCGGCGGCGCTCGTTCCCGGCGGTGTGCTGGTGGGTTACGTGGCCACGGTGACGCAGTTGTCGACGTTCGTCGAGGCGCTGCGGGAGCAGAGGTGCTGGACCGAGCCGGAGGCGTGGGAGACGCTGGTCCGGCCGTGGCACGTGGTCGGCCTCGCCGTGCGTCCCGAACACCGCATGATCGGCCACACGGCTTTCCTCGTCACCGCCAGGCGGCTCGCCGAGGGTGTCACCCCGCCCCGGCCCCAGCGCAGGCCGAGCCGGGGCTGAGGCCCACCAGCGACAAACAGCGCGCCACGGCAGGAGCCTCACGAGGCTCCGACGTGATGGCTCGAACGATCGCGGTCACCGGTCGTCACGAGACCTCAAGGCACCACTCGCCGCCCTGCTTGCGGGCCCTGATTTTCCTGTCCTCGCTATGGCTCGAATCGCTCAACGTCACCGGGATCGTCGCCGTGTCGCCGTTGATCGTCGGCTGACCGCGCCGCTCCATCTTCACGCCGGCCGGAACGTTGCTGGGGTCACCCTCGATGGTGCCGCAGGAGATGTCGTTGAGCGCGTCGACGTCCCGCACGTTGAAGGCGGTCACCGCCCTGTCCGCGAGCTCGGTCACCTGCTCCTCGTCGCTCCCGCTGGCGCCGTTCAGCAGGAGGAACGCCGTGACACCACCGCCGATCACGAGCACGGCCGCGACGACGATGCCGATGACGAGGCCGGTCTTCTTGGGCGCGGGGCCTCCCATCGGTGCGCCGCCGGGCTGGCCGAACTGCGGGCCTGCGTTCCAGGCGCCGAAAGGCTGCTGGCCGGGCTGGCCCTGGTACGGGAACGCTCCCTGGTGGCCGGGATAGGCCTGTTGCCCGGGGAATCCCTGCGGCTGGGGGTAGCCCTGTTGCCCCGGAAGACCTTGCTGCTGTGGGTAGCCCTGCTGGGCCGGGTAGCCACCCGACGGATCGGGGTAGCCCGGCTGGCCGCCCGGATACTGGGGCGGTGGAGGAGCAGTCACGTCGTCCCCTTCTCGATCGTGCCGCCGACTGTCTCGACGGGTCCGGAGAATCCTAGGGAAGGGAGTGAACGGATTTTTTACACCTCCGGGTGTCTGGTTCCCGGTCGGCCTACGGCTGTCGACGCGGTTCGTCACTGGCCGTCACCGTCGTTGTGACATGCGGATGAGGTCGGCATGGCGGAGTCACTCCGAGCGCCAGCGGGTACTCCGCCGCAACCGGACGACGCGCCGATTCCGTGACACGGATAGGGCTTTTCATGTCGGTGATCGCCGGTACCGTGGAAAGAAATGCATTCCGAGGAGGTGCCGAAATGCAACACGACCTTCCCGGAGGTCGGCACGACGAGGCCGACTCTTCAGAGATGGGCGGAGCCGGAGGCACGGACATCCCGTCGAGTGAGCAGGCGCGTCAGATTCGCTTTCTCGAGGAGGAGGTGGCGCTGCTCCGTCGAAAGCTCACCGACTCGCCCCGCCAGAACCGGGTGCTGGAGCAGCGGCTGGACGAGGCGAACGAGCGGGTGAGCCAGCTCACCGAGCGCAACAACAAGCTGGTCGAGACTCTGCGCGAGGCGCGGAGCCAGCTGTTGGCGCTGCGGGAGGAGGTCGATCGACTCGCGCAACCTCCGAGTGGCTACGGCGTGTTCGTCGCCGCGTACGACGACAACACCGCCGACGTGTACACCTCGGGCCGGAAGATGCGGGTCGCCGTGTCCCCCGCCGTCGAGGTGGAGTCCCTGCGGCGCGGACAGAGTGTCCGGCTCAACGAGGCGCTGACCGTCGTGGAGGGCGGTGGCTTCGAGAGCACGGGCGAGGTGTGCACGCTGCGGGAGATGCTCGCTCCGGACACCGAGGAGGGCAGCGCCCGTGCGTTGGTCGTCGGTCACGCCGACGAGGAGCGTGTCGTCTGGCTCGCCGATCCGCTGGCCGAGCAGACGTTGAAGCCGGGTGACTCGATCCTGGTCGACTCCAAGGCGGGCTACGCGTACGAGCGAGTGCCCAAGGCGGAGGTCGAGGACCTGGTGTTGGAGGAGGTGCCCGACGTCCGGTACGAGGACATCGGTGGCCTGTTCCGGCAGATCGAGCAGATCAGGGACGCGGTCGAGCTGCCGTTCCTCCACGCCGACCTCTACACGCAGTACCAGTTGCGGCCACCCAAGGGTGTGCTGCTCTACGGGCCGCCGGGATGCGGCAAGACGCTGATCGCCAAGGCGGTGGCGAACTCGCTGGCCAAGCAGGTCGCCGAGGCCAGGGGAGCGGCGGACGCGAAGTCCTACTTCCTCAACATCAAGGGTCCGGAGCTGCTCAACAAGTTCGTCGGCGAGACCGAGCGGCACATCAGGATGATCTTCCAGCGGGCCAGGGAGAAGGCGTCCGACGGTACGCCTGTCATCGTGTTCTTCGACGAGATGGAGTCGATCTTCCGGACGCGGGGCAGCGGGGTGTCGTCCGACGTGGAGACCACGATCGTGCCGCAGTTGCTGTCGGAGATCGACGGTGTCGAGGGGCTGGAGAACGTCATCGTCATCGGCGCCTCCAACCGCGAGGACATGATCGACCCGGCGATTCTGCGGCCGGGACGCCTCGACGTGAAGATCAAGATCGAGCGGCCCGACGCCGAGGGCGCGAAGGACATCTTCTCCAAGTACCTGACGCCCGACCTGCCGATCCACGCCGACGACCTGCGGGAGTTCGGTGGCGACCGGCAGGCCACGATCGACGCGATGATCCAGCACACGGTCGAGCGCATGTACGAGGAGACGGACGAGAACCGGTTCCTCGAGGTCACTTATGCCAACGGGGACAAGGAGGTGCTGTACTTCCGCGACTTCAACTCCGGGGCGATGATCCAGAACATCGTGGACCGGGCGAAGAAGTCGGCGATCAAGTCGGTGCTGGAGACCAAGCAGCCCGGTTTGCGGGTGCAGCATCTGCTCGACGCCATCGTGGACGAGTTCGCCGAGAACGAGGACCTGCCCAACACCACCAACCCGGACGACTGGGCACGGATCTCGGGTAAGAAGGGCGAGCGCATCGTCTACATCCGCACGCTCGTCACGGGCAAGAACCAGGAGTCGGGCCGCGTCATCGACACGGCGACCAACACCGGCCAGTACCTCTGAGCCGAGACCCGGGCTCCCGCGGCGTACACCGCCGTGGGAGCCCTGTCGTGCGGGACGACACGCACCGCGCGAGCACTGGAGTAATACGTATAACGACCTATACGCTGGGGCTCATGGCAGAGGAGACACCACCCGCATCGCCGGAACCGCCGCGAGCGCCCGTCACGGCCGCCGACGTGCTGGCGTGGCTGGAGGAGACCGCTGAGGCGGTGCGTTCGGGAGAGTTGGACGCGCCCGCGCTCATCGACCTGCTGGGGCAGTTGCGGCAGGCGTCCACCGCGTGCGCGAACGCCTCCGACTGGGCCCTGCTCGCCGCCAGGGAGGCGGGGGCGAGCCTGCGCCAGATCGCGCCCGTGTTCGGCAAGGGCTACGTACGCGCGCCCGCGGCTCGCCTGGAGAAACTGCATCGTGAGGTGTTGTCGTCCGAGCAGTTCCTGGAACTCATGCGGCGGCGCATGGGCACGGGGTGACGACTACGGTGACGACCATGGAGCCTGTGGACACCGTGGCGCGCACGGCCGTGGGGCTCGCGGCGATCGGGAGGCCGGCCTACATCAACCTCGGCCGTACCGCGGCCCTGCCGGCCGATCGTGACGTGGCCGCCCTGCGCGAGCGCACCTTCACCGTGCTGGACGCGGCGTACGCCGCCGGTGTCCGGCGGGTGGACGCCGCGCGGTCGTACGGGCGTGCGGAGGAGTTCCTCGCGGCGTGGCTGGCCGACCGGCGCCCCGTCGACGTCGTCGTGTCGAGCAAGTGGGGCTACGCCTACGTCGGTGACTGGCGGCTCGACGCCGAGGTGCACGAGGTGAAGGAGCACTCCCTGGCCCGTTTCCGGGTCCAGTGGGAGCAGACGCGGTCGCTGCTGGGCGACGCCGTGTCGCTGTATCAGGTGCACTCCCTGACCCAGGACAGCCCGTTGTTCGACGACCGCGCGTTGCTGGAGGCCTTGGCCGCTCTGGCGGAGTCGGGGGTGCGGGTGGGGTTCTCCACCTCGGGACCGAAGCAGGCCGACACGGTACGCCGGGCTCTGGAACTGCGCGTGCACGGCAGTCCGGTGTTCACCGCCGTGCAGTCGACGTGGAATCTGCTGGAACCGTCGGTGGGCCAGGCGTTGCGCGAGGCGCACGAGGCCGGTGCTTTGGTGCAGGTGAAGGAGACACTGGCCAACGGCAGGCTCGCGGTGGACCCACCCGCCGCGCTGGTCGAGGTGGCCCGGCGGCACGGCGTGGGGAGCGATGCGGTGGCCCTGGCCGCGGTGTACGCCCAGCCGTGGGCCGACGTGGTCCTGGTGGGGCCCGCGAGCACGGACCAGTTGCGGTCGAACGTCGCGGGCGCGGCACTCACGCTGGACGCGGATGCCCTCGCTGAGCTCGGCGAACTGGCGCGGGCCCCCGAGCGGTACTGGGCGGAGCGGTCGGCGCTGGCGTGGCGGTGACCGGCCGTCGCGGTGTGGTCGGAAACGGTGTAATTCGCCCCGTACCGCTTTTCGGCGGGGATTTTGTGCGCGTGACCCGTAGGCTTGGGGTATGCGCCGGATCATGGGAACCGAGGTGGAGTACGGGATCGCGGTGCCGGGTGACGCGACCGCGAACCCGGTACTGACGTCCACCCAGGTGGTGTTGGCCTACGCGGCGGCCGCGGACATTCCGAGGGCTCGTCGTGCCCGCTGGGACTACGAGGTCGAGTCGCCGTTGCGTGACGCGCGGGGCTTCGACCTGGCCGGGCCCACCCAGCAGGGGCAGGACTCGGACATGGAGGATCTCGGGGCCGCGAACGTGATCCTCACCAACGGCGCCCGGCTCTACGTCGACCACGCCCACCCCGAGTACTCCGCGCCCGAGGTGACCAACGCCAGGGACGCCGTCATCTGGGACAAGGCGGGGGAGCGCGTGATGGAGGAGGCGGCGAGGCGGGCGGCGACGGTGCCGGGCCAGCAGGCGTTGCAGCTGTACAAGAACAACGTCGACGGCAAGGGCGCCAGCTACGGCACGCACGAGAACTACCTGATGGCGCGGTCGACTCCGTTCACGTCGGTCATCGCGGGGCTGACGCCGTTCTTCGTGTCGCGGCAGGTTTTCACCGGTTCCGGCCGCGTCGGTATCGGCCCGCAGGGCGAGCAGCCGGGATTCCAGCTCTCGCAGCGGGCCGACTACATCGAGGTCGAGGTGGGCCTCGAGACCACACTGAAGCGCGGCATCATCAACACGCGCGACGAACCGCACGCCGACGCCGACAAGTACCGCAGGCTGCACGTCATCATCGGCGACGCGAACCTGGCGGAGTACGCCACGTTCCTCAAACTGGGCACCACCGCGCTGGTGATCGACATGATCGAGCACGGGATGCGGTTCGACGAGTTGAAGCTCGACGAGCCGGTGCGCGCGGTGCACGAGATCAGTCACGACCCCACCCTGAAGACCACCGTCGAGCTGGCCAACGGGCGCAGGTACACCGGTCTCGACCTCCAGTTCGCCTACCACGAGCTGGCGGCACAGCATCTCGAACAGGTGGGGGCCGACGAGCAGTCCAAGGAGGTGCTGCGGATCTGGGGCGAGATTCTCGACGCTCTGGCCCGTGACCCTCAGGAGTGCGCTGACCGGCTCGACTGGCCCGCCAAGCTCCGCCTGCTGGAGGCCTATCGGGAGCGCGACTCGCTCGGGTGGGCGGCGCCGCGCCTGCACATGGTCGACCTGCAGTACTCGGACGTGCGGCTGGACAAGGGCCTCTACAACCGTCTCGTCACGCGAGGATCGATGAAGCGGCTCGTCGGCGAGGAGGAGGTGCGGGCGGCGATGACCACGCCGCCCGCCGACACCCGCGCCTACTTCCGCGGCCGGACGCTGGAGAAGTACGCGGCTTCCATCGCGGCGGCGTCGTGGGATTCGGTGATCTTCGACGTCGGCAGGGAGTCGCTCGTGCGCATCCCGACCCTGGAGCCTCTGCGAGGAACGAAGTCGCACGTGGGGCAGTTGCTTGACGAGGCCGAGACCGCCGAGCAGCTCGTGGACGCCCTGACTTCGGGCGGATAGGGTCCGTGCTCGCAAGTCCCGCGTCCGGCCGAACGGGGCCGGACGCGCATGGTCCGCGTCGTCCTCACGACCCGACTGGATCGGAAAAGATCATCAGCTGCTCGGCCACGCCAGTGACGAATGACCCGGATGTCGGCGACTCTGGGTAGGCTGAAGGCAAGCGGCCCGACACGGGAGGCGAACATGGCTCAGGAACGCATCGAGAAGCACGGCGGCGGGGACACCGACGACGACGTCGAGGCCGGTGCTCCCGCAGGCCAGGAGCGTCGAGAGAAGCTCGGCGAGGACGTGGACACGATCCTCGACGAGATCGACGACGTGCTGGAGGAGAACGCGGAGGACTTCGTGCGTGCGTACGTGCAGAAGGGCGGCCAGTAGCGGACGCACGGCCATCTTCTAGGCTTGTCGATCACGCAAGCGGTCGATGAGCACTGTTGTCCTGTTCATCCTCGGCGAGGGGAACCACGAGCACGCATGGAACACACGTCGCGTAACGCGGGCTTCACGCTGCCCGCCGCCTACCTGTCGTCCACGACGTCGTCGTTCATCGATTTCCTGAAGGTGCAGGCGCCGGAGCTGCTGCCCCGCACACGTGTGGACGCGGTGCCGGCGTCGAACACCCGGTTCGAGCCACCACACGGCACCACGATCGTCGCGTCGACGTTCAACGGTGGTGTGCTGATCGCGGGTGACCGCAGGGCCACCGCGGGCAACACGATCGCCAGCCGGGACCTGGAGAAGGTGTACGTCACCGACACCTACTCCGCGGTCGGCATCGCGGGCACCGCGGGGATCGCCCTGGAACTCGTGCGGCTCTACACGGTGGAACTCGCGCACTACGAGAAGATCGAGGGTGTCTCGCTGTCGTTGGACGGCAAGACCAACAAGCTCGCGACCATGGTGAAGGGTCACCTGGACGCCGCCATGGCGGGCTTGGCCGTGCTGCCGCTCTTCGTCGGCTACGACATCGACGCCGCCGACCCGAAGCGGGCGGGACGCATCGTGTCGTTCGACGTCACCGGTGGGCGGTACGAGGAGAGCGCCGGATACCACGCCATCGGCTCGGGTTCGGTGTACGCGAAGTCGTCGCTGAAGAAGCTGTACGACCCGGAGGCCGACGCCGACGCGGCCGTGCGGGCGGCGATCGAGTCGCTGTACGACGCGGCCGACGACGACACCGCGACCGGCGGCCCCGATCTCGTACGCAACATCTACCCGACGGTGGTGACGATCACCGCCGAACACGGTGCGGTGCGGTTACCGGAGTCCGAGACCGCGACCATCGCGCAGGCGGTGGTCCGCGAGCGGTCCGAACGACCGGGGCGGCTCGGCTGACGCCGTCGCCGTCTCCGACCGGCGCCGAGAAACCGTAGTCCTGTAGTCGATCGAGCAGAGCGGAGCCAACGCCAGTGACGATGCCGCTGTACGCCTCACCAGAGCAGTTGATGCGCGAGCGTTCGGAGCTCGCTCGGAAGGGCATCGCCCGGGGACGCAGCGTAGTCGTGCTCAAGTACCGGGGCGGTGTGTTGTTCGTGGCGGAGAACCCGTCACCGACGCTGCACAAGGTCTCCGAGATCTACGACCGCATCGGTTTCGCCGCGGTGGGGCGCTACAGCGAGTTCGAGAGCCTGCGCCGCGGCGGTATCCGCCACGTCGACCTCCAGGGGTACATGTACGACCGCCGTGACGTGAGCGCGCGGGCGCTGGCCAACGTGTACGCGCAGACACTGAGCACGATCTTCACGGAGCAGCTGAAACCGTTCGAGGTGGAGATCTGTGTGGCCCAGGTCGGCGACAACTCGGACGAGGACGAGCTGTACCGCCTGACCTACGACGGTTCGATCGTGATGGACGAGCCGAAGTACGTGGTCATGGGCGGCCAGACCGACGCCATCAACGCGAAGCTGAAGGACACGTTCTCCGACGGCATGGAGCTGAACGCCGCGCTGGCCGTGGCGGTGGACGCGTTGCGGGCGCCGTCGAGGAACTCCTCGGGCGGCGGTTCGACGGCCAACAGCGACCTGGAGCCGGGCAAGCTGGAGGTCGCGGTGCTCGACCGCGAGCGTCCCGGCCGGAAGTTCCGCCGGATCACCGGCGCGGCGCTGGAGGCGTTGATGCCGAGCGCGGAGCAGGGCGAGTCCTCGGCGGAGACCGCTTCGGGTGCGGCCGAGTCGTCCGCGGACGACGGCGAGACGAGCTGAGTCACGGTGGTGCGTGTCGCGGGTCTGTTCCACTACCCCGTGAAGGGGTGCGCGGGCGTCGAGCTGAGTGAGGGCGTCTTCGGACATGCGGGCTTGGAGCACGACCGGAAGTTCATGGTGGTGGACCCCGAGGGCGGGTTCCTCAGCCAGCGCCGCGATCCGCGTCTCGCAGTGGTGCGGCCCTCCGTCAGCGGTGACGGAGGGCGGTTGACGCTGGCCGCGCCGGATATCGAGCCGATCGACGTTGCCGTGGACACCGGTGAGGACGCCGGTCCCCGGATGGCCGTGCGGATGCACGGTGCTCCCTACCGCGGTGTCGACCAGGGTGAGCAGGCCGCCGAATGGTTGTCGACGGTGTTGGCACGCCCGTGCCGACTGGTGCGAGTGCCTCCGGAGCACGACCGGGTGACGGACGGGGAGACTCCGGGAACCTCGGGGTTCGCCGACAGCAGTGCGGTACTGGTGGTGTCGACGCGCAGCGTGGAGGAACTCAACGCCCGCTTGGAGGACAAAGGCCTGCCGGCGTTGCCGATGAACCGCTTCCGCCCCAACATCGTGGTCGAAGGTGAGCAGGAGCCGCACGTCGAGGATCGGATGCGCCGGTTCGAGGTGGGCCAGGCGGAACTGGGGTTCACCAAGGTCGCGATCCGGTGCGCGGTGACCACGGTCGACCAGGCCACGGGTGAGCGCCGGGGACCCGAGCCGCTGCGCACGCTGGCGGAATACCGGCGCATCGCCGGAGGCGTGATATTCGGGGCCAAGTTCTCGGTCGTCCGCACCGGCAAGGTTTCCGTCGGGGACGAGGTGCGGGTGACCCGCTGGGCCGCTTCCTGAGCGGCTTCGGGACGCCGCTACGAGGACCGCCTGCCGGGGCGGTAGACCGATAGGGCACTCGGCCGGGAGCGGAACCGGAACCGGTGGCCGAGCGGACCCACTTCGCCGTCGGTGGCGATGCGACGGTTGCCGTCGAGGATGGCCACGTCCAGCGCGGCCAGGTCGCGCTGCGTGTAGACGTGACTGGTACCCAGCGTGTTCGTGACGACGGCGAGCAGGAAGCGCACGCGGGAGTACGGCCGGTCGGCCCGCAGGTAGCGGACGTCGAGCAGACCCGTGTCGAGAGCGGGCCTCCGTGAGGGGATGACGCCTTTCGGGGCGTAGGTGCCGTTGCCGACGAACAGCATCCACACCAGCAGGTACTCGCCGTCCATCCGCACCCGCAGGGGGCGGGCGCGCCGGAGGGTGCGGACCATGGCGATGACGGCCGAGGGCCACTTCGGGTGACGGCGTTGGATGGTCTCGCGCAACCGCACCATCTCCGGGTAGCCCCCGAGGCTCGCCGTGTTGACGAACCAGCGGCGCACTGTGCCGTGGTCGCTCTCGATCTCCACCTCGCCGAGGTCAATTCCCACGGCGTCACCCGCGCGGGTCGCGGCGTCCGTGTCGGCGAGGTAGCGCAGACCGAGGTCGCGGGCGAAGTGATTGAGTGTGCCGGCCGGGATGAGCGCGAGCGGAAGACCGGTGTCGGCCGCGACCGAGGCCACGGCCGCGGCGGTGCCGTCACCCCCCGCGACACCGAGCGCCCGGACCTGTCCGGCACGACGCCGCAGCTCGTCGGTGAGCTGGGTGCGCAGATCGGCACCGGGCTCGGGGTGGATGACGGTGGCGCGCGGCCACAGGTCACGGATCTCGGCGGTCGGGTCGTCGGCGGGGTTGCCGGAGTTGGGGTTCACCACGGTGAGGACGTGTTCACCCTCGCGGAGCGCGGGGGCGTCGGCGGGGTGTGTGGTGTGGGCTCGTGCCTCGGTGTGCGGCGGCCACCAGTGGCGTGTGGCCAGGGCGACGAGGACACCGAGTGCGGCCCCCGCGCCGATGTCGCTCGGCCAGTGCACACCGGTGTGCACGCGCGAGTAGGCCACCGCGGCGCCCAGCGGTGCCAGCAGGGCGCCGAGGCGCGGCGACTCGAGGGCCGCGGCCGTGACGAATGCGGCGGCGGAAGCCGCATGGCCGGAGGGGAACGAGGAGGACGTCGGGCGTTTGCGCAGCCGCCGGATCTCGGGAACGACCTCGGCTGCGGGACGCCTGCGCGGCAGCAGCGGTTTGCCGATGAGGTTGGCGGTGACGCTGGCGCCCGCGAGCGCCACCAGACCTCGCATCGCCGCGCGGCGGGCCGGGCCCTTGCGCGTGGCGAGCCCCGCGGCGATGACCCACCACAGGCGGCCCTTGTCCGCGGAGCGGGTGAGCCGGGACAGCGCCGGGTCCATGAGCGTGTGGGGGATGGCGGCGCTGTAGCGCATGGCGAGACGATCGGCTGTGGTCACGTGGCGCAGTCGGCGCGCCAGGTGGGTGATGACGGCGTCGATGATTAGGCCACCCCGGTTCTGAAAAGCTTTCGTTCACCGTACCGTGGCGGAAAGCGCCTACCCTTGAAGGATGCAGCGGCGGATCTTTGGGATCGAAACCGAATTCGGGGTGACCTGCACCTTCCACGGGCAGCGCAGGTTGTCTCCCGACGAAGTGGCGCGGTACCTGTTCCGGCGGGTCGTGTCCTGGGGCCGGTCCTCGAACGTGTTCCTGTCCAACGGCTCCCGGCTGTACCTCGACGTCGGGTCGCACCCGGAGTACGCCACCGCCGAGTGCGACGACCTCGTCCAGCTGGTGACGCATGACAAGGCCGGCGAGCGGATCCTGGAGGACCTGCTGGTCGATGCCGAACGTCGCCTCGCCGACGAGGGGATCGGCGGCGACATCTTCCTCTTCAAGAACAACACCGATTCGGCGGGGAACTCGTACGGCTGCCACGAGAACTACCTCGTGACGCGGGCGGGTGAGTTCTCCAGGGTGGCCGACGTGCTGCTGCCGTTCCTCGTGACCCGGCAGCTCATCTGCGGGGCGGGGAAGGTGCTGCAGACGCCCCGCGGCGCGGTGTACTGCCTGTCCCAGCGAGCCGAGCACATCTGGGAGGGCGTGTCGAGCGCGACGACGCGGTCGCGGCCGATCATCAACACGCGCGACGAGCCGCACGCCGACGCGGAGCGCTACCGCAGGCTGCACGTGATCGTCGGCGACTCCAACATGGCGGAGCCGACGACGCTGCTGAAGGTGGGCTCGGTGAACCTCGTGCTCGAGATGATCGAGGAGGGCGTCCAGTTCCGGGACTTCACGCTGGACAACCCGATCAGAGCGATCCGGGAGATCAGCCACGACCTGACGGGCAGGCGGCAGGTGCGGCTGGCAGGCGGGCGCGAGGCCTCGGCGCTGGAGATCCAGCGCGAGTACTACGCCAGGGCGGTCCAGCACGTCGAGACGAACGGTGGTTCCCCGGCGACGCACCAGGTGATCGACCTGTGGGGGCGGGCACTGGACGCGGTGGAGCAGCAGGACTTCTCCGGTATCGACACCGAGATCGACTGGGCGATCAAACACCGGCTGGTGGAGCGCTACCGCAGCAAGCACAACCTGGTGCTCTCCGACCCGAGGGTCGCTCAGCTCGACCTCGCCTACCACGACATCCGGCGTGGTAGGGGTGTGTTCGACCTGTTGCAGCGCAAGGGGCTGGTGCGGCGGATCACCGACGACGGCGAGATCGAGCTCGCCAAGGACACCCCGCCGCAGACCACGCGGGCGAAGCTGCGGGGCGACTTCATCGCCGCGGCCCAGCAGGCCGGGCGTGACTTCACCGTCGACTGGGTGCACCTCAAGCTGAACGACCAGGCGCAGCGCACCGTGTTGTGCAAGGACCCGTTCCGCTCGGTGGACGAGCGGGTGGAGCGGCTGATCAGCTCGTTGTGAACAGCTCGCCGGGCCGGGTGAGAAGGGGCCCGGCCGTGGGAGGGGCTTGCCGGGTGGGCGATAGGGTTACAAGGTGTCCACCGCCCGTGCCGAGCGCCTGGTGAACCTGGTGCTCGCTCTGTTGTCGACTCGGCAGTACCTGACGTCCGAGCGGATCCGCGGCATCGTGCCCGGATACGTCGACGCCACGAGCGACGAGGCGTTCTCACGCATGTTCGAGCGCGACAAGGCGGAGCTGCGAGAGCTGGGCATTCCGCTGGAGACCGGGCGCAACTCGGTGTTCGATCCCGTTGAGGGGTATCGCATCGCCCGTCGCGACTACGAGCTGGGGGACGTCGAGCTGGCGCCCGACGAGGCCGCCGCGGTCGCGCTCGCGGTACGGCTGTGGGATTCGCCCGAGTTGACCGGGCAGGCGCAGGGCGCGCTGGTGAAGCTACGGGCCGCGGGGGTCGAGGTCGACGAGAACGCGGCCACTCCCGTGGAGCCGAGGGTGCACGCCGAGCCCGCGTTCGCTCCACTGCTGTCGGCCGTGCAGCAGGGCAGGGTGGTGCGGTTCGACTACCGGCGCTCCTCGTCGCCGGAGCGGCGAGAGCGCACGGTGGAGCCGTGGGGCGTGGTGTCGTGGCGGGCGCGTTGGTACCTCGTGGGCCATGACCGGGACCGGGACGCGCCACGGTGTTTCCGCCTGTCACGCGTCACCGGGCCGGTGCGGGCCCTGGGCCGGGCGGGAGCCGTGACGCGGCCCGGCGACGTGAACCTGCTGGAGTTCGTCGCGGGCGTCGGTGGCGAGCGGGACCCCCAGCCGGTGATGCGGGCGCGGTTGTGGCTCGCGGAGGGGCGCGCGGCCGGCATCCGCCGTCATGCCACGGTGGTGGGTCGCCGCACGGTCGCCGACGTCGACGGCGACGTGGTGGAGCTGGATCTCTGGGCGCCCGAGAGCGCCGCCGACTGGATCGCGGGCCACGGCCCCGACGCGTTGGTGCTGGAGCCGGACGTGTTGGCCAAGGCGGTCGCCGATCGGTGGGAACGAGTCGCGCAGGAGGTGTCGAGGTGAGTGGATCGGGTGATCGGCTTCCCAGGCTGCTCGCGCTCGTGCCGTACCTGCTGGCCCGGCCGGGGATCCGGATCGACGAGGCGGCCCGCGACTTCGGTGTCACGCCGCGGCAGTTGCGCAAGGACCTGGAACTGCTGTGGATGTGCGGCCTGCCGGGTTACGGCCCGGGCGATCTGATCGACCTGTCGTTCGACGGTGACACCGTGTCGGTGACCTACGACGCGGGCATGCGCCGTCCGCTCCGGCTCACCGGTGCGGAGGCGAGCGCGCTGCTGATCGCGTTGCGGGCGTTGGCCGAGACGCCGGGTGTGGTCGACGCCGACAGCGTGCACAGGGCCATCGCCAAGATCGAGGCCGCGTCGGGCGACGCCCGCCCCTCCGGTGTGGTGGTGGGCAGCGGTACCCGCGAAGCGGCGGCCACAACGTCGACGCGTGAGACGTTGCGGCAGGCGTTGCGGGGCGGTCGTGCGGTGTGGCTGCGTTACTACAGCGCGTCGAAGGACGCGATCACCGAACGCACGGTTGACCCGATGCGGCTGCTGATCGTGCAGGGCATCAGCTACCTGGAGGCGTGGTGCCGCAGGGCCTCCTCCGTCCGCCTGTTCCGTCTCGATCGGATCGACGAGCTGGCGGTGCTGGACGAGCGGGCCGCCCCGCCGGAGACCGCGACGCCGAAGGATTTGTCCGAGGGCGTCTTCCCGCGGCGATCCGAGTATCCGGAGGCCGAACTCGTGCTCGAGCCGGACGCGCGGTGGGTGGCCGAGTACTACCAGTGTGAGGAGCTCGACGAGCTCGACGGCGGTCGTCTGCGGGTGCGGATGCGCTACGCCGACGAGTCGTGGCTGGTGCGGCTGGTGCTCCGGCAGCACGGCCAGGTGACGGTCGAGAAGCCCGAGTGGGCCGCACAGGCTGTGCGACAGCGGGCGGCCGAGGCGCTGGCACGTGCTCGTCACCTCACCGCAACCTCGGCTGGCTAGGGTGGGTCCGTGTTGTACGTGGTGAGTGCCGCGCTCGTCGTGGCCGCGGTAGCCGGTTTCGGCCTTGTCGCGTTTCGTGTGTTCCGGCTCTTGCGCACGTTCCGTGAGGCAGCCAGCATGGTGTCGGCTCGCACCGGTGATCGGGTCGGGTTGCTGCGGGCTCGGTCCGCAGCGGTCGGTGTCGCGATCCGCCAGGGTCGCCGCCACTGACGCGACACCGCGGCAGCACAGTACGATCGACCCTGAACGAGTAAGGAGGCCAGGCGATGAATGCGTTGCAGCCGTGGCATTTGATCATTCTGGTTCTTGTCGTGGTCCTGCTGTTCGGCGCCAAGCGCCTGCCCGACGCTGCCAGGTCGATCGGCAAGTCCATGAAGATCTTCAAGGCCGAGACCAAGGACATGCGCGAGTCCGGCCAGACCTCCGACTCGGCGACCACCGCGCAGACTGTGGCTCCGGAGCCTTCGGTGACCGAGCCCGACACCCGACAGTTGCCGTCGTCGACAACCACGCCTCCGGCGGCCACCCCGGCGCCCAGCACCGACGACCAGGTCGAGCAACTCCAGCGTCAGCTCGACGAGCTGAAGCGGCAGCAGGCGGCTCAGCAGTCGCAGAAGCACGCGGGCTGATGCCCTCGGCGGCGCCGAGGGCGCTGCCCGCTCAGGCCTGATTCGTCAACACGGGATGGAAACGGACACGGTTCGTGGCGGATTCCTCGAACGACCGCACCAGCAAGCGGCGTAAGCGCAGCCGTCGGCACAATCCCGACGGCACCATGACGCTGATCGAGCACATCTACGAGTTCCGCCGTCGCCTGGGTTTCGCTCTGATCGCGCTGGTCGTGGGTGGCATCCTTGGGTTCCTCTGGTTCGCCAACCGGGTGGGGCCCATCCCGTCGCTCGGTGACATCGTCACCGGACCGTACTGTTCGATCCCGGCCGAGCACCGGTTTCCGAAGGAGCCGCCGTGCCGGCTGCTGCAGACCGTTCCGTTCGAAGCCTTCATGATCCAGTTGAAGGTGGGTCTGACGGCCGGTGCGGTGCTGTTCGCCCCGGTGTGGCTCTACCAGCTCTGGGCGTTCATCGCTCCGGGGTTGTACACGCGGGAACGCAAGTACGCGCTCACGTTCGTCGGGTTCGCGAGCGTGCTGTTCGCCGGAGGAGCGGTACTCGCGTACGCCATGGTGCCGTTCGCCCTGGAGATCCTGGTGAACTTCGGCGGTGGCTCGTTCGACACCTGGTTCACCGGTGACAAGTACGTCTCCTTCGTGCTGTCGTTGCTGCTGATCTTCGGGGTGAGCTTCGAGGTTCCCCTGCTGGTGATCATGCTGAACCGCGTGGGTGTGGTCAGCTACGCCCAACTCAGCAAGTGGCGCCGAGGTCTGATCTTCATCGCGTTCGTCTTCGCGGCCTTCGTGACGCCTGCCGATCCGTTCTCCATGCTCGCGCTGGCGGGTGCGTTGACCGTGCTGTTGGAACTGTCGCTCCAGATCACCCGTATCCACGACAAGCGCAAGGCCCGGCGCCGCGGCGAGGAGAACTGGGACCAGCTCTCCGACGACGAGGCGGCCCCGTTCCACTACACGCCGAGCACGATCGACGAACCGCGTACCGGGGACGGTAGGTCACGCACCGAGGACGTCACCTGACGTATGGGGTGGCGACTGGCTCTGGCCGTGCATCCCGACTCGGGTCAGGGCACGGCCGCGCGGATGGCGGGCACGGTGGCCGCACGGCTGCGCGCCGAGGCGGCCCACCTTGAGTTGATCACGCCCGCCTCACCCGAGCGGTTCCGGCAGCGGGTGGCCGACTGCCGGACGTCGGGTCTGGACGCGCTCGTCGTGCTGGGCGGCGACGGGGCCGCGCACCAGGCTGTTCAGTGCTGTGCGGGTACGGACGTGTCACTCGGCCTCGTTCCCTGCGGTACCGGCAACGACTTCGCCCGCGCACTCGGAATTCCCCGTGATCCGCGCGCCGCTCTGGACGCGCTGGTCTCGGCGTTGCGGCACGGACGTCGGCGCCCTCCACGCCGCCTCGACCTCGGCCGTGTGGACGGCGCCGACGCGGCGGCGGCACGCTGGTTCGGCACGGTGCTCTGCACGGGTTTCGACGCGGCCGTCAACGCTCGCGCCAACAGCATGCCATGGCCACGCGGACCACGCCGCTACGACGTCGCGCTGCTCCAAGAGCTGATGTCGTTGCGCCCACGGCCGGTGGTGGTGGACACGGACGCCGGGCGGTTGACGTTGCGGGCGACGCTGGTGGCGGTGGGCAACACCGCGTTCTACGGCGGCGGCATCCCCATCTGCCCGTCCGCGGTGTACGACGACGGGGCGTTCGACGTGACGGTCGTCGGCCCGGTGAGCCCGCTGCGGCTCGCCCGAATCCTGCCGAGGCTGCGTACCGGCACCCACGTGCGCCACCCTTCCGTGCACACGCTGCGTGCGTCGCGCGTCCACGTGGCGGGCGCTCCGGAGTGGCCGGTGTTCGCCGACGGCGATCCCGTCGGCGCGCTGCCGGTGAGCGTGACGTGCGTGCCGGGTGCGTTGTCGGTGCTCGGCTGACCCGCCGGGTCAGCGGGTGGCGGGACCGCCGTTGGCCGCGACGGTGTCTTCCGCGGCCTGAACGAAGGCGCGCACGCGGGCGGTGACCGAGGCGGTGCGCCAGACCACGGCCACGTCGGTGGGTGGTACCCCGTCCAGCGGGACGAACACGACGTCGGGCCGGTTGTGGTATGTCCGTACGGACGCCGCCAGCGGGGACACCCCGCGTCCCGCGGCGACGAGTGCGAGCAGTTCCTGGAAGGTGCTGACCGACTCCCGACGGTGGATCGGCCTGCCGTCGGCCGTCGCGGGCGGCACATGGAAGTCCCACCAGTAGCCGGGTGCGGACCCGGCGACGCCGAATGTCGTCTCACTGGCCAGCTCGTCGAGGGACACGCGTTCGCGCCGGGCGAGCCGGTGTCGGGTCGGCACGGCCAGCACCCTCGGCTCGGACAACACGACCGGCCCGACCGTCAGGTCCGGCTCTTCCACGGGCAGTCGCGTGAGCAGAAGGTCGACCTCGCCGGAACGCAGTGGCCCCAGTGGATCGCTGAAGTGCGTCTCACGCATCACGACCTCGCAGCGCGGGTGACGCTGTGCGAACGTGTCCAGCAGTTCGGGGGTGAGTTCGCCGGCTGCCAGACCGAGGAACCCGACGTGCAGGCTGCCGTCGACTCCGCGAGCGGTGGCCTGTGCCCGAGCCAGCGCGTCCGCGAGTCCTTGGTGCAGGGGGGCGAGGTCGTCGCGGAATCGCTCTCCGAGTGGAGTGAGGGTTACCCGGCGACTGGTGCGCTCGAACAGCGGTGCCCCGATGCGGCGTTCGAGCTTGCGGATCGTCTGGCTCACGCGCGCCTGGGTGAGGTGCAGGCGCTCAGCGGTGCGCCCGAAGTGCAGTTCCTCGGCCAGGACGAGGAACGCGTCCATCTCGTGCCGCTCGGGCACCGCACCAGGAACCATAAGTGCAGATTATCGAATGGTGCGCAGCGCGTCGTTGTTCCGGCTCCAGCGCGGAGTGATCGTTTCCAGTGTCCGAAACGGCACGGCGAGGAGGCGACGATGAGTGCGGAGACCGAACTGCGGACCGTCCCCGCAGGACGGCGAGCGCGGACCGAGCGGAGCATCACCGGACGTGGCTGGTGGGTCCTCGGGGTCGCGCTGGCGGGGACCTTCCTCGCGATCATGGACTCGTTCGTCGTGAACGTGGCCGTTCCGTCGGTGCGTTCGGAGCTGAACGCGAGCTTCGCGCAGATCGAACTCGTCGTCGGTGGCTATGTGCTCGTGTACGGGTTGTTGCTCGTGCTCGGGGGCAGGCTCGGTGATCTCCACGGGGCCCGGCGCATGTTCGTGGCGGGGGTGGGTGTGTTCACCCTGGCCTCGTTGGCGGCCGGACCCGCACCGGACGCGACGTCGTTGATCGTCGCCCGGTTGGTGCAGGGCGGCGGTGCCGCGTTGTTCTACCCCCAGGTGCTGGCGGTCCTGCGCATCGGGTTCGACGGCCGGGCCAGGGCGACGGCGTTCGCACTCTTCGGCGCCACCATCGGGTTGGCCTCGATCGCCGGGCAACTCGTGGGAGGGCTGCTCCTGCACCTGGACGTGTGGGGACTGGGGTGGCGCCTGGTTTTCCTGGTCAACGTGCCCGTGGGCGTCGCCACCGTCGTGGGCGCACTGCGCTTTCTGCCCAGGGGTGAGCGCGCGCCCGGCCGCGTGCGGGGTGCGCTCGACGTGACCGGCGTCGTGCTGCTCTCCGCGGCGCTGCTGGCGCTGTCGGTGCCGTTGGTCGAAGGCGACCACGCCGGATGGCCGTGGTGGACGTGGGTGTCGCTGGCGTCGTCGCTGCCCCTGCTCGCGGCGTTCGTGGTGTGGGAGCGGCGCCTGAAGAGGCGGGGTGGATCGCCCCTGGTGGACCCCGACCTGCTGACACTGCGTAGCTTCGCGGCGGGAAACGGTATCGCGGTGGTGTTCTTCGCGGGCAACGCCGGATTGTTCTTCGTGCTGACGCTGACGCTGCAGGACGGGCTCGGCTACTCGCCGCTGACGGCGGGGTCGGTGTTCGCTCCGCTGGCGGTGGCGTTCGCGGTGGCGTCGCTGATCGGTCCCTGGTTGTCCGCTCGGTGGGGCCACCACGTGCTGACGCTCGGGTACGGCGCCAACGCCGTCGGCACGGCCGTGCTGCTGACGACGGTGTGGCTGGATGGCGCTGAAGTCACGGGCTGGGCGCTCGTGGGGCCGCTGGCGATCGTCGGGTTCGGTCAGGGGCTCGGGGTGAGTCCCCTGTTCGGTGCGGCCCTGGGTGAAGTCCCCGAGCGTTCCGCCGGTGCCGCAGGCGGTGTGCTGGAAACCGCGGGCCAGCTCGGCATGTCGCTGGGTGTCACGGTGCTGGGACTGGTGTTCTCCACATCGCTGGGTGACGGACCGTTCGTCACGGCATCGCATCTGAACGCGTTCACGACCGCGCTCGTGGGGAACCTGGCGCTGGCCGTGGCCGCGCTGGTGCTGTTGCGTTTCCTTGCCCGGTCCCGTATTCAACCGAACGGTTGACTACCGAGTCCGAGGAGGCTACGGTGATATTCAACCAATTGGTTGAGAAGCAGGAGAGGTTCGGTGGCTGACGATCAGCTGTCGCGCATGTTCGCCGCGCTCGGAGACCCGATCCGTCGTGACATCGTGGCCCGGCTCGCCGCCGGGGACGCCACGGTGGCCGAGTTGGCCGAGCCCTACGACGTGTCGCTGCAGGCGGTTTCCAAGCACCTGCGCGTGCTGGAGGACGCCGGGCTGATCAGCCGCAGCAGGCAGGCCCAGCGCAGACCGTGCCACCTGGAGGCGGACGTGCTGGACCTGATGAGCAAGTGGATCGAGCGTTACCGGCTCGCCGCCGAGGAACGGTTCCGCCGCCTCGACGCCGTGCTGGAGGAACTCACCGACACCGACGCCGGGACCCCCGGCGACGCCCAGCAGGAGGCATCATGACGACCAAGACCCGAGACACCCTGATCGAAGCCGTTCCCGACCTGCCGTCGATACGGATCGTGCGCGAGTTCGACGCCCCGCCGGACAAGGTCTTCCGGGCCTGGACGGAACCGGAGCTCGTTGTCCGCTGGCTGGGTCCGAAAGACCTCGAGATGCGCATCGACGCCTGGGACGTCCGCACCGGCGGCAGTTACCGCTACACCAACTGGCGTGGCGGCGAGCTGGTGGCGGAGTTCTACGGCTCGTTCCACGAGGTGCGCACCCCCAGCAGGCTGGTGCAGACGTTCGGTTTCACCGCCATGCCCGACGCCGTCAGCCTGGAGACCGCCACGTTCGACGACCTCGGCGGCGGCCGGACTCGCGTCACGATCCTGTCGATCGTGGACACCCTGGAGTCCCGCGACGCGATGCTGGCCAGCGGCATGGAGACCGGCGTCGTCGAGGGCTACGAGAAACTCGACGCGCTACTCGCCTGACCCGGCGGCCAGCCGCTCACGCCGGTACTTCGGCAACCCCGCCACCACCAGGTCGTACGACTCGTACACCAGGTCGGTCACCAGGTCTTCGGGCACGGAACCGTCCAGCACCACCGTGTTCCAGTGGCGCTTGTTCAGGTGGTAGCCGGGGGTGATCGCGGGGTAGGTGTCGCGCAGGTACAGTGAGTGCTCCGGGTCGCACTTCAGGCTCACCGTGAGCGGTCGGCCGTCCAGCGCCGACAGCGCGAACATCTTCTCCTCCACGAAGAACACGCTGAGTTCGGGCGAGAACGGGAACCGTTCCCGGGTCCCCGGCAAAGACAGGCACAGCGACCGTAACCGTTTCGCACTCCACACTCCCATGTCGCCGCAGCGTAGCGCCGGTCGCCGACAGTTCGGGTGCTCGAACCGACTGCCGCGGCCGGTTCGCGGCGCCGCGGTACCCACCCCGTGCACGCGCACGGTCGGGTGTGAAACCCTGGCGATCGTGGACTCCTCCACTTCATCCCCGAGCCCGGCCGAGGCCTACGCGGCGGCGCGGCGCCGCGGAAGGTACCCACAGCTCGCGCGATTCGCCGCTGACGTGGCGTTCGACTTCGACGACTTCCAGATCCAGGGCTGCGAGGCCCTCGAGGACGGGCACGGCGTGCTGGTGTGCGCGCCGACCGGTGCGGGGAAGACCGTCGTCGGCGAGTTCGCCGTGCATCTGGCCCTGGCCGAGGGGCGCAAGTGCTTCTACACCACGCCCATCAAGGCGTTGTCGAACCAGAAGTACGGCGACCTGGTCGAGCGGTACGGCCCCGACGCCGTCGGCCTTCTGACCGGCGACACCTCCGTGAACGGCAGTGCGCAGATCGTGGTGATGACCACCGAGGTGCTGCGCAACATGCTGTACGCGAACTCCGCCGCGCTCGACGACCTCGGCTACGTCGTGATGGACGAGGTGCACTACCTCGCCGACCGGTTCCGTGGCGCGGTGTGGGAGGAGGTCATCCTGCACCTGCCGGCCTACGTGCGCGTGGTGGGCCTCTCGGCCACGGTCAGCAACGCCGAGGAGTTCGGTGAGTGGCTGGTGGAGGTGCGCGGTGACACCACCGTGGTGGTCGACGAGCACCGCCCCGTGCCGTTGTGGCAGCACATGTTCGTCGGTGGTCGCATGCTCGACCTGTTCGCCGCCGACGCCGCGGACACCGGTGAGGCCAAACTGAACCCGCAGCTCCTGCGCCGGGTCGAGGACACCGCGCGCATGCACGCTCCCGCCGGGCTTCGGGGCCGCGGCCGACGCGGAGCGCCCTACCGGGGACCGCGCTACCGGCCACCGTCCCGCACCGAGGTCGTCGACCGTCTCGATGCGGCCGGACTGCTGCCCGCGATCGTGTTCATCTTCTCGCGAGCGGGTTGTGACGCCGCCGTGGCCCAGTGTGTGCGTAGCGGACTGCGGCTCAACACTCCCGAGGAGGTCGAGCAGGTACGCCGCATCGTCGACGAGCGCACCGCCGACCTGCCGCAGAACGACCTCGCCGTGCTCGGCTACTGGGAGTGGCGCGAAGCGCTGGAGCAGGGCATCGCCGCCCACCACGCGGGGCTGCTGCCCGCGTTCAAGGAGACCGTGGAGGAGTTGTTCGTCCGCGGGCTCGTCAAGGTCGTGTTCGCCACCGAGACCCTCGCTCTGGGCATCAACATGCCCGCCCGCACCGTCGTGCTCGAACGGCTCGTCAAGTACAACGGCGAGGCGCACGTGGACCTCACTCCCGGCGAGTACACGCAGCTCACCGGCCGTGCGGGCAGGCGGGGGATCGACGTCGAGGGGCACGCCGTGGTGGTGTGGCAGCCGGGGGTCGATCCAAGGCAGGTCGCCGGGCTGGCCTCCACACGCACGTATCCACTGCGGTCGTCGTTCCGGCCCGGCTACAACATGGCCGTGAACCTGGTGGGTCGGTTCGGGTCGGCCAAGGCTCGGGAGCTGCTGGAGCAGTCGTTCGCCCAGTTCCAGGCCGACCGCTCGGTGGTGGGGCTGTCCCGCCGCATCGAGCGCAATGCCGAGGCGTTGCGCGGGTACGCCGACGCGGTCACCGGTGACGTCGACGAGCTGCGGTCGTACCTGGCTCTGCGCAAGCGGGTGTCCGACCGGGAGAAGGTGCTGGCACGGCAGAACACGACCGCCCGGCGTGCGCAGACCGCCCGGTCGCTGGAGAAGCTCCGCAAGGGTGACGTCATCGCCGTCCCGCAGGGGCGGCGTGCGGGGCTGGCCGTGGTGGTCGATCCCGGGGTGGACCAGTTCGACGAGCCGAGGCCCGTCGTGGTCACCGAAGACCGCTGGTCCGGTGCCCTCTCGCTGTCCGACTTCCCGGCGCCTGTGGAGCCGCTGGGCAGGTTGAAGCTGCCCAAGCACGTCGAGCTGCGCTCACCCAAGACCCGCCGCGACATCGCCTCGTCGCTGCGTAACCTGGGCCTGCGCCCGCCCCGGCGGCAGAAGTGGCGTTCCGACGCCCACTCCGACCCGGAGCTGGGAGAGCTCCGGCGGGAGCTGCGCTCCCACCCGGTGCACGGGACGCCCGACCGGGAAGCCAACCTGCGGTGGGTCGAGCGCTACCTGCGCCTGGAGGCGGAGACCGAGCAGCTCAAACGCAAGGTCGCGGCGACGACCCACTCACTGGCCCGCGCGTTCGACCGCATTCGCGGGTTGCTGTCCGAACGCGGCTACCTCGACGACGGTGGTGACACTGTCACCGAACACGGGCGACTGCTGGCCCGCCTGTACAGCGAGTCGGACCTGTTGGCCGCCGAGTGCATCCGCCAGCGGTTGTGGCACGGGCTCGCCCCCGCCGAACTCGCCGCAGTGGTCTCCACGCTGGTGTACGAGGCGCGGCGGGATTCCCCCGCCGAGTCGAAGCTGCCCTCGGGACCGGTGTCCGAGGCCTGGCAGGAGACCGTGCGAGTGTGGACGGACCTTGTCGACGACGAGCGCAGGCACCGCCTCGACCGCACTCGCGAACCTGACGCCGGGTTCGCCTGGCCTGTCTACCGGTGGGCGCGCGGGGAGAGTCTGGAGAAGGTGCTGACCACCGCTGAGGTGAACGGCCAGGAACTGTCGGCGGGCGACTTCGTGCGCTGGTCGCGGCAGGTGGTGGACCTGCTCGACCAGATCAAGGACGTGCTCGGCAGGGAACATCCCGTTGGCGGCGCGGCGGGCAAGGCGTCACGCCTGCTCCGGCGGGGTGTGGTCGCCGCGGGAGAGGTCTGAGGAAGCGCCGGGCAGACGTGTCGGTGACATCGCCGGTGTGGTTGGATTCGGCAAGAGGCAGACCGCAGCGCGGGAGCTGCCGTGACAGTGCGACGTCCATGGCTGTGACACGCGGAAGGGCAACACGATGAGCGCGCCGTACGGAGGCAACAACCCCGCGCAGTGGGGTCAGCAACCGCCCGCGGACCCAGCGTCCGGTGGGTTCCCCCAGTCCGGTGGATACGGCCAGCAACCCACCTACGGCCAGCCCGCCTACGGCACTTCACACGGTCAACAGCCGCAGTACGGTCAGCAGCCCGCCCCGAACCCGTACGAGGGAGCGGGTGCGGGCGCCTATGGCCAGCAGGCCGCGTATCCGCAGCAGGGTCAGCAGGGTCAGTACGGCGCCTACGGGCAGGGCTACGGCCAGCAGCCCACGTACGGTCAGCAGCCTGCCTACGACCAGCAGGCCGCCTACGGCCAGCAGGCCAGCTACGACCAGCAGGCCGCCTACGGTCAGCAACCCGCCTATGGTCAGCAGCCGGGTGGCGCGCAGCCGGGCAAGTCCGGCGGCGGCAAGAAGCTCTGGATCGGCATCGGGGCGGCCGTGGTCGTGGTCGCCGCCGCGGCCGTGGTGTTGTTCTGGAAACCCGGCCTGCTCAACACCAGGACCTTCGACGAGCAGAGCGTCGAGCAGTCGGTGCAGGACCTGTTGGTGAAGGAGTACGGCTACCCGGACACCAGCCAGGTCGACTGCCCGGACGGCCAGCCGGTCGAGAAGGACCACACCTACACCTGTGGCGTCACGGTAGAGGGCGAACAGCAGACCGTGAAGATCACGGTCACCAGTGACGAGGGGCACTACAACGTCGACAGGCCCACGCCGAAGGGCTGACGCGGAATAACCTGTGGTGCGCACCCCGCCCCGCACGACAGGATCGACCCATGAACGATGTTGTGGTCCGCGCCCTGCGCGACGACGAGTTCCGTGCGGCGCACACGCTGTTCCGTGCCGCTCTCCACGCCGGTCCGGCGACCGACGAGCAGTGGGAGCGCGTCCGGGGTGTGTACCAGCCGGGCCGGGCGCTCGGGGCGTTCGACGAGCACCTGATCGGCACCGCGAGGTCGACCGACGCTGAACTCGTCGTGCCCGGGGGAACCCGCTTACCGATGGCGGCGGTCACCGGGGTCGGGGTCCGCGCCGACCGCACCAGGCGCGGGGTGCTGACAGCGTTGATGCGTCACCAGCTCACCGAGTTCGCCGAGCGCGGAGTCACCGCCGCCGTCCTGTACGCGACGGAGGGCGTGATCTACGGCCGGTTCGGCTACGGCATCGCCAGCCGGATGCGTGACTGCACCGTGTACCGGGAACGTGCGCGGCTGCGGCCCGGTGTGCCCGAAGGCGGCGAGGTGGAACTGCTCACCGTCGACGAGGCCGAACGGCGGCTGCCCGACGTGTACGCGCGGATACCGCTGCGGCCGGGCATGATGACCCGGACCGAGCGGTGGTGGCCCGGTATGTTCTCGCACCTGCGCCAGAGCGAGGGGAACGTCGTCACGGTGGTGCACCACGGTACGGACGGGCCGGACGGGTTCGCCGTCTACCGGGTCGACCGTGACTCCGGCATGTCCGGGACGATGAACGTGATCGATCTACACTACGCCGACGCCTCCGCCTTCGCCGGTCTGTGGCGATTCCTGCTCTCGGTCGACCTGGTCGGCGAAATCACCGTGCGGAACCGCGGCCTGGACGAGCCGCTGGAGTTGCTGTTCACCGATCCCCGGGCCTGCGAGACGAGGACGGTCGCCGACGAGTCGTGGCTGCGGCTCGTGGACGTCGAGGCCGCCCTGACGGCCCGCACCTGGCACGGTGAGCCGGTGGTGCTGGAGGTCACCGATCCGGTGCTGGAGAACAACACGGGCCGCTACCGCGTCGGCCCGGACGGCGTGGAACGCACTGACTCGGCCCCGGACGCCTGCCTCGACGTGGACGCTCTTTCGATGGTCTACGCGGGCGGGTGGCGTCCGTCGGCGCTGGTGGCCGCGGGGAGGATCGGGGCCGCGGACACCGTGACGGCGGAACGGCTCGACGAGCTGACCCGGACGCGGTACGCGCCATGGTGCGGTACGTTCTTCTGATCGGTGTCGACGTCGAATGTGGTGGAGTGTCCTGTCGTGCGGGTGCGCGGTGTCGTAGGGCTGTGGTGGGTCACCGTGTCGGTCTGCGCGGCGCTGGCGTTGACGGCCTGCGGCGGTGACGGCGGGGCCCGTGGCGGGGAGGACGCCCCCGCAGCCGTCACCACCGAGAGCTCGGAGCCGCTGTCGATCTCGACGTCACCCAGCTCCTCTCTCTCGTTGACGCCGGTACCTAAGGCGCTCGACGGAGACGCCGTGGAGGAGGCGGTGCGGGCCGTGCTCGCTGGCAGCTACGGCATCGCCGACGTCGAACGCGTCCGTTGCCCCCGGCGGCCTGCCGTGCGCGAGGGCGCCACGTTCGACTGCACCGCCGTCATCGCCGGTGAGAGCCAGCGCATCCCCATCGAGATCCTCGACGACGAGGGCCGCTACGAGGTGGGACTGCCCGTCTGAACGTCGGCCGGACACCGGCCGCATCGCCCCTCAGCCGGGCAACGCGGCCAGCAGGCGGTTCACCGATCCGCCGAGGTTGTAGCGCTCGACCAGTTCGGCCACCCGCTTCGGGTCGGCAGGCGTGGCCGGGACGCGGTCGTCGGCCGACCCGGTCACGGGCGCGCCGGTGGCCACCCGCACCACCAGGGGAGCGGCGGCGAGGTAGTCGGCGGACTCGGCGAGCCTGGTGCGCGTCTTCGGCGGTACGTCGCGGTCGGCGTCGCGTGCCGCGCTCAGCAGCCCCTCCAGCGACCCGAATCGCGTGATGAGCTTCGCCGCGGTCTTCTCGCCGATGCCCGGCACTCCGGGCAGGCCGTCCGACGGGTCGCCGCGCAGTATCGCCATGTCGGCGTAGGCGGCACCCGCGTTCTCCACCGGCAGTGCGTAGCGCGTGGCGACCTCCTCCGGCCCCATCACCTCGGCTCTGGCCCAACCCTTGCCCACGTAGACCACGGACACCGGGCTCGGGTCGTGCCGTACGAGCTGGAACAGGTCACGGTCGCCCGTGACGACCTCGACGGGCCGCTCCGACTCGCGTGACGCCAGCGTGCCGATCACGTCGTCGGCCTCGTAACCCTCGGCCTCGGCGACGGCGATTCCGACCGCCTCCAGCAACTCCAGGATGATCGGTACCTGAGGTGTGAGGGTGTCGGGCACCTCCTCGGTGTCCGCGCCCGTGTCCGTCGTCTCCGCGACGCGGTGTGCCTTGTAACTGGGCAACGCCCGCACCCGGAACTCGGGCCGCCAGTCGGCGTCCAGGCACGCGACCAGACGCGCGGGACGGCGATCGGTGAGCACGCGCGCCACGGTGTCGGCGAACCCGCGTACGGCGTTCACCGGGGTGCCGTCCGGGGCGGTCATCGACTCGGGCAGCGCGAAGAACGAACGGAAGTAGAGGCTCGCGGCGTCGAGCAGCACCAGGGGGGCGGTCACGCGCCAAGCCTGCCACACCGGGCCGGTGGGGGTGCGGGCGCTCGACCTGCCACAGGGCTAGGCTTTCCGCCATGTCGCGTCGTTCACTGCACACCCCCGCTCCCGATGCCGCCACGTTGCGCGCGCGAATCGACCGTGCCCGTGCTGCCGCGGCCGACGCCGCCACGGACGCACTGTTGATCGGGCCCGGATCCGATCTGCGGTACCTGATCGGGCAGGCCGGCGGTTCGTTCGAGCGCCTGTCCGTGCTGCTCGTCCCCGCGACCGACTCGATCCCCACGCTGGTGCTGCCCGCGCTGGAGGCTCCCGGTTACGCCGACGTGCCCACCGACGACCTCGGGGTCGACGTGGTGACGTGGGTCGACGGGGAGGACCCGTACCGGATCGTGGCCGACCGGCTCGGCAGGCCCGGCCGGGTGGCGGTGAGCGACACGATGGCCGCCCTCCACGTGCTGCGGCTGCGCGACGCCGTGGCCGGTGCCGAGCAGACGCTCGCCGGTCCTGTGCTGCGGGAGCTGCGCATGTGCAAGGACGCGGCCGAACTCGCGGCCCTGCGCCGAGCCGCCGAGGCCATCGACCGGGTACACGCCCGCATGGGCGAGTGGCTGCGGCCCGGCCGCACCGAAGCCGAGGTGGGCGCCGACATCACCGAGGCCATCGTCGCGGAGGGCCACACGCACGCCGACTTCGTGATCGTCGGTTCCGGTCCCAACGGCGCCAGCCCGCACCACGACGTGTCCGACCGTGTGATCGAGCCCGGCGACGTCGTCGTGGTCGACATCGGTGGTCCGATTCCCGAGGGCTACAACTCCGACTCGACCCGCACCTACGCGGTCGGGGAGCCCGCCGCCGAGATCGCCGAGGCGTACGCGGTGCTCCAGCGCGCCCAGGAGGCAGCGGTGCGGACGGTACGGCCCGGCGCCACGGCCCACGAGGTGGACGCCGCGGCACGGGACATCCTGACCGAAGCGGGGCTGGGCGAGCTGTTCATCCACCGCACCGGTCACGGCATCGGCCTCGACGTGCACGAGGAGCCCTACATCATGAGCGGCAACGATCTGCCACTGCAGCCCGGTATGGCGTTCAGCGTCGAGCCCGGGGTGTACCAGGCGGGGAAGTGGGGCGCGCGGATCGAGGACATCGTCGTGGTCACGGCGGACGGAGTGGAGCCGTTGAACACGCGGCCGCACGAGCTCGTCGTGCTGCCGGCATGACCAGCGGGGGACTGGAGCCGCTCGACCGGGCCATCGTGCGGGAGCTGTCGGCCGACGGTCGCCGCAGTTTCACCGACCTGGCCGAGCGGGTCGGACTGTCGGTGTCGGCCGTGCACCAGCGGGTGCGCAGGCTGGAACAGCGTGGCGTCATTCGCGGGTACACCGCTCGGCTCGACGGGGAACAGATCGGACTGCCGCTGACGGCGCTGATCTCGCTGACGCCGAACGACCCCGCGGCCCCCGACGACTACCCGCAGCGGCTGGAGCACATCTCCGAGATCGAGTCCTGCTACTCGGTGGCCGGTGACGAGTCCTACGTGCTTCTCGTGCGGGTTGCGTCGCCCCTGGCGCTGGAGGACCTGTTGCGGCGAATCCGGGAAGCGGCCAAGGTCTCCACTCGCACCACCGTCGTGCTGTCCACGCCGTTCGAAGGGCGCTCGCCGACCCTGTGAGCCTCCCCCACCCAGGGGTGTTCCGCGCTACCATGGTCGCCATGGCAACGCGGAAGGTGACGGTGTCGCTGGACGACGGTGTGCTGGCGTTCGCCGAACAGGCGGCCAAGGCCCACGGGGTCTCGGTGTCGGCATGGCTGTCCAGAGCCGCGCGCCGCGAGGCCGTACGCACCGGTTTCCGGGTGCCCGACCTGGTCGGGCACCGTCGGGCTGCCGAAGAGGCGGCGTCGCGGGACGAGGCCGAGCTGGCCGCCGCGCTGGAGGACCTGCGTGCGCAGGGGTGAGGTCTGGACCTACCATCCACCTTCAGAACAGGCCCGAGCACGGCAGATGGTGCTGCTGTCGTCCGACGGTGTCAACGACTCCGACCGGCCGTGGTTGCTGGGTACCGAGCTGCTGGACCGCGACCCCCACGACATCCTCGGGGTGGCCGTCGACGGGCGCTACTGGGTCTCGACGGTCAACGTGACGCGGCTGTACCGGCCGTGGCTGCGGGAGTGTGTCGCCGAGATCGACACCGAGGTTCAGGAGCAGATCGACAGCGCGTTGCGAGCCGCCCTCGACCTCTGACGGCGTGTCCGCAGCCTGTGAACGCGTGTCCGCACCTTGCGGACGCGTGTTCGTAGTTCGGGCACGGATGTCCGCGGTCACTGCTCGCTCAGCTCCCCGCGAGCGACTGCAGCGACGGTGCGGCGTGCAGGTGGCCGTCCGCGCCCTCCAGACAGGCGGCCTCCCGGTCGTTGGTGGCGAGGAACTCGCTCATACACCGGGCCACCTGCGCGTGTCCGGCGGCGTTCGGATGGAACGACTCCTGGAGTGCGTGGCTCGCGCGTTCCGCTTCCTCCAGGTCGTCCCAGCGCACCGTGAACCGGGTGAACCACTCGTCCTCGGCGTCGTCGCCGCCGCTGCACGCCTCGTGCCCGACACCGGCACGCGACAGGTCGAGGAAGCGAACGTCGGCCTGCCGGGCGGCGCCTCGCAGCGCCTCCGACAGCTCGACCGCACCGGTCTCGGCCACCCACCGCAGGTCGTCGGTGCGGAACGGGCAGCCGTTGAGGTTGCGCCACTCCTCCGGGATGCCGGGTCCGATGGGGGAGGCGTACGACTGGAGGACGAGTTCGTAGTCCGACCGCTCGTAGCCCGCCTCCTTCAGCACCTGCTTGACGTCGTCGAGCGCGGCCACGACCTTGGGCACCATGGCGTCGAGCCGCTGCTGCCAGTCCTGTTTGATCCTGGCGCTGCACGGCGAGCCCTGTTGCAGGAACCACGAGGTGAAGCACTCGGAGATCAGTCGGGAGAAGTGAGGTTCGTCGTTGGCTCCGATCGCGACGACCACTGCCGTGACCCGGTGGTCGTCGAGCAGCTCGCGTAGCCGGCCTGCCTGGGACGGTTCGGTCCACTGCTCGACGTCGCCGAGCGCGACGTGGCCCGACGGTGCTCCGGAACAGGCGAGGTTGACCGACTCGGTGACGCCGGTGAGCTCGATCTGATGCACCATCGCATGCGGGGAGCGGTGGCACCAGTTACCGCCCCTGCCGTCGGTGTCGGGTGTGTAGTCGCCCGCACCTTCGCCGGACAGCGTGCTGTCACCCAGCGAAACGACGGTCAGCGGGCCGGTCCCGGGAGGCCCGGGCCGCTCGACGGGAGACTCAGGACCAGGGCCGGTGAAGACGAACACGGCGACCAGAACGGCGACGGCCGCGAGTGCCAACGCGCTGAGCACCCACCGAGACCTGCGCACGGTCGATCATTCTACGCGAAAAGGGTTCGCTCGTGCCGGGGCCGGCATGGCAGCATTCCGGCGTCCACGCCCGAGTCCATGTCTGGGGGATGCGCCGTGTTCGACCGCCGACCCGTGCTGGTGTTCGACGCCGACGACACCCTGTGGGAGTGCAACGTCGTGTTCGAGCGGGCCATCGACGACTTCTGCGGCTGGCAGGCACGGCCCGGACTCGACGCGGCGGACGTGCGGGAACTGCTCGTCGAGGTCGAGCGCGCCAACACGGCCCGGCACGGCTACGGTGCCTCGGTGTTCCTGCGCAGCCTCGGTGACTGCCTGGAACGGATCCACCAGCGGCCCGCCACCCCGGAGGAACGCGACCACCTGCGGCGACTGGCGGAAGCGGTGCTGGACTGCCGCATCGAACTGATCCCCGACGTGGCCGAGACCCTCGGGACGCTGCAGGAGCGGTACCCACTTCTGCTGCTGACCAAGGGGGCCACGGACGACCAGTGGCGCAAGCTCGACCATTCCGGGCTGCGCGGGTACTTCCAGGCTGTTCACGTGGTGCGGGAGAAGGACGCCACCACGTACTCCTGGCTTGCCGAGCGGTACGGGTTGGATCCCGCGTCGACGTGGATGGTGGGCAATTCGCCCGCCTCCGACATTCTGCCCGCACTGGCCGTCGGCATGGGCGCGGTGTACGTGCCGAACGACAACACGTGGGTGTTGGAGCACGCAGAGCTGGATCCCGATGCGGAACGTCTCGTGACGTTGGAGCGGTTCGGTCAGCTGCTCGACCACTTCTGACCTGCGCGGGAAGCCACGCGGAGTGATCGCCTCGCGGTCACTCGCCGCAGTGTCGACGGCTTCGCGAGCGGGATGCGGTCCGGGACGGCTCAGAGCCAGGTGAGGGCGGCGACGATCAGGGAGGCGAGCACCACCGGGTCGACCGCCGACTGCGGCATGGACCCGTGGGCACCGCGCCCGTGCACGGTGATGCGCATGCTGTCGCCTGCCGCCAGCGTAGGGCCGGAGTTGGTGGCCGCCTGACCCGCCGGCAGCGGCAGGACGTGCTTGCCCGAGCGCGACATCGGGCCGAGGAACGAGCCGTTCGAGGCCATCCTCGACCATGCTCCGCGCTCCGTCGGCGGCCTCCTCGGCGGGTTGGAACACCGCGATGACGGTGCCGTTCCAGTGGTCGGTGCCCGAGGCCAGCAGGCGAGCCGCGCCCAGGAGGCAGGTGACGTGCACGTCGTGGCCGCAGGCGTGCATGACGGGAGTCCCGTCGGCCGTCACGGTGCTGGCGTTGGGCAGGCCGGTGGTCTCCCGGACTGGTAGGGCCTCCATGTCGGCACGGAGCAGGACCGCGGGCCCGTCACCGTTCGCCAGCACTCTCACGACACCGGTGCCGCCGACTCCGTCGTGGACTTCGTAGCCGGGCTCGCGCAGTCGCTTGGAGACCTCCGACGCGGTGCGGTGCTCCTGGTGCGGCAACTCGGGGTGGGCATGCAGGTCCCGGCAGACGTCTTCCTGCCGGTCCCGGACACTCTCCAGGCCGGTGAGGATGGCCGGTACACGAGAGTCGACCGGCATGTGCCCTCCCGCGGAACGGCCCGAGCCGGGCGGGTGGTTGGGGTGCTCATGCCGCACCACGTCCAGCATGCACTCGGGGCTGCCGATGCGCATCGCGGTGCGGTGTCGCCTGCCTCAGGTGCCGGTTTCGTCGCCGTCCTCGCGGCCGCGTCGTCTACGCCGCCACGTTCCGAAGTCCTCGGCGCTGGATCGGAAGCCACGTTCGCGGGTGCGGGGCACCCGCAGGTTGTAGCGGACGCCGAGCAGCCGGATGACGAGAGCCACCGCTGCCGGGACGAGCGAGCCGACGAGGCCGTGGACTCCGATGCCGATGGCCGCTGCCGTGAGGACGGCGCCGACGAGAGCGGGAACGGCGTAGAAGTCACTGGTCAGGACCGAGGGGATCCGCAGGACGGCCACGTCCCGCAGCGTTCCGCCGCCCACGGCCGTGATCACGCCGAGGAGAACCGCCTGCACGCTTCCCAGCCCGGCGTCGAGGGCCTTGCTGGTGCCGGTCACACAGAACACGCTCAACCCGACGGCGTCGAAGATGGTGATGAGCCGGGTGTAGCGCTCGAGTTCCACGCTCAGCAGGAACGCGACGAGCGCGCCGCCCGCGGCCAGTGCGAGGTAACGCACGTCGCCGAAGGTCGCCGGGGGGACGTTGATCAGGATGTCCCGGAGGATCCCACCGCCCAGTGCGGTCATCATGCCCAGCACCAGCACGCCGACCAGGTCCAGCCGGGCGGCCCGCGCGGCGGTGAGGGCGCCGTTCAGGCCGAACGCGAACGTGCCTAGCAGATCGAGGGTGAGGATGACGGGCGATTGGAGCATACCGCCAGTCTGGGGGCCGGCTCTGCCGCGTTGCCTGCGGGCACCGGCTTCGGAGTCCACAGCACGGCTCGGGACAGTCGTGTTCCGCTGATCACTGTCCGCACCGGAGCGGGTGCCGTCAGCGGCCGCGGAGCTGCGGACCGTGCTGGAGGTTCAGCGCGGACACGCAAGTGGGACGACCTACCCGCCTACGCCGAGGCCGACGAGACCTCCATCGGCACCATCGTGATGGTCGGTGGTAACGCGCTGTTTCCGCGTTTCTACGCGGCTCCGGCCGACAGACAGCGGCGGACGAGCAGGTACGCCCTCATGCCGGTCCCGGAACAGTCGCCCGTGGTGCTCCGTGAGCACGCCGAGCGGCAGGTCGAGTTGGTCGGCTGGACCAGCACGCCACCGAGTATGTGGGCGGCTGGGTCGGGCGGGTTCCACGCCCGTCACTCGGGGCGGCAGCGCTCGCCTGCACGGTCCTCACCTGGCGTGACACCCGGGAAGGTTCGAAAACGACGTGACGGGTACTCGTCGCGCACGAGTGCCGGATCGACCGGGGAGAAACATGGCCGACCGCATCGCGGACATCTGGGGAACACGCACGCCACACGCGAAGGACACGCCGTGGCCGGTCCGGGTGGACCTCCACCTCGACGAGGGGCTGGCCCCGTCGGACGTCGACGCCTGGGTGCAGTCGGCGTGCGTGTTGTGCAGCAACGGTTGCGCGTGCGACATCGCGGTGAAGGACGGCCGCATGGTCGGGATTCGCGGCCGCGCGGGCGATGTGGTCAACCACGGACGGTTGGGCCCCAAAGGACTGTACGGATCCTGGCAGTGGAACCGGACGGACCGGTTGACCCGTCCGCTCGTGCGGAGTGACGGGCGGCTTCAGGAAACGGACTGGGACACGGCCATGAGCCTGATCGTCCGCCGCTCGCGTGAGCTGCTGGACGAGACAGGGCCCCTGTCCCACGGGTTCTACACCAGCGGTCAGCTGTTCCTGGAGGAGTACTACACCCTCGGCGTGATCGGCAAGGCCGGTCTGGGGACGCCGCACATGGACGGCAACACGCGGCTGTGCACGGCGACGGCCGCCGCCGCCCTGAAGGAGACCTTCGGCTCCGACGGGCAACCCGGCAGCTACTCCGACATCGAGTCCTGCGACGCGCTGTTCCTCTTCGGACACAACATGGCCGAGACGCAGACGGTGTTGTGGGCTCGGGTACTGGACCGGCTCCACGGAGCCGACCCGCCCGTCGTCGTCGCCGTCGACCCCCGGCGCACACCGGTGACCGAGGCGTGCGCGCAGAGCGGGGGAGTGCACCTGGCCCCGTTGCCGGGGACCAACCAGGCCCTCATGAACGGCCTCATCCGAGAGATCATCACACGCGGGTGGATCGACCACGACTACGTCGCCGCGCACACGCTCGGCTACGACGAACTCGCGGCCACCGTGGAGCCGTACACGCCGGAGCACGTGGCGCGTATCTGCCGGATCGATCCTCATGACGTGCGGCGGGCGGCCGAGGTGTTCGGCACCTCCGACCGTGTGCTGTCCACCGTGCTGCAGGGTTTCTACCAGTCGCACCAGGCCACGGCCGCGGCCTGCCAGGTCAACAACCTGCACCTGCTCCGCGGACTCCTCGGCAGGCCGGGGTGCGGGATCCTGCAGATGAACGGGCAGCCCACCGCCCAGAACACCCGCGAGGCCGGTGCGGACGGTGACCTGCCAGGCTTTCGGAACTGGGACAACCCGGAGCACATCCAGCAGCTCGCCGAGCTGTGGAACGTGGACCCGCTGACCATTCCGCACTGGGCTCCACCCACCCACGCCATGCAGATCTGGCGTTACGCCGAGCAGGGCTCGATCCGGTTCCTGTGGATCTCCGCCACCAACCCGGCTGTGTCGCTCCCCGAACTGCCGCGGATCCGGGAGATCCTCGCCAAGGAAGACCTGTTCGTCGTCGTTCAGGACGGTTTCCTCACCGAGACCGCCGAGTACGCGGACGTGGTGCTGCCCGCGGCGCTGTGGGGGGAGAAACAGGGCACGTTCACCAACGTCAACCGCACCGTGCACCTGTCGGAGAAGGCAGTGGAGCCACCCGGAGAAGCACGCTCCGATCTCGACATCTTCCTCGACTACGCCCGTCGTATGGACCTGCGAGACCGCGACGGCGACCCGCTGATCAAATGGAGCGACCCGGAGAGCGCGTTCGAGGCGTGGAAGGAGTGCAGCCGAGGGCGGCTGTGCGACTACACAGGCCTGTCCTACGACAGGTTGCGCGGCGGCAGCGGTATCCCGTGGCCGTGCAACGACGAGTACCCGGACGGCTGTGACCGCCTGTACGCCGATGCCGTGTTCCCCACGCACGCGGACGTGTGTGAGAGCTACGGTCGTGACCTGCTCACCGGCGGCACCACCTCACGGTCGGAGTACCACGCGCTGCGCCCGGAAGGCCAGGCGTTGCTCAGGTCCGCGGAGTACGTGTCTCCGCCCGAACAAGCGGGTGGGGACTACCCGTTCGTGTGCACGACCGGGCGTACCGTCTACCACTTCCACACCCGCACCAAGACCGGCCGCTCCCGTCGGCTCCGCCGCGCGGCGCCGGAGCCGTGGGTCGAGTTGTCGGAGCGCGACGCCGCCGAACTGGGTGTCGCCGAGGGGGACGTGGTCAGCGTCGAGTCCCGGCGCGGCCGCGTGGAGCTGCCCGTACGCGTCGGCCGGGGACGCGACGGAGTGGTGTTCCTGCCGTTTCACTACGGCTACTGGGACAGCGGCGCGGACGGACACACCCGGGCGGCCAACGAGCTCACCCTCACCGACTGGGACCCGGTGTCCAAACAACCGCTCTACAAGCTCAGCGCCGTGCGCGTGACCAAGCTCGCCGACGGCGCCGGACCCGCTCCCGCCCCCACCACCACGGCCTCCGCGCCACACGATCCGGCCGGTGTCACGGCGACCTCGGGAAACGACGATGTGGCAGAAGACGTGGCGGTCACGGAACCGCCGCCACCAGCGCCGACACCCGACCGAACCCCCAACGTGCCGCACCACTCGTGAACGGGCGAACCTATGCACCTGGCTACCTACCTGGGTCTGCTCCACACGTCGTTGAACACGCTCGCCGACGCGTTCCGCGAGGTCTCACGCGGGCACGGTGAGGAGCCCGACGTGTGGCACCTCTGCCGGCTCCTCGCCGGGCGGACCGACCGGCAGGCAGAAGCTCTGAAACCGCTCGTGGAACGCTATGGCGAACACCGCGAGGCCGAACCCGAGCGCCTGCACGCGGCGGGGCTGGAACACACGCGCAGCGGACCCGTCGGGCTGCTGCGCGACCTGCAGGACCTTCACATGCTGGCCAGCCTCACCGACATGACCTGGACCGTCGTGGGGCAGGCCGCTCAGGGGCTGCGCGACCGGGAACTGCTCCACGTCATCGACACCTGTGAACCGGAGACCAGGCGCCAGCTCGTCTGGCTGCGCTCACGGATCAAGCAGGCCGCGCCGCAGGCCCTCATCGCGGCGAGGTGAAGACCGTGCACGACGAACCCGGCGGTGCCCTGGGCGCCGCGCAACGCCGAGCCGGGCGGGGTGGTGCCGCTGCCTACGCGTTCGCGACGTGTCTGGCGGTGACGAGCGCCGTCGGCGCGATCGCGCTGGTCGTCAAGCAGCCGTACCTGTTCCCCAGCCTCGGTCCCACCGTCATGCTGTTCTTCGAGTCCCCCCTGCAGAAGTCGGCCGCACCGCGCAGCACCCTCGTCGGTCACGGCGTAGCGATCCTGGCGGGCATCGGTTGCCTCGCGCTCCTCGGCCTGACCGCACATCCCTCCGTGACCGAGGAAGGGGTGACGGGACCACGGATCGTGGCCGCGGCGTTGTCCGTGGCGCTCACCGCGTTCGTCCTGCGGCTGCTGGACTGCCCGCATCCTCCGGCCGGCGCGACGACCCTCATCATCAGCCTCGGCTTGCTGACGTCGGTCGTGGACATAGCGGTGGCCGTGGTGCTGGTGACCGTACTCGGGGTGGCCGTCAACCGGGTGCTGGGAGTCGGACAGTCACTGTGGCGATGACACCGGGGTGATGACGTTGTCGCCGGAGCGCTTCGCGGCCACCGGCCACGATCCGGCAGCGGCGTGAGCAGCCGGCGTCGGGGGAGGCAGTTGTGGGTAGGCAGTCGTGGATGGGTACAGGAAGGACGTTCGGCCGGTGGAGGTGGGAATGCTCAAGAAGAACGTCGCGGACGGCATTCACTGCGTCGAGGATTCCCATGTCAACTGGTTCATCGTCGAGGCAGGGAACAAGCTGACCATCGTCGACGCCGGGTTGCCCACGTCGTGGCGTTCACTGCAGCAGGCGCTCGGCGAACTCGGACGCCGACCGCGGGACATCGAGGCGCTGGTGCTGACCCACGGTCACTTCGACCACCTCGGGTTCGCCGAACGGTTGCGTTCCGAGGTGGGCGTGCCCGTCTACATCCACGAGAACGACCTGCCGTTGACCCGGCACCCACGGCAGTACGGTCGTGCCCGCCCACTGACGTGGTACCTGCTGACCCAGTTCAGGGCGCTGCCCTTGGTCGCCGGATTCGTGGCCAACCGGGCATGGTGGCCCAAACCGATCAAGCGGGTCCACCGGATCCGTGAGGACACGCTGCCGGTGCCGGGCGAACCACGAGTGCTGTTCACTCCGGGGCACACGTTGGGGCACTGCGCGTTCCACTTCCCGGATCGCGATACCGTCATCGCGGGAGACGCCGTGGTGACGCTCAATCCGTATCGAGGTACGAAAGCACCGCAGATCGTCTCCGGAGCGGCCACCGTGGACCCGGAACGTGCCCTGGAGTCGCTGGGTGTGATCGCGGAGACCGGGGCGGGCACGGTGCTCGTCGGACACGGCGAAGCCTGGACCGACGGGGCCGAGCGGCTGGTCGAGCTGGCCCGGCGAAGAGGCCCCTCCTGAGATCCCCTGCCACCTCGGCTGTTCGGTTCGCGGCGGCCGGACGGGCGCGGCGCACCGCTGTACCGGCAGCGGTCCCCGCCCGCGTCGATCCCCGCCGAGGTGCTTGATCGGTTCTTCCAGCGGTGGGAAGTGGCCCGGCCGCGCTCTTTCTCGCCCGCGTCGGCACCACGCGAGGGTCGCTGCTCACAATGGCAGTGACCTTCGGTCGCCGCCGTCTTATCCTCTGTCGATCTCGCCACCAGAGCTGACGAAGGAGTCGATATGGAGGAGTTCCTCGCCGAGGTCAGCAGTGTGGTGTGGGGGCCGTTCCTCCTCATCCCGCTGCTGTTGGGCACGGGCCTGTACCTGACGGTCCGGCTGGGCGGGGTCCAGTTCCTCAAACTCGTTCCGGCGATGAGGCTTGCGTTGTTCAAGCGCCGGGACGAGGGCGCGGACGGTGACATCTCCCATTACCAGGCGCTCACCACCGCCCTTGCCGCGACGGTCGGTGTCGGCAACATCGCCGGTGTCGCCACCGCGATCTACTGGGGTGGTCCCGGCGCGCTGTTCTGGATGTGGGTCACGGCCCTGGTGGGCATGGCGTCGAAGTACTCGGAGGCCTTCCTCGCGGTGCGGTTCCGCACCAAGGACGCCCGCGGTGACATGTCCGGCGGCCCGCAGTACTACCTGGCCAAGGCGATTCCGAACCGGTTCGGGCTCGTGCTCAGTATCGCGTTCGCGGTGTTCGCGGTCCTGGCGAGCTTCGGCATCGGCAACATGACCCAGTCCAACACCGTCGCCGTCTCGCTGGAGAGCTCCTTCGGCGTGCCGGCCTGGACGGTGGGCGTCGTCATCACCGTCGCCGCCGGTGCCGTCCTCGTCGGTGGCATCAAGTGGATCGGCAAGGTCACCGCCGCGTTCGTGCCCTTCATGATCATCGTCTACGTGCTGGGCGCGCTGGCCGTGCTCCTGCTCAACGTCACCGACGTTCCGGCGGCGCTGGGGATGATCTTCACGGACGCGTTCACGGGAACTGCGGCCACGGGTGGCTTCCTCGGCTCGGCTTTCATCATCGCGCTGCAGTACGGCGTCGCCCGGGGGATCTTCTCCAACGAGTCCGGCCTGGGATCGGCGGCCATCGCGGCCGCCGCGGCACAGACCCGCCACCCGGTGCGCCAGGCCATGGTGTCGATGACCCAGACCTTCATCGACACGATCATCGTGGTGACGATGACCGGCCTGGTCATCGTCACGACCGGTGCCTGGAAGCTGGGCACCGAGGGCGCGGAGATGACGGCGGAAGCCTTCACACGAGGGCTGCCAGGCGAGTGGGGTCACTACCTCGTGACCGTGAGCGTGGTGTTCTTCGCCTTCTCGACCATGCTGGGCTGGGCGTACTACGGCGAGCGCTGCGTGGAGCGGCTCGTCGGAGTCAGGGGAGTCATGCCCTACCGGCTGGTGTTCACCGTGGTGATCCTGGTCGGAGCGACCACGGAACTGAGCCTGGTCTGGACTTTCTCCGACGTGATGAACGGTCTGATGGCGTTGCCCAACCTGATCGGGCTGGTGTTGTGCGCCGGGCTGATCGCCCGGGAGACCAGGCAGTACCTCGCGGTGGATCCCGACCTGCTGAACCAACCGCTCGAATCGACCCTGCACGGCACGGACGTCCTGCGTGGTCCCCGTCGCGATCGCGTGGAGTGACCGGCTACCGCAACACGCTGAACCGTGAGGAGCGGGTGCGTGCGGTGAGCCGCAAACCGGCACCGCACGCACCCGCCGAGGACCCGGAGTCCCCGAGTGGATCGCCGCCGACCGGCGAGACACGCCCAACCCGGCACGGCCGTGGGGTGCGTACACGTGACTGACGTGCAGCACGGGTTCGGTTCGCGATGGTGAGTTCCGCGGTGAAGGGTCCCAGTCGTGGGTCTCGGCGCTGTTGCCGGCGCCGACCCTGACCTGTGGTTCCACGACGACGGTCACCGCCTCGGTGTCGGCCACATGGTGGGCGAAGTCACCCGAGGATGCGTTTTCCAGCTGTTACCGTGACTTGTCGACCAGCGTGAACACGGCGGCGATCTCCTGCCGATCCGCTCACGTGGTCGCTCCGCGACGTAGTAGTGAGGTTGCTTACCGTGCCCGCCGACCTGCCCGCCGTCATCGCGGCCACCACCCGATGGCTGCTCCGCGCGTATCCACCCGCTCGGGGAGCGTTCAGCACGGCCCTCGCCGAAGCGCAGGCCCGCCAAGCCGTCACGGTCGCCGCGTGGCTGCGTTATCCGACATCCCTGGACGCTTCTCTGGTGACCATGGTGGGGCCGGGCGGTTCCGCCCACCTGGACCGGGTGACCGGGGTGTCCCCGTCCGACACGGCGGACGAGGACACCGCGTGGCGCACCTGGGTCGACGAGGTGCTCACCAGCTGGGCCGCGTGCCTGCTCGCTGACGGTCGCCTCGCCGCCATGGCGGCCGGGGCTGTGTCCGACTCCGAGCACGTCGCCGGGTCGCAGTGCGACTTCCGCCGTTTGACGAAGCCGGACGAGCGAGACCGGCAAGCCGCTGTTCTACTGCGTCACCCGGACCTGCTCGCGCCTATCGCGGACCTGCACCGGGCGTCACTGCTCCGGCGACTCGACCTGGATTCCGCGGAAGCCGCCTGACCTCCACCGCGGCCGCCGAGTGCCCTCAGCCGTTGAGCGAGCGTCGCGCCACGGGGAAGTCGAAGTAGGTGTCAGGGAACGGCTCGTCGCGCAGGGTGTAGTGCCACCATTCGTTCGGGTAGTTCTCCATTCCCACCGCGGCCAGGGTGTCCTTGAGCAGGGTGCGGTTACGCATGGCCTCGTCGGTGATCCGGGGATCGTCCGTGTGCGAAAGGGTGTCGAAGCAATCGAATCCGGTTCCCATGTCGACACTGTTGTCCCCGAACCGTTCGCCTGCCGGGGCGAAGCACGGGCGCAGCGGATCGCCGGGACGGTAACGTTCCTGTGGGTGCGGTGGGATCCGTACCAGCGTCAGGTCGACCGTGCTGCCGCGACTGTGTCCGGAGTGCTCCGCGATGTAGCCGTCCTCGAACAAGGACGATTTCTCGACACGTGGGTAGAACTCGTTCTTCATCCGGTCGTCGTCGAGTCGTTGTGCCCAGCGGACGAAGCTGTCGACCGCGCGCTGCGGGCGGAAGCAGTCGTAGACCTTGAGCGTGTAACCCTGGGCCAGCAGCCTTCGCTGAGCCTCTCGCAGCGCCAGCGCGGTCGGTCGCGTGACGATGCACAGTGGTTCGCGATAGCCCGTTATCGGCCGACCGACGAAGTTGTGCGATCCGTGGTAGCGGATCTCTTCGATGATCGTCGGGGCGACATCACGCAGCGCGACGAACTCCTGCGGTGCTTCCGGATGCCCGGTCGATGTGGCGGCATTGGCGACCGGGGTGGGAGTGACGAGCGCCGTGACGGCGGCGAGGGTTGCCAGCAGGGTCCGACGGAACACGAAACGCATTGCACCGTCTTACCTGTCGGATCAGGGGTGGGCAATGCGCCGTAAGTGTGTTTCGTGGGTTCGTACGCATGTGGACGGACTGCTTCACAGGCGGAGGTGAGGAGTCGGTAGGCCACCGTGAACAAGCGTGGGCGCTGCGCCTCGAACTCCCGCAAGTCCTCTGGCTGGAGCATGAGCCGGGTATGTGGAGTCCGCCGTGGACATACGTCCGGATTCGCCGTACGAGCCCTGGAAGTACGCCCGACCGGGCGGGAGAGCGGGCTCGCGACCCTCCCGCCCGGCGACGTGCCTACCTGACGGCGGCGAGAGCGTCCACGAGCCCGTGGCCGTAGAACGAGTTGTACGAGGTGGGGCCGGTGCACTCGTCGGCGTCGCCACAGGGCACGCTGTCCGCCTTGGCCCGCAGCAACGCCGAGACGGCCTGCGGCGGGATGCCGGGGTGCCGGCTGGCGATCAGCGCGGCCACTCCGGCGGCGTGCGGCGCGGCCATGGAGGTGCCGCACTTGGTGCCGTACTGTCCGCCGAACACGCTGGACAGCGTGCAGCCCGACTCCGCGCCCGGCGGCAGTTGGGCACGGTCACCGCCAGGAGCTGTCACGTCGATCTGGCGGGTGCCGTAGTTGCTGTACGAGGACTTGGTGCCTTCGTAGCCGACGGCCGAGACGGTCACCACCCCGTCGAGCCCCTTGGGCAGGATGGCGCAGCTGGAGTCCACCGGGTGCTGCCGGTTGGGGTCGCTCGCCGGGGGATCGGCGAGGTCGAAGCCGCTGTTGCCTGCCGCGGCGACGTTGAGCACGCCCTGCCGCTGGGAGTAGGAGACCGCACGCCGCACGGCTTCGTAGGCCGCGGAGTCACCCGGCTGCTCCGGGCAGTAGAACATCCCGGGGTCGACGTAGTAGCTGTTGTTGGTCACCTCGAAGCCCTGTTTGGCGGCCCACATGAAGCCGCAGACCGCCGCCTCCGGGAAGATGTAGCCGTCGTCGTTGACGACCTTCACCGACGCCATCCGTACGCCGGGAGCGACACCGGTGAAACCACGGGTGTCGTCCTTGCCCGCGATCGTGCCCGCGACGTGCGTGCCGTGGTCGGACGTCGTCGGGGCCCACGCGGCGGGGTCGGTGTCGGGTGCGCCGGTGTTGCAGCCGGCGGAGGCCGCCGGATCGAGTGAGTGGGCCAGCGCAGGGTGGGTGGGTTCGATGCCGGAGTCCAGTACGCCCACCGTGACCGACCGGCTGCCCTCGTTGATCGCGTTCGCCTGCGGCGCCTTGATCATGCGCATGTCCCACTGCTCCGCGGCGAGGTCAGTGGTCGTGACCACCTCGGTGGTCTCTTCGTTCTCCAGCTCGGTCCGGGCCTGCGCACGCGCTGCCGCGGCCCCGGAGGTGGCCGGTTCGGCGACCTCCCGGGAACCGGAGTAGGCGCGGTAGACGCCGATCCGGTCGGCGAAGTCGGCGTTCCGGGAGCTGGCCACGGCCACGCCGATCTCCGGGTAGTAGGCGACCCGGCTCCCACACTTCGCTGTCAGCTCGGCATCGACCCTGGCCTGTGGCGTGCGCGGCTGGTACAGCACCACGTAGTTGTACGGGGCGCTCGTCGTGTCGCACTCCGCCGTCGCGGCAGGCGCGTCGGGTGCGGCGGCCGCCACGGGAGCGGCCAGCACACTGCCGACGCCGACCGCCAGGGCGGTGGGCAGCAGCAAGGATCTGAAGCGGGACATGCAACCTCCGGCTCTGGTTTCGAACAGCGATGTTCGAACTCACACATTCGGGTGCACTTTAGACAAAAGCGGGCCGGTTGCCTGCCATCGAAAGTCGTAGGCCGAATGGCCTATGCGGGGCGCGAACGCCCCGCCGAGGAGTGGCCGTTGCCGGTCCTGGCGGGCGTTCCTCGCGTTCCGGTCGTCACTGGGCGAGCCGAGGGGCGAGCGCTGCCGCCCTGACCGCGAGCGTCTGCACGCTGGGCGCGACGAACGACGTGCCGCTTTCGAAGGCGCCGAGAACGAAGATCCTTTCGTCACGAGGGGTGAGCCCCCCGTCCTCACCGGTCACGGCCACCCCGGACTCACGCAGCGACGCGACGAGCACCTCCGAACGTTGCGGCACGGAGTGGGCCACCGGGTTGACGGCGTTGACGACGATGTCGGGCGCGAACTCGTCAGCCCCGTGCACGCGGAACCCGTGGGTGGCCGGCTCGATCTTCACCGTTCCCGCGAGCAGGCGCAGGCGGCCGGAGTCGAACAGCCGCAGCAGGATCTCCGCGTTCCCGGGCACCATCGGTGAGGCGAGGCTGTTGACCGTGCGCAGCGCCTCGTCACGCAACCACGCGCGCTCCTGTGCGGGCAACCGTTGCCACGCGGCGGAGCCGAACATGTGGATTCCGGTGGCGAGCAGCCGCCTCCCCAGATAAGGTGAGTCTACTTCGGACAGTTGTCGGCGAAGGCGATCCACCGGATCCTCGGTGGACGTGAGCTCGGCCGCCAGGGGCGCGAGGTCCTGCCCGTGCTCGGCCAGTTCCGCCTCCATCGCCGTCACGAGACCGGCTACGGTGTCCGGCATCCGTTGATGCGCGAGGTGGTGGAAGGTGAGTGGCATGAGAGTCTGCTGCACCGCGGGCAGCAGGCCGCGTCGCGACAGCATCGTGATCGGCCCGGTGTGGCCGCGATCGGCCAGCGTGACGACGATGTCCACGGCCGTGAGTCCGCTGCCGATCACGGCGATCGACGCCTCCGGTGGAACATCGGCCAGGGTTCGCGCCAGCGGATACGGCTCCAGCACGAAGCCGGGGGCGCCGAGCAGCCCGTAGTGGTCGCGAGGGTGCCCGCCCCCGGCACACAACACCAGTCGATCCGCCGGATACACGCCGCCGCCGGCGGTGCGTACCGTCGCGCGGGCGGCGTCCCACCCGGTCACGCGGTCGGCCACCAGCTCGACCCGCCGGCCGTGCGACCGCAGCCGGGCGATCGCGTCGTCGGCGGACGCCGCGAGGTAGGTGCCGTAGTGCGCCCGCGGCACGATCGGCACGCCCAGCAGTCGGTCGACGTGGTCGTGGCCGCCGTGTTCGGTCAACCAACGGGCGTAGTGCTGCGGGTCGGAGGCCCGCACGGACATGAGCGTCGGCGGCGCGTTGACGCGCACGGCGTCGGCATCCGGTTGGTACGCCCTTCCACGCCACCACGAGGGCGAGTCCTCGAACACCGTGATGCCGCCGGGGCGGTGCTGTGTCAGTGACAGGGCGTCGAGCAGGCTCACGGCCGCCGCGCCCGCTCCGATGATCGCGATTTCCATGCCGACGAGCGTGCTGCGGCTTTACTCGACGTCACCATCCCTCGTTTTCGGGGTTGTCCCCCGTGCGTGCCGCCGGTGAGGATCGACGCATGACACGGGGATCGCGGTGGTCGGCACTGGCGGAGGCGGCACCGGACGCACTCACGTTGTTCGCTCGCACGTCGGCCGCCCTACGTCGCATCGTGCCGTTCGACGCGGCGGTCTGGCAGGCGACCGACCCGGACACCGGACTCGTCACCGCGCCGATGCGGGCTGAGAATCTCGGCGAGGACGGCTGCGCCGCATACTGGGACAGCGAGTTCCTCGCCGAGACGGTCACCACGTTCCGCGAACTCGCGCACGCGCCGGTGCCGGTCGCGGGGCTGCGGGAGACGACAGGAGGCGAACCCGACCGCAGCGCCGTCTACCGGAATTTCCTCCGGCCTCGTGGGCTCGACGACGAACTGCGCGCGGTGCTGCGGGCCGACGGACAGTGGTGGGGCCAGCTCAGCCTCTACCGCGCGGCCGGGCGGCGGCCGTTCGGCCGCGCCGACCTCGTCACCGTCGCCGGGCTGACCACCGCGCTGGGCACACGGCTGAGGTCGTTCGCCACGCCACCGGGGTCGTCGCCCGTTGACCGGGGACCCGGGCTGCTGCTGTTCGACTCCGCGGGCACCCTGCTGTCCATCAACGACGAGGCTCGCGCGTTCCTCTCGGAGCTACCAGCGGGCCCGTCCGCGCCGACGGCCTTCGACATGGCCGTGCCCGCATGGATCCACAACACGGCTGCGCGCGCGCTCGCCGGAGACACCGCCCGGGTGCGGGTGCGCGACCGCCAGGGCCGGTGGCTCGTCGTCTACGCCTCCGCGCTGCGCGGAGCGTCGACCACACCGACCCAGTGCGTGGTGGTCGTGGAGCCCGCGAAGGCCGGTGACGTGGCGTGCCTGATTGCCGCGGCGTACGGGCTGACCGATCGTGAGCTGGAGGTCACGCAACTGCTCGCCCGCGGGCTGTCCACCGCGCAGGTGGCGCGGCGACTGGCGGTCTCGCAGCACACCGTGCGCGACCACGTGAAGTCGGTCTTCGCCAAGACCGGGGTGTCGAGCCGGGGCGAGCTGGTCGCCATGCTCTACACCGAGCACTACCGGACCCTGAACCCCGACACCCGCGTCCGGGTGTGGGACGCGCTGCACGAGCGCGCGTGACGGAGGCGGCGGTGAGCGTCCCGTCCGTCGGGCTGCCGGCGGTACCCGGTACGCCGACCGCATAGCCGACCAGGACGGCGGGTATCGCTCACGCGAGTCGTCGAAGGGAGGACGCGATGAGGTATCAGGACTTGGTCGAGTCCGTGCGGGACCAGGCGGAGCTCGACACCAGCGAGCGTGCCAGAGAATCGGTCACCGCGGTGCTCGCCACCGTCGCGCACTGCGTCACCCCGGACATGCGGGCCAGAATGGCCGAACGGCTGCCCGGTGCGCTGGAGTCTGCCGTGGAGGTGCCTGGCGAGACCGAGATCCGGGACGGCGACGCTCTGCTGATCGAGATCGCCCGCAGAACCGACGACACCCCGGAACGCGCCCGTTACGTCGGGCAGGCCGTGTTCACCGCCCTGCGGGCGGGCGACCCCGACCTCGTTGACGAGTTGCGGGGCGAACTGCACTCCGACCTGATGGAGCGGCTCGAACCCGCGGCGGAGCCGCCCGGCCGGGCGCGCAGTGTGGACCCGCAGGTGCCCACCCAACTCTCCGACGCCGACATCGAGCGCGCGTTGCGGCGGCTGACCGACTGGACGGGTGACGAGAACGGCCTCCACCGTACGGTCGCGTTGCCGGAGGACCGCCTGACTCCGCTGATCAACCGCGTGCAGGCCGAGGCCCGCGACGTCAACGACCACGTTCGGGTCGACCGGGCCGGTGACAGTGTGACCTTCACCTTGAGCACGGGGCGCCGCGGAGCGGTCACGGAGCCGGATGTGGATCTCGCCGAACGCATCGACCACGTCGTCGCCGAGGTCGGTTCCGGCGGCAAACCAGGACGTTGACGGTGGAGTCCCCGGCGACAGCGTTTGCGGGCGGGGCGCGGTAACCGAACTCGTGAAGCACGGTCGGCTTCAGCCGGCGTGAGGGAAGGCGGTTCGTCCGAGTGGGCGAAACCCTGGTGTGGTCGGTCCGCTGCGGCCGTGCCCAGGGGCTCCTAGTCTGCGGGTGAGGCAGCGTTTCGACCCCAAGCGAGGTCCCGCGATGACCACCGTTCCAGTCGGCTACACCTACGACACCCAGCTCGCGGCGTCTCCCGTCAGCGAACAGATCCTGACCGAGCTACTCACCGACGTCATGTGGACCGAGGGCGACGCCCGAGCGTTGCGGCGGGCCGGCGAGATCCTGCTGCCGCGGACCTCGGAGATCCTCGACGCGTGGTACGACTTCATCGGGTCCACGCCACATCTCGTCACCGTGTTCCGGCGCCGTGACGGGGAGCCGGACCCGGAATACCTCGCGAGGGTACGTGGCAGGTTCGAGCGGTGGGTCGTGGACCTGTGCACCCGTGATTTCGACTCGCAGTGGCTCGCCTATCAGGAGGAGATCGGCCTGCGGCACACCCCGGCGAAGAAGAACACCACAGACCGGGCCGACTCCCCGGCCTCCCACGTGCCGATGAGCCACCTGATCGCGCTGATCGTCCCGGTCACGGTGACGATCCGGGAGTTCCTCCGGCGGGGCGCGTCCGAGGCCGACGACGTGGAAGCCATGTACCAGGCGTGGTTCAAGGCTGTCACCGTGTCCGTGACGTTGTGGACCCGGCCCTACGCCCCAGACCTGTGGTGATCCTGCCGACCGCCCCCTGACTGCCGGCGTGTCCGCAGGCTGTGCACGCGTGTCCGCGGGTTAGGGACGGGTTTTCGCACCTGGTGTCACCGTGTCCGCAGGTTGTGTACGGGTGTTGGCAGTTCTGGTACGTGGGGTTCGGTGTTCGCGCCGTAGGCTGCGGACACGCGTGCGGGAAGTGCGGACACGCCGGGGAGTGTACGTTCGTACGTTCCGGTCGATATGGTGTCGCGCATGACTGCTGACGTGCTGCGTCGGCCCGCCCTGGCCGAACGACAGGCGCGTATGGCCGTCGCCCTTCTGTTCTTCACGAACGGTGCCCTGTTCGCCAACCTGCTGCCGAGGTACCCACAGATCAAGGCGGATCTCGGCATCGGAAACGCCGCTTACGGGCTGGCCGTCGCAGCGTTCCCGGCAGGTGCCATCGCGGCGGGACTGACGGCCGGGGTGCTCATCCGCGGGTTCGGCTCGGCGCGGGTGGCGGTCGCCTGCACCCTGCTGACCGGTGTGGGCATCCTCGTTGCGGGGGTGGCCGACTCGGTGCTGCTGTTCGCCGGCGCTCTGTTCCTGGCGGGAGCGATGGACGCGATCACCGACGTCGCGCAGAACGCTCACGGCCTGCGGGTGCAGCGTCGCTACGGACGTTCCATCATCAACTCCTTCCACGCCATCTGGTCGATCGGTGCCGTCACCGGCGGGGCCATGGCCGCTGGAGCGATCGCGCTCGGTCTCTCGCGGGGGCAGCACCTGTCGATCTCGCTGGTGCTGTTCGTGGTCGTCGCGTGCGTCGCTCTACGGTTCTGCCTGCCCGGCCCCGACGCCGATCCGGCTTCGGAACCCGTCCTGGACGGTGACGCGGGGAGGCGGAAACCGCGTTCGGTGGGAGGACTGCGCACTGCCTGGATGCTCGCCGCGCTCGTCGTCATCGCCACGGCGGGCACACTCGTCGAGGACGCGGGCAGTTCCTGGGCCGCCCTCTACCTCTCCGACTCGCTGCACGCGTCGGTGGTGCTGGCGGCCTCCGGATACGTCGCCCTCGTCGGGGCCCAGTTCGTCGGGAGGCTCGTCGGCGACCGGCTCGTCAACCGTTTCGGCCAGCGTGCGGTGGCCCGTGCCGGCGGCCTGATCACCGCGGCCGGTATGGGAACGGCGCTGGCCGTCCCCACGGTGCCCGGAACGATCGCCGGTTTCGCCGCCGCGGGGCTGGGAGTCGCCACGCTGGTTCCGGCGGCGATGCACGAAGCCGACGAGCTACCCGGGCTCAAGCCGGGGTCCGGGTTGACCGTCGTCTCCTGGCTCATGCGCCTGGGCTTCCTGCTCTCCCCGCCGATCGTGGGGCTGGTCGCCGATGCGACGAGCCTGCGCGTGGGGCTGCTGGTGGTGCCTCTCGCCGGGCTTCTGGTGCTGGCGCTCGCCGGCGTGCTCCGGGCCAGGCCACGATGAGGGGCGCTCCCGGCGACGCCGTGGTCGCGACGAAGGAAGCCCTCTCCGTCGGAACCCCCGCACGGTCGGTGCGGAACCTGTGAGCCGCCATGGTCACCGGACGCACGGACCCGCAGCGGCGTGAACGCATCATCGCCGCCACCCTCGACCTGATCGCCGAGGAAGGCATCGCGTACGTCTCCCACCGCAGGGTCGCCGCGCGCGCCGGTGTCCCGCTGGGCTCGATGACCTACCACTTCACCGGCATGGACGAGTTGCTCCGCGAGGCGTTCCGGAGCTTCACCGACCACATCGTCGCCGTCTTCGACGCGCACCTCGCCCCCGCGGCCGACCGTGCGCAGGCCCGGGTGGCGGTGGCCGACTGTCGCGCGTCAGACTTTGTGGCTCAGGGGTTATGTAGGTTCCTGAGCAGGAGGTATGACGATGAGCCGTCCCCCGGTGTTCCCGGTGGAGGACAAGATCCGGATCGTGCTGAGCGTGCTGTCCGGGGAGATGACGATCGCCGAGGCCGCTCGGCGGAACAAGGTCTCGGAGCAGTCGGTGTCGCGGTGGAAGGCCCAGTTCCTCGAGGGCGGCCGGGCCGGGGTTGCCGAGGGCGGTAAGGCCGGTCCCTCGAGTCGTGAGGAGCAGTTGCAGGCCCAGATCGACGAGTTGACCACGGCACTGGGCGAGGCGCATGTCGAGCTGCGGGTGTGGAAGCGCTCCGCGGAGCGGCTGGCCCCTTCGAGGACCTCGAGGTGATTCGCCAAGACGCGGCGATGCCGGTCTCGAGGTTCACGGCCTTGATCGGCATCCCGCGCCGCACCTATACCCGCTGGATCAGCAAACAGCGCGCCGGGAACCCGCCGAAGGGCCCATGGCCGGCACCGGCGGTCGAGGCGTTCGAGCCGGTCGTGGAGAAGTATGCCCAGGCCTGGCCGGCGTGGGGACACCGCAAGATCCACGCATTGATGCGCGCCGATGGACACGAGGTGTCCGTTTCGACCGTGGAGCGGGCGATGCGGCGGCGGAATCTGTTGCAGTCCACGAAATATCAGGCTGAACGACGAGAGCTAGCCAAGGCCCGTAAGGCTGCGTTCGCCGAGCCGCCTACGGGGCCGAATCAGGTGTGGCAGCTGGATTTCTCTGAGTTCGAGACCACCCGTGGTGGGATCTGGCGGATCGCCGGGTGCGCGGACTACTACTCGAAGTACGAGTTCGGCTGGCACCTCGCGACCACCTGCAACGCCGCCGATGCCGAGCTCGCCGTCCGGATCGCGATCGCCGAGGCCGAGCGGCTGGCCGGTGGCGTGCCGTTGGCCGAGCAGCTCACCAACCCCGAGACCGGGCACATCAAGCGGATCAAGGTGGTCACCGACAACGGTGGCGCCTTCAAAGGCAGCAGGTTCGCCGCGTTCATCGCCTCTCGCCCCGAGCTGCTCCACATCCGCACTCGGCGTCGCTCACCCGGCCAGAACGGCGTGCGGGAACGGGCATTCGGATCGCTGAAGTACGAGCACCTCTACCGGATGGAGATCGACGACGGGCAGACCCTCGCCGCCGAGGCCGAGCGCTACCGGCACGTGTTCAACCACATCCGCCCCCACGAGGCACTCGGCATGCAACGACCGATCGAGATCCACCAGCAAGATCAACAAGCACAACTTTCATCCAAGAAAACTGAGCCAGATTCTTGACGCGGGACACCGACCTCGTGCACAGCCTGTCCGAGCACAGTCAGCGCGATCTCGTGCTCGCCCAGGAGCTGTACAGCCTGGCCGCTCGCCGGCCGGAATACCGGGAACTCACCCACGAACGGACGCGCCGTAGCCGTGCGCACCTGGAGAAGCACTTCGACCCGGACACGGCCCGGCAGCTCGACGCCCTCGTCGAAGGGCTCACACTGCACCGTGCCCTCTCCCAGGATCCATACGACCACGCGCTCACCCTCGACGCCGTCGTCCGCATCACCACATCCGGGTAGCGGGGGCATCCGGCCGCTCGGTCTCAGCGGTCGCTTTCACCCCGGGCTGCGAGTGCCTCACCCAGTTCGTCGGCGTGGCGGAGGGTGCGGACCAAAAAGGGCACGGCGAACGCGGTCGGTGAGCGTTCCGCCCCGCGTGCCTTGGCGGCCTCGCGTACCTGGGCGGAGGTGCCGGAGAGGACGGCGATGGCCTGTAACGTGAGTCCGACGAGCAGGCCCAGCCGGTCGGGTCGGAGCCCGAACCGCCGTAGGGGCCGGGCACCGCGTTCGACGGCCGACACCACGTCGTCGACGCGTGTGGTCAGCGTGAACAGGTGGGCGGCGGCCAGCGCGGTCACGATCCGCAGGCTGACCACGAGCGCGCCGTACGCGCCGACCAACCACCACTGCAGCGCGAACACGAACACCACCAGCACGGCGAGACTCCGCGCCAGCAATAGGCATCGGCGAACCGGAATCCTCGCGACGGCGTAGCCGGTGGCCACCGCAGCGCAGGTTCCGCCGAGCCAGCCGGGGGAGGGCAGCGCCAGCACGACAGCGGCCAGTACCAGCAGTACGAGCAGCTTCGGCCCGGCAGGGGTGCGGTGCAGTGGGCTCGTTCCCGGCTCGTACCAGTTCACGGCATGTCCTCGGTCAGTCGACGAGTTTCCGGTAGTAGCGCAGGGCGGGTTCCGGGTCGTCGTCGGCCACGACGCGGCCTTCGTCGAGCACGATCACGCGGTCGAAGTCACCGAGCAGGTCCAGGTCGTGGGTCACCAGGACGACCTGCTGTTCAAGGTCTTCCAACACGCGTACGAAGCGCCGCTTGTTACGGAGATCCAGTAGCGTGGTCGGTTCGTCACACACGAGTACGTCCGGTTCGAGCACGAGCATCGAGCACAGCGCGAGGAGTTGTTTCTGCCCGCCCGACAACTGGTGTGCGGGGTGATCGGCGTATCCGTCGAGTCCGTATGCGGCCAGTAGTTCCGCCGCCCGCACCGCTCGATCCTTTTTGGATAGACCGCTGCGACGCAACGAGAAGGCGACGTCCTCACCGGCCGTGGGCATGACGATCTGGCTGTCGGGATTGGTGAAGACGAACCCGACCTGCCGCCGTACCGTTCGGCCGTGGCGGGCGGGGTCCAACCCGTTGACCAGGACTCGGCCGGTGGTGGGCAGGACCAGGCCGTTGATCATCCGAGCCAGCGTGGACTTGCCGGATCCGTTGGCACCCACGAACGCCACCCGGTGCTCGTCCAGCCGGAGATTCACTTCGGAGAGCACGGTACGGTCGCCGTAGCGATGTGCGACGCCTTCGAACTCGATCACCGGATCACCTCCCGCTCCGGTGCGACGCCGAGCCCGTCGCGTGCGACGCGTTGGCCGACCGGTGCCGCCGCGTGGAGCGGCCACGGCGCGACCCCGGGCGCCCGCTCGCGGTCTTCGCGCCTTCCCCGACACTCCGGTCCGTCGTCCTGGGAGCAGGGATGGCGTCCAGGAAGGTCATTCGGTGCGTCTTCCGTTTCCGGTCGCCACCAGCCGTCCGGGCAGTGCCCGGTGCGCCGCGGCCGCGATCGTCGCGGCGGCCACCACCTTCACCGCGTCCCCGGGCACGAAGACCAGTGACTGCACCGCCGCCGCGGGCAGGCCCGTGTACACGCCCAGCCATGGGATGCCGATGGCGTAGTCGGTGAGCAGCCCGGCCACGGCGGCCACCAGCAGCACGGGCAGCCGTGGCCCGCGAAGCCGGGTGGCGACGAGTCCGGCGACCGCCGCCGAGGCGAGCCAGCCCACCAGGAACCCGCCGCCGGGTCCGAGGAACGGTGCGATACCCGCCCGGCCCCCAGACAACAGCGGCAAGCCGATCGCGGTCAGGACGAGGAACAGCAGCACGGAGGCGGCACCACGCCGGGCGCCGAGGACGCATCCGGCCAGAAGCGGACCGGCGTTCTGCAGCACGATCGGCACGCCGGAGCCACCCATGTGGATACCGGGGAAGATCCCGAGCACGGCGATGAACGCTGCGAACACGACCGTGTGCGCCAGGTCACCGGCGGCGAGGGGAGAACGTGAGGTGGGCCTCGGTGTCGTGTCGATCACTGTGGAACCACCGGCGCATTGCCGTCCTCTGTGGACGCATGTTCGGTGACAGTGAGTGCTGACACGCTACCGCCCGGTTCGGCGGGAATCCGGCGCTTCGTTCTCGTCGCACCGGAAGTGACCGCCGCCATACCGACATCTGCTGCCGTCACGCCACAACCTGTCCTGCTTCGTCGGCTACCACACGGCGTCCCGGGGTGCGGGAAAGCCGGTGTGGCAGGTGCCTGCCTGGAACTCGGCTCAGTCTACGAGCCGACGCCACGGAGGCGTCGTCGTGGCGGTGTCCCGGCCGTGCCTCCGCCCGCGTCCGGTGGGAAGCCGCGGCGGCGGGTCGCGCCGAGTGCCCTGCCGTCCGATCGGCGAGACGGCAGGGCACTCGGCGGACGTCCGGTAGCGGGGTCAGGCGTCGGCCGGCGCCTTCTCCTTGGCGGTCAGCGCGTGGTCGACGCTGAAACGGCCGCCGTTGAAACCGAGTGCCAGCGCGGCGGCGGCGAGCAGGAGCACGAGTTCGATCCCGCCCTCCGAGGCGAAGAAGCCCTGCGGCAGGTGAACGAGGAACAGCGCGCCCGCCATGACGGCGGCCAGCAACACCCCGGCGAGGGGCAGTGCGACCCCCGCCAGCAACGCGAGGCCGCCCATGGTCTCGACGAGCGCGGCGATCCAGGCGGACACTTCCGGCAGTGGAACGCCCATCTGGCCGAACGAGGCCGCCGTCCCGTCCATGCCCCACTCCAGGAACTTCTGCAGGCCGTGTGCGATGAAGACGGCCCCCACCGCGATCCGGGCCACGAGCAGGACCAGGTCGCGGACTGTCTGTGTCGGCTGCGGCATCGAGTGTCTCCTTGTGGGTCGTACGGCGTGGCGGTGCGAGCGTCACGCCCGGTACCGAGGTGCTTCCCGGCCGTGGCGCAGTCGTTCGAATTTGAACTTCTTCTACAATCTAGCGAGTAGTTCAATTTCGAACAACAAGTCCGGGGAGCTACGATGCCCGGTATGGCCGGACCTCGGTGGCTGAACCGACAGGAGATGGAGGCGTGGAAAGCCTTCCTGGAGGCAAGTCACCTCGTCGAACGGCGCGTGGAGCACCAGCTGCGGGAGCGCGCCGGGCTGTCCCACCCCCAGTACGAGATCCTCGTTCGCCTCGCCGATGCGCCGGGCGGTGCTCTGCGTATGACCGAACTCGCCGAACTGGTGGTGACATCCAAGAGCGGGCTGACCTACCAGGTGGCCAAGCTCGAGGAATGGGGACTGGTGCGCCGTTATCGCTGTCCCACCGACGACCGGGGTGTCAACGCGGTGATCACCGAAGAGGGCCGGGGAAAACTGCGGGAGACCGCACCGGAACATGTCGCCGTCGTGCGGTCGTCGTTGATCGATCTGCTCGACGACACCCAGAAGCAGGCCATCGCCGAAGGACTGGACGCTGTGGTGCGGGCTCTTCGTGTGGCCGGAGTCGACTGAACGTGGTGGCACCGGGAGCGAGCCGCTGATCGATCGCGGCCCCGGCCGCGTCCGAAGCTGCGGCTTCTCCGCTACGAGCGTCGACGTGGTTTCCGTCGCCGGCCGCCCCGGGGACCGCCGGGCTGCCGCTTCTTCCCGGTGGAGCGGCGGACGGCCGCTTTGGCGCCCTTCTCACCGTCACCGTCACCGCCGCCCGCGCGGGAGCGCGTGGCCGGGGTCGGGGTCGGGGTCGGTGGGCGGCCCCGCGTGCTGTTGACGGTCCGCCCGCGGACGATGCCGATGAACTGCTCCATCAGGTCGGTGGTCTCGTCCTCCGGCCACGCCAGTGCGACGCGGGACTGCGGCGCGTCCGTGACAGGCCGGTGGGTGAGGTCCCTGCGGTGGTACAGCCGGGCCAGTGACTGGGGGACGACGAGCAATCCCACCCCCGCCGCCACCAGCGTGACGGCGTCCGCGGTCGTGGCCGGGCGTTCGATCGCCGGGCGTCCGGGCGGCCGTTCCCAGCCGAGGGTGTCGTCAAGGGGGTGGAGGACGATGTCGTCGGCGAGGTCGTCGAGAGTCACCTCGTCGGCCGCGGCCACGAGGTGGTCCTTCGGGATCACGACCACGGTCGTCTCGGTGTAGAGCGGAATGGCGTGCAACCCTGTCCGGTCTGTCGGCAACCGCAGGAGAACCGCGTCGACATCGCGGTCTCGCGCCAGTGCGGCGGCGTCGGCGGCGGGCGTCTGGACGAGGGTCAACGGAACCCCGGGCAACCGTTCCTGCCACCTCCTCACCCACTTGCCGGGCATGACGCCGGGCACGTAGGCGAGGGTGAACGTGGGCTGTCCGTCCGGCACCCGCCCAGACTACCGACCCATCCGGGACAGGCCGCGGGAGCGGCCCCGGAAAGCGGGGTGTCCACGGCCGGTCGGAGCGGCCGGGAATAGTCACGGTGAGTGCCGGGTTGTCCCCGGTATGTCCTCGCCGATTCGTGTCGCTGTCTGGTCCGACATCGCGTGCCCGTGGTGCTACATCGGTAAGCGCAGGTTCGAGGCCGCCCTGGCGGACTTCGACGGCGCTGACGACGTCACCGTGACCTACCACAGCTTCGAGCTCGCCCCGGACACCCCGGTGGACTTCGAGGGCAACGAAGTCGACTTCCTCGCCGCGCACAAGGGGATGTCCCCGCAGCGGGTCGAGCAGTTGCTGCGGCAGGTGTCGGCGGTCGCCGAATCGGTCGGACTGCACTACGACTTCGACGCGCTGCGCCACACCAGGACCCTGCTGGCGCACCAGGCGCTGCACCACGCCAAGGAGCGGGGCAAGCAACTCGAACTCGTGGAGCGACTGTTCCGCGCCTACTTCACCGAAGGCAGGCACGTCGGACGGGCCGAGGAACTGGCCGACCTGGCCGGTGAGGTGGGCCTCGACCGCGACGAGACGCTCCGGGCGTTGCAGGAGGAGACCCACGCCGACGCCGTGCGCGGCGATCTGCGGCGGGCTCGGGCGTTCGGCATCCAGGGCGTGCCGTTCCACGTGTTCAACGAGCGGTATGCCGTCTCCGGCGCGCAGCAACCCGAGGTCTTTCTCCAGGCGCTCCGCCAGGTGCGTTCCGAGGCGGTGTCGTCGTGACGGAGTCACACGCGAGGCCGGAAACGGCCGCCACCATGGAGGAGTCCCAGCCGATCGGCGGCTCCGGGGAACAGGCGGGGCCCGCCGGGGTCGTCGGCCCGTTCGTTCCGGTCGGTGTCTCGGACGCGGGTATGTGTGTGGGCGGCGTCTGCTCCCTGCCTGCGCAGACCATCGACGGAACCCCGCGGCACGAGCAGGTCGACTGAAGGCACGCCCGGCGCCGGCGCGGGTCGTTCGGGAACCCGTGGTGGCTCACTGCCGTGAACGCGGGTCGCGGTCACTGCCGACGCAACCGGGCCAGCCACGCGGGCAGGTCCACGGTGTCGCCGGAGTCGACCCCGAGCCGCTCGGCGGGCTCCCCACGGGCGACCGCGCGGTAGCGTGACCGGTCGAGACCGTCGAGTCGCCATCCTTCGGTGAACGCCTCCCGGATCGCGGTGTCGCTGATCCGGGGCCCGAAGCCCGGCTCGTCGGTGAGCGCGAGGGCGAGGACGTGTACCCACGCACCCGGTCGGCAGACACGATGCAGCGCCCTCGCGTACCGTGCGGCGTCGTCCGGGGCGAAGACGTGAAACAGCGCACTGTCCACCACGGTGTCGAAATGCTCGGTGTGGGTCGGTTCCAGCATGTCCGCCACCTGGAAGCGCGCCGGCACGCCGTGCCGCTCGGCGTTGCGCCGAGCGAGGTCGACGGCCACCTCGGAGAAGTCGACTCCCAGTACGTCGTAGCCGAGACGGGTGAGGTGGATGGTGTGTTCGCCGGTGCCACATCCGGCGTCGAGCACGCGACCGCGGACGAACCCGGCGCGCTCCAGGTCGACGATCGTGGGCTGCGGCCCACCGATCACCCAGCCGCTGGACTCGGTCCGGTAGGCGGTGTCGAACTGCTCTCGCTTCACTGACTCGTCCACGTGTTTCCCGTTCCTCGGTGAGTGCGCCATCGTATCCAGCCTCCAACCTCCACCATGGTGGAAGTCAATGCCACCGCTCGGCGGAGTTCGAGCAGGCCGGTCGGATCGTGTGACGACTTCGCGACCACCGGTATGACACCGCGGGTGGGGAGGAAGCGGTGCCCGGCCGTGTCGATTGAGCCTATTGTGGACGACTGATCGAGGTGGCACGCATCTCGGGACGCCGTCCACAGCGGTAACGACTCACCGGTCCCGGTCGCTCGGCGAGATCGCGCGCTAGGAGTCGAGGAGCGCGGTCGCGAGCTGGTCCGCGAGCGCGGCGCGGGTCGTGCCCAGCGGAGAACCGCTGCGCGCCCGCCGATGCAGGGCGGCGGCGGGACCGTCGTGGAGGTACCCCTGCGCGCCCAGCGTCTGGATGGCGGCGCCCGTCGCGGTGAGAGCCGCGGTCGTGGCGGCCAGCTCCGCGGTCAGGAACGGCTCGTCGGTGTGCTGGTCGTCGCCGGAGTTCAACGTGGCCGCGGCGCGGTAGGCGAGCGCGGAGGCGAACTCCGTCTCGGCGAACGACTCGGCGAGCGGGTGGGAGACCGCCTGGAACGTGCCGATCGGCTTTCCGAACTGCCGCCGCATGGTGGCGTGTTCCACGGCGAGGCCCAGCGCGCGGCGGGCGACACCCACGGCCTCGCAGGCGGCCATCGTCCGGAGTCCGCGCCGGATCACGGCCAGGGCCGCCGTGGTGTCGTCGGCACCGAGCAGCGGCTCGGCCGCGGTCCCGGAGAAACGCACGTCCACCACCGGACGCGTGTCGTCGAAACCGGGTAGGGCGGTGACCAGCGGCGGGTCACCACCGTCGACCACGCGAACGAATTCGGGTCCCGACGCACCCTGGGCCAGCACGACCACCTCGCCTTCCCGGTCGTGCCACGGCACGTGTCCGCACCGTCCGCGCAGGAGGAGGCCGGTCGCCGACCGGGTGATCGTGGGGCGTGGCGAGCGCTCGGCCAACCCCGCGACCGCGACGGCGCCGGTGATCGGCAGGCCTGCCGCGCCGTACAGGGGTGCCGCGGCCGCCATGGTGACGAGCCACTGCTGCGTCAGCAGGGCGTACCCGCTCTCCTCGGCGAGGACGGCCAGCTCGACGGGACCGAGGCCGGTGTCCAGCCAGCCGAGATCGGCCAGTTCCCCCCACGGGGCGTGAGTGCGTCCGGAACCGTCCCTCGACGCCGCCGCGAGGTAGTCCCGGGCGGTCTTCCTCAGCAGCTCCTGCTCCGGGCTGACGGTGAAATCCATGCTCACCGGCTCCTATCGTGCTCGGGGAAGGCCCAACACCCGCTGGGCGAGGACGTCGCGGATGATCTCCGAGGTGCCGCCTTCGATGGTGCTGGCCCGACTGCGCAGGGCGTGATGTCGCCAGCGCTCGAAATCGGGGCCGTCCTCGCCTGTGACCACGTCCAGCGCCAGTTCCGCGACCCGCTGGTCGGTGTGGGCCCAACGAAGCTTCAGTACGGACAACTCGGGTCCGGGAGCCGTGCCGCGCGCGAGGTCGCAGGCGGCCTTGTTCGCGGCCCAGCGCAGACCGGCGACCTCCGTCCACAGTTCGGCGAGGCGCCCACGGACCGAGGCGGGCAGGTCGGGGGCGCGGTGCCGAACCAGATCGACGAGCCGCGCGAACTGGTGACTCAGTTCGGCGGCCAGGCGCAGTGCGAACGTGCCGCGTTCGTGGGCGAGGGTCGTCATCGCCACGCGCCAGCCCGCGCCGGGATCGCCGAGCACCGCGTGGTGGGGTACCCGGACATCGGTGAGGTGGATCTCGCCGAAGCGTTGCTCGCCGGTGAGCTGCCTGAGCGGTTCGACGCGCACGCCCGGAAGTCTCAGGTCCACCAGCAGACAGGTCAGCCCCTTGTGCGGGGGCGCGGTCGGATCGGTCCGCGCGAGGAGGAGGCAGTGATCGGCCACCGGTGCTTCGGTCGACCAGACCTTGTGCCCGTTGAGTACCAGGTGTTCGCCGTCCCGCTCCGCGCTCGTGCGTACGGCGCTGAGGTCGGAACCGGCCTCCGGCTCCGAGAACCCCTGGCAGAAGAGGGTCTCGCCGGTCAGGATGCGAGGCAGGTACTCGCTTCGCTGCTCAGGCGTCCCGAAGGCGATGATGGCGGGGCCGGCCATCCCGAGGCCGACGACGTTGACGTCGCCGGACCGCCCGGCTCGAACCAGTTCGTCGAACACGATGCCCTCGAACGACGGGGGCAGTCCCCGGCCGCCGTAGCGACTCGGCCAGCTGACACCCGCGAACCCCGCACCGTGCAGCTCGGAGCTGAACCACTGGATGTGGTCTCGGTCGAGGGGCTGGGATGCGCCTTCACGGGCCGGGGGCAGCGAGGCGAGCCAGTCGCGCAGCGAACGGCGGAACGACTCCTCGGCCGGGCTCTCCTTCAACTCCACGGCGGCGACCGTACGACAGCGTGCTCGGCGGGGGGTACGGTTGCTGCGCACTCGCGCACAGGACCGGACCGTGCACAGGACCGGACGTCGCCATCACCGACCACGAATCCGTTCCCCGAGCAGCGGCGTGCCCGAAAGCCGACCGCCGTGAAATTCGTGTGAATTCCGGACGGTCGACCGTCCGGTGATGTCAGTACTTTTCGTGCACGGTCCTGTGCGAGCGGTGATAAGGTGGAGTCCGCCTCGACTTTCAAGAATTGAATTGAAAGGCGGGGAGCTCCCGGATATTATGGCGCCGCCCCGGTGTGGCCATCGGGCTTGGGTGCGGGGCTTCTGCTGCTGTGCCGTGTTATTCATGCGAAATTCTGCCTGAGTTTCCGCATGTCGAGCTGAGCTGCCTGTTCAACCGGGTGGATTCGGATGTTGAACGTCCGCAGGACCAGGATACTGGTCTGAATGGAGCAGTCGTGGCGGACTTCGGCTTGTTCGTGTGGTTGTTCCGAACTGCTACCGGTTCATGAGAGTTCACATTTCCTTACTTGCCGGTGAGCTCCTTCTCGACAACTATTCGGCGTGTCACCGATTGTCGTCAGCTGGAGCCGGGGGACACGGCCTTGGATGCAATTACCGGAAGGGTCGACGCTGGTCGGATTGAACCGGCACGGCCCATAGACGGATCCCCTGACGCGCTGTGCTCGCTGTTGAGCGAGCCCGAGTGGGTGCCCATCCACCTGTTGCGTCCTGCGGATTCGCCGCGTCTGTCCGGAGAGGACAACCACCACACCGAGGTGCTCGCGGAACTCGGGGGGAGCCTTCCGCCCATCATCGTCCACCGGTCGTCGATGCGCGTCGTCGACGGCATGCACCGCATGCGCGCCGCGGTCATCCGTGGTGAGGACCGGATCCGGGTCAGGTTCTTCGAGGGAGCCGAGGCGGACGCCTTCCGCCTGGCGGTGACCATGAACGTCAGCCACGGGCTGCCGCTCACCCTCGCCGACCGCCGGGCCGCGGCCTCGCGCATCCTCACGGCCCAGCCACACCTGTCGGACCGGTGCATCGCCAAGACCGCCGGTCTGTCCCCGAAGACCGTCAGCTCACTGCGGCAGCAGCTCATCGGTGACGCGGACGAGCCCGTGCGTATCGGCTCCGACGGGCGCGCCCGACCGGTCAACAGCGCTCAAGGACGCCGGATCGCGAGCATGCTGTTCGCTGAGCGGCCGAACGCGTCGTTGCGGGAGGTCGCCCGCCGCGCCGGTATCTCCCCGGCGACCGCCAGAGACGTCCGAATGCGACTCGAACGTGACGAGGACCCGGTTCCCGCCCGGCTGCGGGAGGCGGAGCAGGGCTGGCACTGCCGACAGCAGGAGCAGCCCACGGAGGAGAACACCGAAGAGCGCCGAACTCCGTCCATTCAGGCCGTGGCGGTCAAGCAGGGCCGGTTCAGGCGGAATCCGACGGCGATGCTCGCCACGCTCGCGCACGACCCGCGCCTGCGGTTCACCCAGTCCGGGAGAGCGTTGTTGATGTGGTTCCGGGCCCACGTGGTCAACTCGGACGAGTGCGAGTCGCTGATCCGCTCTGTTCCCGAGCACCTCACCGGGCGGGTCGCCCAACTCGCGAGGGAGGTCGCGGCGGAGTGGATCTCCTTGGCGAACCAGCTGGAGGACCCCGAGGCGCGCCGAGCGTTGCTGGCCTCGGCACCCGAGCAGAGGGAGCAGGCACTGTGACCGGCGCAGGGGAGCCCTGCGCGCTGGTGACCGGCGCGGCGAGGGGCATCGGCAGGGAGGTCGCGCTGCGGCTGGCACGGGACGGCTACCGGATCGCGGGCTGCTTCAGGCAGCGCGGTGAGGACGCGGCGCGCGTGGAGCGGGAACTGGCCGAAGCCGGTGCGAGGACCTTCTTCCAGCCGTGCGACGTCCGTGACGCCGATGCCGTGAGCCGGTTCGTGACCGAAGCCGAGGACGCGCTGGGACCGATCACGGCACTGGTGAACAACGCGGGCGTCACCCGCGACGCGAACACGGTGATGATGTCGCCCGAGGAATGGAGCACCGTGCTCGACACGAACCTCACCGGTACGTGGAACGTCTGCCGGGCGGTGGTGTTCCGCATGTTGAAGCGCCGCGCGGGAGCGGTGGTCAACATCTCCTCCATCGCCGGCGTCCACGGCAACGCGGGGCAGAGCAACTACGCCGCCTCGAAGGCGGGCATCATCGGGCTCACCAAGTCGCTGGCCAAGGAGACGGCGAGGGCGGGTGTGCGCGCGAACGTCGTCGCCCCCGGGTACATCGACACCGAGATGACCTCGGCGCTGCCCGCGAAGGGCCAGGACAAGGCACTGGCCGCCATTCCCCTGCGCCGGTTCGGACGGCCGGACGACGTGGCCCCGCTGGTGGCGTTCCTGCTCTCCGACGAAAGCTCCTACATCACCGGTCAGGTCTTCGCCGTGGACGGCGGGATGGTGCTGTGAACCCGCCGTCTCCGCTGCCGCCCCCAGCGGCGTCCCCGGTCGTCCTCCGGCGGCTCGACGCGGTACCCGACGACGACGGCACCACGGTCACCGCACAGGTGCGTGTGGACCCCGCCGACAGGTACCTGGGGGGCCACTTCCCGGGAAACCCCGTGTACCCGGGGGTGTTCCTGCTCGATCTGCTGGAACGTGCCGTCCTCGCCGTCCTGCCGGAGAACAGCCGGTTGCTCGGAGTAGAGTCGGCGCGGTTCACGACCCCGGCCCGCGACGGCGACACCGTGGAGCTGTCGGTTCGCGTGCCGCGTGGTGAGCCGGGACGCCCCCGCACCGTCCGGGCCGTCTTCACCGGCCACGGGGAGAGATTCGCCACCATCCGCGCCGTGTTCGGACACCAGGAGGCGCCGTGACACCGGGGCACGCTGATCTCCACCGGTTACTCCCGCATGGGCATCCGATGGTGCTCGTCGACGCCGTCGACCATCTCGTGCCCGGGCGCGAGCTCGTCGCGACGAAGGCGGTCACGTTGAGCGAGCCGTGCTACGAGGCGCTGGACGGCACCGCCGCGAACACCGCCTGGGCGTTTCCGTCCTCGCTGGTGGTGGAGTCGTTCGGACAGTCGGCCGTACTGCTCTGGCGGGCCACCCACGACGCGGACCTCACCGCGACGGGGGTCGTGCCGATGCTGGCGGTGATCCGCGACTGCCGGTTCCTCGGGCGGGCCTACCCGGGTGACGTGCTGCGCCACCACGTGCGACTCGAACACTCCGGTCCGAACACCGCCATCGTTTCTGGGCATACGGCCGTGGGCGGGTGCACGATTGCGGCGTTCGGCGAGTTGATGGCGGTCACCGCGACCGCCACCAACCGGGGACGAGCGGACTGATTCCCCTCGCACGAACGGGAAGTCGACAGGACAAGGAGCGTTGCGGTGACCGATGTGGACGAGCGGAAGGCCGAACTGCGCGAGCTGGTCGCGGACGTGCTGGAGATCGAGCCGGAGGAGCTGACCGATCACGGAGACTTCGCCGAGGACTACGACGGCGACTCGCTGCGCGCGATCGAGATGCTGGCGCGCATCGAACGTAAGTACAAGGTAGAGATTCCGCAGCAGGAGTTGGCGACCATGCGCAACTTCGACTCGGTCTTCACGGTGGCGGCGAACTACGCCGGATGGCGCGTGTAGGCATGACCCGCGCAGTGATCACGGGAATCGGCCCGGTGTCGAGCATCGGCATCGGTGCCGCCGCGTTCGAGAGCGGGCTGCGCGCGGGGCACTGCGGCATCGCACCGATCACCAGTTTCGACACGACCGGCTTTCCCCGGATCCTCGCCGGAGAGGTTCGGGCGTTCGATCCGGACTCGATCCTGCGGCGCATCAATCCCCGTGAGTGGGGCCGGTCGAGCCAGTTCGCCGCCGCGGCGGCCCGCCTCGCCGCGCGCGACGCGGGCCTGCAGTGGGAACGGCTCGACCTCGACCGGGTGGCGGTGGTCATCGGGACCACGAGCGGCGAGGCGAAGGCCACGGAACTGTACGGACAGTATCTCGCCGAGGGCGGCTTCGACGCCGTTCCCGACGAGATCGCTCAGAACCTGCCCGCCGACCGGCTCTCCGCGGCGGTCAGCGCGGAGCTGGACGCGCGTGGTGAGTCGATGACCATCGCGACGGCCTGCTCCGCCAGCAACTACGCACTCGGCTACGCCTACGACCTCATCACCAGTGGTGAGGCCGACGTCGTGTTCAGCGGTGGTGCCGACTCGGTCTGCCGCTGGGCGCATGCCGGGTTCCTGCGGCTCGGCGCGGTGGCGGGCGAGGCGTGTACCCCGTTCGACCGGGACCGCGCCGGAATGGTGACCGCCGAGGGCGGCAGCGTGCTGGTGCTGGAGTCGGCCGATTTCGCGCGCGGGCGCGGTGCCGTGCCCTACGCGGAGTTCCTCGGTTACGCGTCCAACTGCGACGCCAACCACATGGTGACACCGGACGCGGGTTCGATCGCCGACTGCATGCGTGCCGCACACGCGAACGCCGGTGTGGAGCCGGGGGACGTGGACTACGTGTGCGCGCACGGGACGGGAACCCCGGCCAACGACCTCACCGAGGCACGCGCACTCCGAGAGGTGTTCGACGGTGACGTGCCTCCGGTGAGCTCGATCAAGTCGATGCTGGGTCACACGATGGGAGCGGCGAGCGGCTTCGGTGCCATCGCCTCCGTGCTGGCGGTCGCGCGCGGGTTCCTGCCGCCCACCATCAACTGGTCCACCCGCGACCCCGAAATGCCCTGGCTGGACCCGATCCCGAACCAGCACCGCGAGGCGAAGGTCCGCGTCGTCCAGAACAACGGTTTCGCCTTCGGCGGCAACAACGCGATCGTGATGCTCGGAGCGGCCTCATGAACACCATGGCCATCACCGGGGTGGGCACGCTGAGTGCCGCCGGGCGGACACCGACGGAACTCGCGGCGGCACTGCGCGGTCCCGCGGCTGTTCCCGGGAACACGGAGGAAACGGACCCGGAGTCGTTGCCCGGCGGACCCGGTCTCACGGTGAGCGACTTCGACATCCGGACCGAGCTCGGTCGCAAGGGAACGAGCTTCTTCGACCGCAGGACCGGGCTGACCGTCGTCGCGTGCAGGCAGGCGCTCGAGGACGCGGGCATCGATCTCGGCACGCTCGATTCGACGAGGATCGGCATCGTGCTCGGCACCACGGCGGGCAGTGTGCGGTCCTCCGTCGACTACGCCGTGGACACGTTCGTCCAGGAACGGCCGTACATGGTGAACGCGGGCCTGTTCCCGACGACCGTGATGAACTGCGCGGCGGGACAGGCGGCGATCTGGTTCGGGCTGCGGGGTGTCAACGCCACCATCGCAGGTGGCGCCATGGCACTGATGAGCGTGCTGCGCTACAGCGCGAACCTGCTCCGCACCGGGCAGGTCGACATGTTGCTGGCCGGTGTCATCGACGAACTCAGTCCGCACGCGGCGTGGCTGGCCCGCACCGCGGGACTGCCACCGGCCACGTATCCGGGGGAGGGCGGTGCGATGTTCGCGCTCTCCACGGGGGGCGGGACCGACCCGGATGCCGAGATCCTCGGGGTGGCGCTCGGTTTCTCGGCCACGTTCGCCGACCGGCCCGCCGCGCTGGGTGGCTGTGTGCGCCGGGCGCTGGCCTCGGCCGAGCGTGCGGGCGCCGGTCTCGGCAAGGGCGTCACCGCCGCATGGGTCCGTCCCACCGCGGACGAACGGGAGGACAGGGCGATGTGGCGTGAGGTGTGCCGCGAGCTGGCCGCCGCGGGTTCGCCGAAGCCGGAGTGCCTCACGACGCAGGCACACGCCGGTGACTGCGGTTCGGCGACCGCCGCGCTGGACCTGACGGCGGTCCTCGGACGGCACCGGGACAGCCCCGAGCGTGACGGGGAACTCTCGATACTGGTCTCGCACTCGCCCGACGGGGCCGTCGGGGCCACCGTGGTGAGGGGATGGTCGCGTGGCGCGCATCGTCGCTAGCGCCGTGCGCACCTGCTTCGGCGACGGCGCCGCCACGTTCGGAGCGCTCCTCGAGGGTCGTAGCGGAGTGGGGCCACTACGGCACGTCGACGCTGCTTCGGTCAACGTGACGCGAGCCTATCACCCGGCCGACGACGGTCCCGAGCCCCGATACGGTGCGAGCCGGCTGCTGACCTCCGTCGTGGCGCGTGCGCTGGCGGACGCCGGTGTGGACGCCGGAACCGAGCGCGTGCCCGTCGTGGTCGGCACCGGCCTTCGCGAACTGCGTGCCGTCGAGCGGTGGGCCGAGGGCAGGGACGAACTCGAACTGCATCGGCTGCACTTCGGCCCCTGCCTCGCCGAGCTGGGCGAGGGACTGGGCCCGGTGATCACGTTGTCGAACGCCTGCAGTGCGTCCGGTCACGCGCTGGCGCTGGCCCAGGACCTGGTCGACTCCGGTGCCGCCGAGCGGGTGGTCGCGGCGGGCACCGACGTGATGACGGCGTCGATGCTCGCGATGATCGGGCGGGTCACGCCGGCTCCGACGACACAGGTGCGGCCCTTCGACGAAAACCGCACGGGTGTGCTGCTCGGCGAGGGCGCCGCCGCCGTGGTCGTCGCGGCCGGGACCGCCGGGCCGGGAGAAACGGGACTGCTCGCCACCGGGTTGTGCTGCGACGCGCACCACGAGACCGCCCCGGACGTGGCGGGCATGGTGCGGTCGATGCGGGACGCGTTCACGCGAGCGGGGGTGGGTGCCGAGGAGGTCGATCTCGTCGTCACCCACGGCACGGGAACCGAACAGAACGATCCCGCCGAGCTCCGCGCGTTGCGGCGCGTCTTCTCCGGGCCGCGCCGCCCCGTGCTCACCGGGGTGAAGGGCGCGGTCGGGCACACCTCGGGCGCGGCGGCGCTGGTCAACGTCGACGTCGCCATGCGGGCGATGCGAGCGGGCCGGGTACCGGGTGTCGTCGGGTTGCGTGAGGCGATCGGGGAGGCGGACGGGTTCCGGTTCGCCCACCCCGCCGAGGTGCCGCTGCCGGTGAGGGTGGCGCAGGTCAACGCCTTCGGCTTCGGTGGGGTCAACGCCGTCACCCTGCTGGCCGCTCCGGAGGTGGCAGCGTGAACCGGCTGGTCGCGATCACCCGGCGGGCGGTGTGCCTTCCCGAGCCGGTCCCCGGTACGCGCACGGAACACTGGGAGCCGGACCCCGTCCCGCCTCCGGAACGCGCCGCCGAACTGCTCGGGCGCAAGGGACTGCTGGCCAAGGAACCGGCGACGAGGATGGCGTTGTGCGCGGTGCACCGGGCGTTCGGCCTCCCGGAGCGGGCACCGCGCCGCTCGGCGGAGGAGATGGATCCGCGCACCGCGGTGATCGTCAGCTCCAACCTCGGCAACGTCGCGACCGTGGCCGGGCTCGGTACCGCCCTGCGCGACGGCGGCGTGCGTGCGGTGAGCCCGCTCGATGCGCCCAACGCGTCCAGCAACGTGATCGCCTCCACGGTGGCGATCTGGTTCCGGTTCGGCGGTCCGAACCTGACCGTCTGTTCGGGCCACTCCTCGGGACTCGACGCCGTCGGGCTGGGCAGGTTGCTGCTGCTGTCCGGCCGGGCCGGCCGGGTCGTCGTGGTGGGTGTCGAGCCACGCGACGAGGTGACCGACGCCCTGCTCACCCGCGCCACCGGTGCGCCGGGGGTGCCGGTGGCGGCCTGCGTCGTACTGGAGGCAGCGGGGCACGCCGAGGACGGCGGAGCGTTCCTGCACGACGTCATGGTCGAGTCCACCGCACACGACAGCGGGCTCTTCGCCGATTCGACAACACACGGGAGAGTCACAGTGGACACTGGGAGTGGAGGGCGCGGTTACGGCGCCGAGGGTGTGCTCCAGGTCGCCGTCGCGGCGGCCGTCGTCGCCGCCGACTCCACGGTGCGTTCGATCACCGCGGTGTGTGGTGCTCCGGAAGAGGGTTTCCGCTCCACCCGGATCACCGCGGGGCGCGGATGAACGCCGAGGTACGTCCGAAGCGGCTCGGCCCGTCGCGGCCGGATCGCCCCCTGGCCGTGTTCGTGCACGGGCTGGAGGACGACTGGCGCTCGTGGCGGTCCGTGTCGGAGTCACTCGGTGACGGCTGGGACACCGTGGCGCTCGACATGCCCTGGCGCGCGGGCAACGACTACGGCTGGCGGTGGACCGCGCCGCCCGCGTCGTGGATCGCGACCGGTCTCGACCGGCTCGACCGCAAACCCGACCTGCTGGTCGGCCACTCGTTCGGGGCGAACGCGTCGCTGGAGGCGGTGGCACGGGAGTACTGCGGCGCGGGAGCACTCGCGATGATCGTTCCGTTCTACCGTGCTCCGGAGCCCCGTCCGACCTGGCGGACCTGGAACCGTTCCCGTGAGGCGTTCGAGTTCCAGATGCGGGAGGCCGTGCGGGCGCGGCTCGGCGGACGACTCGAACGGATCGGCGAGGCGCTCGTCGAGTCGATGACCGACAAGGTGTTCGAGCGGATCGGGTTGACGGGCTTTCTGGCCGTCTTCGAACAGTACGTGGCGAGCGGGCACCTTCCCATGGAGTCGCTCGGCATCCCGGTCCTCGTCGTCGCGGGCGAGCGCGATCCCGGCGCGTCCCGCGCGCAGCTGTCCAGGCTCACCGGCGCGCTGCCGGACGCGACCCTGACCTGGCATGCGGAGTTCGACCACTTCTGCCACATCCGGCATGCGGAACAGGTTGCCGAGCTGCTGACGCGGTTCGCGGCGTCACCCACCGCACACCGAGCCGAAAGGAGCGAAGACCGATGACCGCTGAACCGCTCGCGCGGGAGGTGGAGGAGCGCAGTGTCGTCACGCACCTGCGCCCTCGTTACGAGAGCGCCAACATCCGCACGTGGATCGGGTTCAAGCAGTTCATGCAGCTGGCGCAGGAGGCCGTGCTCGGCTGGTTCCGCGAGCGGGATCTCGGCCCGCAGCGGCTGTTCCACGAGTACGGCGTCGGGCTGCGCGTGCTCGACTCCTCCGTGCTGCTGCCCGCCACACTGGAGGTGGACGACGAGGTGACCGCCGAGGTCACCCGCACCGGCGGCGCCACGTTCACCGTGCGGTTGCGGACCGGTGGTGAGAGCCCTGCGCGGGTGTTGCGGGGCAGGCTCACGGTGGCACTGGTCCCGGAGGCGGCCGCCGAGCGCCACGGTGCCGAGGTGCCCGAGGAGTTGCGGGCGCTGCTCACCTCCCCGGTCGCCTCCGAGGAGATCGCGGGACGGCCGGGGGAGTTCTCCTGGGACTGGACGGCGCGTTACTTCCACTGCCACTACTCGGACGTCGTGCAGCACTCGACGTACGTGGCGGCGATGGAGGAGGCGGTGGACCGCTACCTCGCCGCGGTCGGCCTGTCGGTGCCGAGGTTGCTCGCCGAGCGTGGCTGGATCCCGGTCGTGTCGAGGGCCAGGGTCGCGGTGTACGGCGAGGCGCGCATGGACGACGTCGTCCGAACCACGTTCGCCGTGGACGACATCGTGGCCGGGCGCGCGTTCGACGGCCGCATGACCTGTCACGTCGTCGAGGGAGACCACACCAGGCTGGTGGCGGCGGGCACGATCCTGCACGGTTACGCGGTGACCCGCGGCGAGTCCGTCGGTCAGCTCGCGGAGCTGGACGAGGAGACGGTGGAGACGCTGCGGCGAGGTGAGGGCCGGTGAGCGCACGCAGGCCACGGGTGCACTTCTCCTTCCGCAGCCCGTTCAGTTGGATCGCCATGACGAAGCTGCTGGGCGCCGTGCCCGATCTCACCGAGAGGGTGGAGCTGCTGCCGTACTACGACCCGGACGAGCGCACCACGGCGGCGTTGCACGAGCGTGGCGCCGACTTCCACTACCAGCAGATGAGCAAGGCCAAGCACCTGTACATCCTCTACGACGTGCGGCGCCAGGTCCGCAAGCACGGGCTGACCATGACGTGGCCCGTCGACGTGGACCCGTGGTGGGAACTGCCGCATCTCGCGTGGATCCGAGCGACCGAACTCGGCAGGGGAGCGCAGTTCTACGCCGGGATCACCGCCGCCCGGTGGGAGCGCGGGGAGAACGTGTGCACGCCCGAGGTGGTACGGGCGGTGGCCGAGGCGGCGGGACTGCCCGGCGACGAACTGGTCGCCGCGCCCGACGATCCCCGGCTGCGCGAGGCGGGCACCGAGGCGCTGGTGCGGGCGTACGAGGACGACGTGTTCGGGGTGCCGTACTTCCGGATCGGACGGGAGCGGTTCTGGGGGCTGGACCGGGTGGACGACTTCGTGGCCGCGCTGACCGGCGAGCCTGTGCCCGAGGTGCCACCCGCGCCGGCGGCCGTGCGGGACCTGGTCGGTGCGTACGACACCGACACGGCGGGAGGCTGCGGATGACCTCCCGCGCCGTCGTCGTCGACGCGGTGCGGACGCCGATCAGCAAGCGCGGCGGTGTGCTGTCCGGAATGCGCCCCGCCGAGCTGTTGCGGACCGTGCTCCTGGAGCTGTTGCGCCGCAACCGTCTCGAACCGTCCGCCGTGCAGCAGATCGTCGGCGGCTGCGTGACCCAGGTCGGCGAGCAGGGGTTCAACGTGACCCGCTGCGCGTGGCTGTCCACCGGGCTCGACCACACGGTGCCGTGCCTCACGATCGACGCCAGCTGCGGGTCGGCGCAGCAGGCGAACGAGCTGATCCGCGCGCAGATCGACGCGGGGGTGCTCGACCTCGGCATCGCGTGCGGTGTGGAGAGCATGAGCCGCGTGCCCGCGGGAGCGAACATTCCCGGTGGCAAGCGTGACTACCAGACCGACGACTACCCCTGGGACGACCCGCCGGGCCTGCAGTTCGGGGGTGCCGAACGCATCGCCCGCAGGCAGGGCCACACCCGGGAGCAGCTCGACGCCTTCGGGGTGCGGTCGCAACGCCTCGCCGCGGCGGCTCGCGACCGTGGCGTGTTCGCCGAGGAGATCGTGCCGGTGGAGACCCCGAACGGCGTGGTGACCGAGGACGAGGGAATCCGGGACTCGACGCCGGAGACCCTGGCGACGTTGCGGACGACCCTGCGGGAGGGCCTGCACACCGCCGCGACCACCTCGCAGGTGTCGGACGGAGCCGCGGCCGTGCTGTGGATGTCGGCCGAGCGGGCACAAGCACTCGGCCTTCGCCCGATCGGCCGCGTGGTGGGGCACACCTTCGTCGGGGCCGATCCGTACTACCTGCTCGACGGCCCCGTCGACGCGACCCGGGCGGTGCTCGACCGGACCGGGATGGCGCTGGCCGACCTCGACCTCGCGGAGGTCAACGAGGCGTTCGCGAGTGTGGTGTTGTCGTGGGTCGAGCGCACCGGCGCCGATCTCGACCGCGTCAACGTCAACGGGGGAGCGATCGCGCTCGGGCACCCGATGGGAGCCACCGGAGCCCGGCTGGTCGCCACCGCGCTCGGCGAACTGCGCAGGCGCGACCGCGAGCACGCGCTCGTGACGATGTGCTGCGGAGGATCACTCGGTACGGCCACGGTGCTGCAGCGGCTGTGACGGTCCGGGACGGTCCGGGACGGGCTAGACAGGCCGGATCCGACGACAGGGGACAGGTATGACGGAGACGCCGGCCGTGGTGGAGGTCGATCGCACCCTCACCCGAGGCGAACTCGACGAGATGGTGGACCGGTTCGCCACGGCACTCGCCGCGCACGGGGCGGGGCCTTCGGGACGGGTGGGCTGGATCATGGCCAACCGCGCCGAGGTGCTCGCCGTCGCGCTGGCCGCTCGCGGACTCGGCGCCCCCGTGGTGGCGTTCGGGCGGCGGTGCACGGCGGAGGAACTGACGGGCCGGATCGCGGTCGCCGCACCGGCCGTGATCGTCGTGGACGGTGCCGAGCGACAGCGGGTCCAGGACGTGGCGGACGGGGTGCCGGTGCTCGACGTGACCGAACCGCTGCCGGAGGGGGCCGGGCTCGTGGCGGCCCGCGCCGAGCCGACCGGTGACACCGACCGGCTCGGCGCGGGCGCGTCCCTGCTGTTCACGTCGGGCACGAGCGGCCGCCCCAAGGCAGCGCTGCGGACGAGGGGCGACCGGCGCCTCGCCGAGCGGATCGCCAACGGCTTCGGTCTCGGGGCGAAAACCCGCTTCCTCGTGTCCGGACCGCTGACCCATTCGGGCCCCTGGACGTGCGCGCTGATGTCCCTGTCCCGAGGCGGCACCGTCGGACTGCTACGCGGGTTCGATGCCGAGGCGTGGCTGGACTTCGCGTCGGAGCACGGCATGAACAGCGGATTCCTCACCCCCACCCAGCTTCGACGGCTGGTCCGCGCGGGGCGGGACCGGCGGGATCGGCTTCCCACACCCACCCACGTCGTGGTGTCGGGTGAGCCGTTCCCCGACGCGCTGAAGCGGGAAGCGGTGCGCCTGTTCGGGCCCGGCTTCGTCGAGTGTTACGGCAGCACCGAACTGGGGCCGACGACCGCGCTGCACGCCCGCGAGTTCGCCGACCACCCCGGCTCGTCGGGGCGACCGTTCGACGGTGTCGAGGTGGCCGCTTTCCGCGACGGGCGACGCCTCGGAGCAGGGGAGGAGGGCGTGCTGCACGCGCGGACACCGCTCGCCTTCGACGGCTACGTGGGCGGCGACGAGCGGCTCGGCACGGCTCGCCGCGAGGAGCAGGCTCCCGGCGGCGGTTGGCAGACCGTCGGTGACGTGGGCTTCGTCGACGCCGACGGCTATGTCCACGTGACCGGACGTGCCGACGACATGATCATCAGTGGTGGCGTGAACATGGTGCCTGCCGACATCGAGGCCGTCCTGGGCGGGCATCCCGACGTGCGGGAGTGCGTGGTGTTCGGTGTGCCCGACCCGGTGTGGGGACAGCGTGTCGCGGCGGCGGTGGTCAGCGACACCGACCTCGACGCCGCCCAGGTGCGGGACTGGATGCGGGGCCGGATCTCGGACGACAAGCGACCCTACGACGTGCTCAGGCTTCCCGAGTTGCCGATGACCGCGAACGGGAAGGTTTCGCGCCCCGCACTGGCGGCGATGCTGGCCGCCGTGCGGGGCGCCGACGGGTGAGCGGCGCCCCGCGCTCACGAGCGGGCGCGAGGGCGGGAGCCTTTCGGCACCGTGCCGATGGCCGCGTCCCCTCGCAGTGCCGCCAGCCTTTCCGGCGAGTAGTCGAGCCATTCGGTGAGGACCTCGTCGGTGTGCTGGTCGAACATCGGTGCGGGCCCGTCCGCCCGCAACGGTTCGCCGTCGAGGGCGACCGGGATACCGAGGTAGGCGCGTTTTCCCGCCACCGGGTGGTCGACGAGTTCGAGCATCCGCTGCGCGGCCAGCGTGCCCGAGTGGAACAACGACCGAATGTGCTGGACGGCCACGCAGCGGGCACCGGCCGCGCGCAGCGCCTCGCGAACGGCGTCGGTGTCCCGGTGTGCCGCCCACGCGGTGAGTGCCTCGCTCAGCGCTGTCCCACCGGTCCCACCGTCCCGTTCGAGAAGTTCGCGCACGGCACGTGCCTGTTGCTCCGTGGCCACCACGTAGGCGAGGTGGCCGTCGGCGGCCGACAGCACTCCGGCGTCGGCCGCGCCCGGCTCCGCGTTACCGAGCCTGGCCGGTGAGCGGCCCTGCTGTCCCGCGAGGACGACACCCTCGCCGAACTGCAACCACAGGGCCTCCTGCTGGGAGAAATCGATGGCGGCGCCCGGACCGCCTGCCGCGCGCGCGGCCAGCGCGGCCAGCACGGCCACGGTGGCGTGCACGCCGGAGACCGCGTCGGGGTAGTAGGTGGGGCTCGTCCGAGCTCCCTCCCCGGGCGAACCGAACCTCGCCGCGAAACCGCCCATGGCCTCCGTGAGCATGCCGAAGCCCGGCATGGCGCGGTCCGGGCCGACCGCGCCGAGCGCGGGCATCGTGATGTGCACGAGCCCGCGCTCCACCTGTTCGCGGACGAAGCCGTCCAGACCACGGTCGGCGAGTACGCGGTGGTTCATGTTGACCACCAGCACGTCGGCCGCCGCGACCAGCTCCCGGAAGACCCGCGCCCCGTCCGGCCGGGACAGGTCCACCGACACGGCGCGCTTGCCGCGGTTGAGGCTGTTGAACTGTGCCGAGGCGTCGTAGGTGACGTCGGTGGGAGCGTGCTGCTCACCGGGTGCTGTTCCGAGGTCCCGCAGGCGGAACCGGGTCCGCCACCCGTCGGGATGCGCGCCGGCCTCGACCCTGATGACGTCGGCTCCGGTACTCGCCAGGAACCGGCCCACGAACGGGCCCGCCCACGCCCAGGTCAGCTCCACGACACGCAAACCGTTGCGTACGGGCCACAGTGGCCGGGAACGTGGTCGGCGCGGCTGGAACCACCCGTCGTCCTCACCGCGCCGGGCGAGTCGCACCACGGTGGGCGCGGTGGTGTTCTCCACCCGCCAGGGCCGCACCGGGATCGGCCCCCGCGCCGCGCCGGAGACGGTGCCCACGAAACCGCGTTCCCGCAGATGCGGGTCGGTGAGCACGTCCTGCGCGGACAGCACCATGCCTGCCGACCAGCCCGACTTCAACGCGAGGTCGAAGATCTCCCGCCGGGTCCGGGCGAGATACCAGTCGGCGATCTCGGCGCGCAGTTGCTCGCGGTTGCGCCAGCGGTCTCGCCAGCTGAACCTCGGGTCCAGCACCAGGTCGGGGCGGCCGTACAGTTCGCACTGGGTGGTCCAGTCCTTGCCGCGCACCGTGCCGGGCACGACGTAGCCGTCGGCGCACGCGAAGGCGCCGGAGGGGAAGGTGTTCGTCTGGAAACCCGCCTGGCGCACCTCCTCCTCGCGCTCGTCGCCGTGGGGTGCGGTGACCCCGTACAGCGTCGCCGCGGCCTGGCACTCCACCGCCGAGCGCGCCGCGCCGACCCAGGTCACCTCGGCTCGGCCGTGCCTGCCGAGACCGGCGAGTGCGGCAGCGGCCGCGTACGCGCCCGCGAGGTACTGGGACTGCCAACCGGGGAAACGCCACAGTTGACCGTCCTGCTCCGTCGCCGCCAGCAGACCGGACGCGGCCTGGACGAGCAGCTCGTCCGAGGGGCTGCCCGGGTCGTCGTGGCCGGTACCCCAGGCCGTGACGGAGACGAGCATCGGCGGGTCCGCCACCGAGCCGGTGTCCTCCCACGGTCCGAAGTCCCGAGCGACCCGGTCGCTGAGCACGACGTCGGCCCACGCCAGACCCTCCTCAGGCGTGATCGACTCCGCGCCGACCGAGCGTTTGCCCGCGTTGAGGTGGACGAACAGCGGGCTGGGTGAGACCTGCGGCCCGCCGTCGACCGGGATCGTCCTCGCGGGATCGCCCTCGGCCGGCTCGACCTTCACGACCGTGGCGCCGAGCATCGCCAGCAGCCGCCCCGCGTACGGGCCCGCCACACCGGTCGCCACTTCGAGCACCCGCAGACCGGCCAGCGGCGCGTGCGGTGTCGCCGCGTTGTCCATGCAACCCATGCCACGCACGATCAGGTGCGGCGCCGGTGCGGGCAACACTTCCGGTGCCGTTCGCGGCGCGTTGACACCACACCGCGGAAGCGGCGAGCGTGAGCGCGACCGGGTACGGGAGGGCGCGATGACGTTGCGGATGTACTGGTTTCTGCCGCTCCACGGTGACGGTCGTGACCTTGCCGAAGGCCGTGTCGGCAACGGACAGCGACGTGAACGCCGGCGGGATATCGGTCTGAACTACCTCGCGCAGGTCGCCAGGGCCGCGGAGGGGCAGGGTTTCGACGGTGTGCTCGCGCCGTTCGGACTGTTCTGCGAGGACCCCTGGCTGGTGTGCTCCGCGCTCGCCGCCCACACCGAACGGCTGCGCTTCATGATCGCGCTGCGGCCGGGCCTGATGGCGCCCACGCTGGTCGCGCAGATGTCGGCGACGTTCCAGCGCCTGTCCGGCGGCCGGTTGCTGCTCAACGTGGTCACCGGAGGTGACCCGCAGGAGCAACGCCGCTACGGCGACTTCCTCGACCACGCCAGCCGCTACGACCGTACCGAGGAGTTCCTGGCCGTGCTGCGTTCGCTGTGGCAGGGCAGGACCGACTTCGAGGGCGACCACTTCACGGTGGCGGGCGGCCGGGTGATGCGCCCGCCGAGCACGTGGCCGCGCATCTTCCTCGGTGGGTCGTCCGAAGCGGCGATGCGGGTGGCGTCGCGGCACGCCGACGTCTACCTGTGCTGGGCCGAGCCGATCCCCCAGCTGACGGCGCAACTCGCCCGCGTGCGGGAGCAGGCGGCGGTCACGGCGCCGGACCGCACCCTGGAGTTCGGCACCCGGCTCCACATCATCAGCCGCGACCGGGCCGAAGACGCCTGGGCCGTGGCGAACAGCGTCCTCGAACATCTCGACCCGGAGCAGATCCGGGACGCGCGGCAGCGGATGTCCACCGCCGACTCCGTGGGCCAGCGCAGGATGGCCGCACTGCACGAAGGCGACGCGTCGAGCCTGGAGGTGGCCCCCAACATGTGGACCGGCTTCAGCCTGATCCGCCAGGGCCCCGGACTCACGCTCGTCGGCTCGCACACCGAGGTGGCCGACCGGATCACGGAGCTGCACGAGGCGGGCGTCGAGCACCTGATCCTGTCGGGACAGCCGCATCTGGAGGAGGCGTACTGGGTGGGTGAGGGGGTGCTGCCGCTGTTGCGGGAGCGCGGCGTGCTCGACCCGGGCGAAGCGACGGCTCCGGTTCCTGCGCAGGTGGCGGGAGGCGGAGCCTGATGGCGACGGGGCAGTCCCGGCGGCCCATCCGCACGATCGAGGAGGAGCGGCTGCGGCGCAAACAACGCCTCGCGGCGACGTTCCGGCTCTTCGCCGAACGGGGATTCGACGAAGGTGTCGGCGGGCACGTCACCGCCCGCGACCCGGAGCGCACGGACCACTTCTGGATCAACCCGCTCGCCGTCCACTTCGCCCACGTCAGGGTCAGCGACCTGCTGCTGGTCGCTCCGGACGGAACGGTCGTCGAAGGCGAGGGCCGGATCAACCCGGCCGGGTTCGCCATCCACTCCGCCGTGCACGCCGCCCGCCCGGACGCGGTGGCCGCGGCCCACACGCATTCGCTGCACGGCCGCGCGTTCGCCGCGCTGGGCCGGCCGCTGCTGCCGATCACACAGGACGCGTGCGCGTTCTTCGAGGACCACGCGGTGCACGACGACTTCTCGGGTGTGGTCACCGACAAGGAGGAGGGCGAGCGGATCGCCGGGAGTCTCGGCCCGTTCAAGGCGGTGATCCTGCGCAACCACGGTCTGCTCACCGTCGGTGGCACCGTCGAGGAGGCGGCGTGGTGGTTCCTCACCATGGACCGCTCCTGTCAGGTGCAACTGCTCGCCGAGGCGGCGGGTGAGCCGCACCTGATCGACCCGGCTTCGGCGCGGCACACCTACGGCACCATCGGCACTCCCGAGATGGGCCGGTTCAACTTCCGCCCCCTGTACGCCGACATCGTGCGCCGTCACCCCGACCTCCTGGACTGAAACGGATGCCGACCATGCCCACACCCGACGACGTCCGCACCACCTCGATCGCCGACGCCGCCGCCTACCGGCAGGGACCGCCACTCGCCGAGTTCGCTCGGCTGCGCTCCCAGGCACCCGTGGCGTGGGTGCCCGAGCCCACCCGGCGGCTGCGCTCGGGATCCGGCTTCGTCGAACACACCGGAACCGGCTTCTGGGCGGTCACGCGGCACGAGACCGTCGTGGCGGCGTCCCGGCAACCGACGCTGTTCTCGTCGGCGGCCAGGGGAGCGTTCCTCAGTGACCCCAAGTCGTGGGCCGATCTGGAGCGTTCCCGGCAACTGCTGATCGGCATGGACCCGCCGGAACACGGCGTGCTGCGGCGCCGGATCGTCTCCGCGATGCCGACCCGTGCCGCGCTCGCCCAGTCGATCCACGACCACGCGGCCTCGCTGGTGTCGGCCTTCGTGGCCGAGGGCGGTGGGGACGTCGTGGCCGACGTGGCCGCCGAACTGCCGCTGCTGGTGCTCGCCGACCTGCTGGGTGTGCCGAGCCAGGACCGGCACCTGTTCTTCGAGTGGAGCAACAACCTCGTCGGGTTCGACGACCCCGACATCGGGGGCAACGACGTCACCACGTTCACCCGCACGATCGCGGAGGCGTTCGGTTACGCCCGCAGACTGGCGAACGACCGTCGTCGTTCGCCGCGTGACGACTTCGTCAGCGCACTCGTCACGGGACCCGAACCGCTCGACGAGTCGGCGTTCTGCCACGCCTGGTTGCTCATGGTCGTCGCGGGCAACGAGACGACGCGTCACCTCATCTCCGGAGGGATCGATCTGCTGCTGGAGCACCCCCGGCTGGCGGAGCGGTTCGTCGCCGGTGCCGACGTGTCGAAGGCCGTGGACGAGATGCTGCGGTGGGTCACCCCGATCATGCAGTTCCGGCGCACGGCGACGGCGGACACGGAACTGGAGGGCCAACCGATCGCCGAGGGCGACAAGGTGATCCTCTACTACATCGCGGCCAACCACGACGAGACGGTGTTCGACAGCCCCGAGGTTCCCGACCTCGCCCGCGACCCGAACCCGCATCTCAGTTTCGGTGTCGGCCCGCACTTCTGCCTCGGCGGGCACCTCGCGCGGCAGGAGGCCGTGGAGCTGTTCACGGCGCTGCGGCCGCACGTGGCGCGGCTCCGGCGGGCGGGGTCCGGGTCGCGTCTCGCGTCGAACTTCATGAACGGCTTCAAGGAACTGCCCGTCACACTGGGCCGATGACCGAGGGGGCGTGTGGAACAGCGGGAGTTCACCGCGTGGCTGCGCTCGCCACGTGAGAGTACCGGGATCCGGTTCGCACACCGCGACGGCTGGGACCACTGGCCGTACCCCCGTCTGGCCGGGCTGGCCGGACGGTTCGCCGCGGTGTACCGGTCCGAGGGAGTGCGGGAGGGCGACGTCGTCGCGATCCTGCTCGACACCGGGCCGGAGTTCGTCGCCGCCCTCTACGCCGCCGCGGCGGTCGGCGCGGCGGCCGCGCCCGTGGCTCCGCCTCCACTGTTCGGCCCGGCGGCGGAACACACACTGCGGATCGAGGCCGTGCTGGACAACGCTCGGCCCACCCTCGTGGTGACGAGCACGCGGCATCGGGGCCACACCGGTGATCGTCGCGCTCTGATCGCCGAGGAGATCGCCGAGGAGGCCACATCGGCTATGACGGGGGCCGGTCGGCACACCGGGGGACGGCTCACCGGCGAGCCGGTGGGCCTGCTCGCACCGGCTGAGCCGGACCGCACGGTGCTCGTGCAGTTCACCTCGGGGTCCACGGCCTCGCCCCGCGGCGTCCGCGTCTCCGAAGGAGCTCTGGCCACCACACTCTCCACGCTCGGCGGGTGGCTCGACCACACACCGGACACGCCCACCGCGTCGTGGCTGCCGCTGCATCACGACATGGGCCTCGTCGGCTGCCTGCTCGGTCCGGTGGCGCACCAGGCGGATCTGTGGTTGCTGCCGACGGCGGAGTTCGTCCGCAGGCCCCTCCGGTACCTGCGCTGTTTCTCCGAACACCGGGCGGCCCTGTCCGCGATGCCCGTGTTCGGGCTCGACCACATCAGCGCGCGGGTCCGTCCCCGAGACCTCGCCGGGGCGGACTTCTCCTCGTGGCGGGTGCTGATCCTCGGCGCCGAACGGATCGACCCCGACTCGCTGCGCCGGTTCCACGACCTGCTCGGGCCGCACGGCTTCGACCCGGCCGCGTTCGCGCCCGCGTACGGGCTGGCCGAGGCGACCCTCGCGGTGACGGGAACCCCGGCCGGACGTGGCTGGCGTTCGCTGACCGTGGACCCGGCCACGCTGGTGCCCGGCGCGCGGGTGGTCCGTGCCGACGTCCCGGCGGCGCGCGAGATCGTCAGTTGCGGTCCTCCGCTGGGCCGTGCCCGGGTTCGGGTGCTCGACGACCGCGGCGATGCGGTGGACGACGGTGTCGTCGGTGAGATCAGCGTGGAGGGGCCGATGGTGGCCTCCGGTTACGTCGGCGATTCCGAGGCCACGGGGTCCCGCCTGGAGGGGAGCGGGGTTCGGACCGGCGACGCGGGTTTCCTCCTCGACGGCGAGTTGTTCGTCCTCGGCAGACTCGGCGACGCGATGAAGATCCGCGGCCGGACGGTGTACGCCGAGGACCTGGAGGCGGTACTGGGGCACGAGGGTGCGCGCCCCGTGGTGGCCCTCGGTTCGCGGGCGGCGCGACCGGTGGTGCTGGCCGTGGTCGGCACGACGGAGTCCGGAGCGCGGATCGAGCGGATCCGCTCGACGCTCGATCGTCTCGGTGAGGGAGCGAGCGTGGAGGTGCGGCGCGTACCGGCGGCGCGCGTGCCCCGCACGACGAGCGGCAAGCCGCGTCGGCGTGAACTGTTCCGCCGGTTTCTGAACGGCGAACTCGACGAGGCGGGCAGCACGGTCGGGGAGTTGGCGAAACCTTGACTGCCACAAGGAGTTTTTGTGACCGTCGCCGCATGCCGCGGGGCAGCGGCCTTGGGCGCGTCGTCCGGTTTTTCGATCTCGATGAGGGAGAACCATGCTCGAAGGAACGGTGCCGGTGCCGCGCGAGTTCGCCGCGCGATACCGGCGGGAGGGCTACTGGATCGGTCGAACCCTGGCCGACCTCGCCCGGCCGCAGGCGCGAACGGACGGCACGAGAACGGCGGTGGTGACCGCGCGCGAACGCCTCACCTACCGTGAGCTGGACGAGCGCGCCGACCGCCTCGCAGCGGGATTCTCCTCGCTCGGCTTCGGCGCCAACGACCGTGTGGTCGTGCAGTTGCCGAACCGGCCCGAGTTCGTCCTGACGTGCCTCGCGCTCTTCCGCCTCGGGGTGATCCCCGTGCTGGCGCTGCCGTCCCACCGCCGTGACGAACTGGTGAGTCTGTGCGAGCACACCGAGGCGGTCGCCCTCGTCGTACCCGACGTACACCAGCGGTTCGACCACCGGACGCTGGCCCGCGAGGTGAGGGACGGCGTGCCCGGCCTGAAGCACCTGTTGGTGGCCGGTGACCCGGACGGCCTGACCGGGCTCGCCGAACTGGCGGAGGCGGCACCGTCCGAACCCGAGACACCGGGCCCCGAACCGTCCGACGTCGCCGTGCTGCTGCTGTCCGGCGGCACCAGCGGGCGTCCCAAGCTCATCCCCCGCACCCATGACGACTACGCGTTGCAGGGCAGGTTGTCCGCCACGGCGATGAACTTCGACGAGCGCGGCGTCTACCTCGCCGCCCTGCCCGCCGCGCACAACGCGGCGTTCGGCTGCCCCGGCGTGCTCGGCACCCTCCAGGTCGGTGGCACGGTGGTCCTCGCGGGCAGCCCCAGCCCCGACGAGGCGTTCCCCCTGCTGCACGGCGAAGGGGTCACCCTCACCACCCTGATGCCCGCCCACCTGTCACTGTGGACGGAGCTCGCCGACGTGCTGCCGTCTCGCGCCGAGGGACTCGTGGTGGAGGTCGGTGGCGCCATGCTCGACCCCGAGGTGGCGCGCAGGGCGGAGGCCGCGCTCGGTGTCACGGTGTCACGGTGGTTCGGCATCACCGAGGGCGTCATGTGCTGTACCCGTCCCGACGAGCCGGAGGAGCTGCGGCTGGGCACCGACGGGCGACCGTTGTGCGAGGCCGACGAGATCCGGATCGTCGACTCCGAGGGCCACGACGTTCCCGACGGCCACGACGGCGAGCTGCTGCTGCGCGGCCCGTACACGCTGCGCGGCTACTACCGCGCGCCCGAACACAACGCGGCGTCGTTCACCGAGGACGGCTTCTTCCGCACCGGGGACCTGGCCCGCAGGACACCCACGGGCCACCTCGTGATCTCGGGCCGGATCAAGGACGTCATCAACCGGGGCGGGGAGAAGGTGTCCACGGCCGAGGTCGAGCGGCACGTCCGGTCACACCCCGCGGTCGCCGAGGTGAGCGCCGTCGCGGTGCCCGACGCCTCACTGGGCGAGAAGTCCTGCGTCTTCGTGATCCCGGTGCCGGGAACGGAACCGCCGACCCTGTCGGACCTGCGCACGCATCTGACGCAGCGCGGCTGCGCCGACTACAAACTGCCCGACCACCTGCGCCTGGTGAGCGAGCTGCCGAAGACGCCGGTGGGGAAGGTCGACACGAAGCGGCTGCGGGCCGAGTTCGTCGCAGGCCGGAAGGAGCCGAGCCATGTCACGGACTGAGGGATCGCTCGACCGCGTTCGCCGGGGGGTGGCCGAGGCGCTCGGCCTCGCCCCGGAGGAGATCGGGAACGACGACGACCTGCGTCACCTCGGCCTGGACTCCCTCGCCGTGATGCGGCTGGCGACGCGGTGGAAGTCCGAGGGGCTGGACGTGTCCTTCGGCGAGCTCATCGAGTGGTCCACGCCCGCGGAGTGGGCGGCACTGCTCGACCGGACCGCCGGTGAGGAACCGGTGCCGGAGCCCGAGTCGACGGAACTCCGCGCCACGGCCCCGCTCGTGTCACCACCCGAGTCGTCGTTCGAGCTGACACCACTGCAGCACGCCTACCACTACGGGCGGTCCGAGGCACTCGCCCTCGGCGGTGTCGGGTCCCACTTCTACGTCGAGTTCGAGGGCGACGCCGTGGACCCCGACCGGCTGGCCGACGCGGTGCTGTGGCTACAACGACGCCATCCCATGCTGCGGGCCCGCTTCGGTGACGACGGTCTCGGCCGCGTCCGGCCGACCGGGGCGTGGTCCGGTCTAGTGGTCGACGATCTGCGTGAGCTGTCGGAGGACGAGCGGGCGGAACGGCTCGCGCGCACGAGGCACCGGCTCGTGCACCGCAGGTTCGCCGTGGACAGGGGCGAGGTCTTCGACGTGCGGCTCACACTGTTGCCCGGCGGCCGTGGTCGGGTGCACGTCCAGATCGACATGCTCGTCTGCGACGCGACGAGCTTCCGCATCCTGCTCGACGAACTCGTGCGCCGCTACACCGATCCCGGATTCGACCCGGCGCCCCCGGCGGTGGACTTTCCCGCGTACACCGTCGCGGCCCGCGCCGCGACCGCGCGGGCGAGGGAGCGGGCCGAGGCGTACTGGCGCGAGCGGCTCGCCGAACTGCCCGACTCCGGGCCCGCCCTGCCCTACGCCCGTGACCTCGCCGGGATCTCGGGGCACACCACGATCCAGCGCTCGTTCAGCGTTCCCGCCAGGGCGCGCCGCACGTTCGCCGCCCGCGCCCGGAGTGCCGGGCTCACCGAGTCGTCCCTCGTGCTGGCCGCGTTCACGGAGGTGCTGGCGGCCTGGAGCGAGCGGGACCGGTTCCTGCTCACCGTGCCCTTCTACGGTCGCGAGCCGGTTCACCCCGAGGTCGACACGATGGTCGGCGACTTCACGGGCATGGTGCTGCTCGACGTCGACGCGGGCGAGCCGATGCCGTTCGCGCGGCGGGCGCGGGCGTTGCAGGACCGGCTGCGTGCCCGCCTCGCGAACGCCGCCTACTCCGGCATCGACGTGCTCCGCGACCTGTCGCACCGGGACGGCGAGGCCGTGCTGTCGCCGATCGTGTTCACCAGCGCGCTCGGTCTCGGTGAGCTGTTCGAACCCGAGGTGCGCCGCTGCCTCGGAGAGCCCGTCCACTCGATGTCGCAGAACCCGCAGGTCGCCATCGACGTGCAGCTCACCGACCGGCAGGGCGCGCTGCACGTGCACTGGGACATCGCCGACGGCGTGTTCCTGCCCGGGGTCGCCGACGCGCTGGTGAACGCCGTCTCGGCCCTCGTGGAGTGGGCCGTCGAGTCCGAATGGGACGTTCCCGCACCCGATCCGCGCGGGGTGCGGCCGGAGGACCGGCCCGGCTTCGTCGACGACTCGCCCGCGCCTTCCGGGACGCTGCACGATCCGGTGTTCGCCATGGCCGCGCGCACGCCGGACTCACCCGCCGTCCTCGGTCCGGACGGCTCGCGCGGTTACGCCGAGCTGACTTCGGAGGCGCTCGCCGTCGCGGGTGGACTCGTCGAGCGGGGAGTGCGGCCGGGCGATCTCGTCGCGGTGTGCCTGCCGAAGGGCGTCGAGCAACTCGCCTGCGTGCTCGGCGTGCTCGCGGCGGGCGCGGCCTACGTGCCGATCGGCGTCGAGCAGCCACCCGCACGGCGCGAGCGCATCCTGCGTCGTGCGGGCGTCACGCACCTGATCACCCAGGCTCCTCGTCGAGAGGGCACGGACCCCGGGGTTCCCGTGGTGTCCCCTCAGGAGCTGCGTTCGGCGGAACCGCTCGAAGCGCCCTGCCCGAGGTCCGGCGAGGACCTGGCGTACGTGATCTTCACGTCGGGTTCGACGGGGGAGCCGAAGGGGGTCGAGATCACCCACGCGGCGGCGCTGAACACGATCGTCGCGGTCAACGAGCGCTTCGGTGTCGGGCCGGGCGACCGCGTACTCGCCGTGTCCGCCCTCGACTTCGACCTGTCCGTGTACGACCTGTTCGGGATGCTGTCGGTGGGCGCTGCGCTCGTCACCGTCACCGAGGACCAGCGCAGGGACGCCCGCGCGCAGAGCGAACTCGTCGCCGAGTACGGCGTGACGGTGTGGAACACGGTGCCCGCACTGTTGGAGATGCTGCTCGTGGCGGCGGACGACGGCAGCCTGTCGACACTGCGGACCGTGCTGGTGTCCGGTGACCGGGTGCCGCTCGACCTCGCCGAACGGCTGCGCCCGCACGCCCCGGACGCCCGCTTCGCCGCGCTCGGAGGCGCCACCGAAGCCGCGATCTGGTCGAACTTCTACGAGCCCGGGCCGGACGGTGTCGTGCCGGCCGTGGAGGCCGGTGAACCGGCGTGGCGCTCGATGCCGTACGGCTTTCCGCTGCCCCGGCAGCGGTTCCGGGTGGTCGACGCGCGCGGCCGCGACTGCCCGGACTGGGTCACCGGCGAACTCTGGATCGGCGGTGCCGGTGTCGCGCTCGGCTACCGCGGCGACCCCGAGCGCACCGCCGAGCAGTTCCCGGTGGTCGACGGTGAGCGGTGGTACCGCACCCGCGACCTCGGCCGCTATCGGACGAGCGGAGTCCTGGAGTTCCTCGGCCGCGCCGACAACCAGGTGAAGTTGCGCGGCCACCGGATCGAGCTCGGCGAGGTGGAGGCGGCGCTGTCCGGCCACCCGGGCGTCGACGCCGCCGTCGCGCTCGTGGTGGACGCACCGAATCCGTATCTCGGCGTGGTCGTCACCACCGCCGAGCCGGACGCATTGGAGTCCGAACAGGTGCTGCGGCACGCGGCCGAGCACCTGCCACCGCCCATGGTTCCGGAAACGGTCGTCGCCGTGGCGGCCCTGCCGTTGACCCCCAACGGCAAGACCGACACGGGCGCCCTCACGACGCTGCTGAGGCAGCAGCGAGAACGCGGACAGGACGCCGGGGGCGGCGAGCCCATGGGGCCTGCCGAGCGGCTCGTCGCGGAGGTGTGGGCGGACCTGCTCGACGTGCCCTCGGTGCGCCGGGACGACAACTTCTTCCTCGCGGGCGGCGACAGCATCATCGCGACGCGAATGCTGGCGCGGCTGCGGGACCGCGGTATCGAGGTGCCACTGCGCAGGCTGCTCGACCATCCGGTCCTCGCCGAGTTCGCCGAGGGGCTCGTCTCCACCGGACAGGCATCGGCGCCCGTCCTCGCCACGGACCCGGAGAACCGCTACGAGCCGTTCGGAGCGACCGAGACCCAGCGGGCGTACTGGCTCGGCCGCTCCGAACAGTTCGCCCTCGGCGGTGTCGGCTCGCACTGGTACTGGGAGTTCGACGGTGTCGACGTCGATCTACCCAGGCTGGAGGACGCGCTCAACGGGCTGATCGAACGACACGACATGCTGCGGGCCGTCTTCGACGAGGACGGGCGGCAGCGGGTCCTGCCGGTGGTCGAGCGGTTCCGCATCCCGGTCACCGTCACCGACGACCGGGGGGAGCTCGACCGGCTGCGCGACCGGTTGTCCACCCGCATCGCCGATCCGGCACGCTGGCCGCTGCTGCACGTGGAAGCGGTCACGATCGGGAGGAGCACCCGCCTCGCCTTCAGCTTCGACTACCTGGTCCTCGACGCGCTCAGCATCGTGGTGCTGCTGCGGGAGCTGGCCGTTCGCTACCGCGACCTGGAGGCACCCCTGCCACCACTGCGCCTGACCTTCCGCGACTACGTCCTCGGGGCCACACCACCCGCCGACGAGGTGGCGAGGGCACGCGAACACTGGCTGGAGCGCCTCGACGACCTGCCCCCCGCGCCGCGGTTGCCGCTGGCGGCCGACCCGGAGGCGATGGTCGCGCCCAGGTTCACCCGGCTCGAGGCGCGGCTCGAACCGGAACAGTGGCGACGGCTCACCGCGCGCAGCCGCGAGCACGGGGTGACGACGTCGGCGGTCCTGGCCACCGCGTACGCCACCGTGCTGTCGCGGTTCAGCGACCGCGCCGATCTCACGCTGAACCTCACCGTGTTCGATCGCCGTGACGTCCACCCCGACATCGACGCGGTCGTCGGCGACTTCACGTCCCTTGTGCTGGTGCCGTTCCGGCCCCGGCTCGGCGCGGGCTTCGCCGAGCACGCGCTCGACGTGCAGCACCGGATCTGGGAGGCCATGGAGCACCGTGCCGCGTCGGCGCTGTGGGTGCTGCGGGAGCTGGCCAGACGCACCGGTGACGCGGCGGTGACCATGCCGGTGGTGTTGACCAGTGCGCTGGGCGTCGCCCGCGACGACGAGCCGTTCCCGTTCGGTGAACCCGTGTGGGGACTGTCGCAGACCCCGCAGGTATGGCTGGACAACCAGGTCGCCGAGCGCGCCGGTGGCCTGTCGGTGACGTGGGACGCCGTGGAGGGCCTGCTGTGCCCCGGCGTGCTGGAGACGATGTTCGCCGCGTTCGTCGGCCTGCTGCGGCACCTGGCGGACGGCGACTGGGACGGCCCGTCGGTCACCGTCACCGGCGCTGCCGCATCCCCTCCGGTTCCCCTGATCGGCGCGCCACCCGCTGTGGTGCCCGCCACCGGCACGGGCGGTCTGCACGATGCCTTCTTCGCCGCCGCCCAGCGCGATCCGGACGCGACGGCGCTGGTGACGCCGGACGGCGCGGTGAGTTTCGGTGAGCTGTCCCGGCGGGCGCTGGCCGTGGCGGGTGGACTGGCCGCGGCGGGTGTCGGGCGAGGGGACGTGGTGGCCGTGGTGCTGCCGAGGGGGGCCGACCAGATCACGGCCGTCCTCGGTGTCGTCGCGGCGGGAGCGGCGTACGTGCCGGTCGGGGCCGACCAGCCGGCGGCACGCCGGCGCAGGATCGTGGAGAACGCGGGCGCGAAGCTGGCCGTGACCGAAGCGGCCACCGCCGACCTGCCGGATGCCGTGGTCTTCACCGACCTGCTCGCCGTGTCCCCGCTCGCCTCGCCGGTGCCCGGGAAGGACGACGATCTCGCCTACGTGATCTACACGTCCGGTTCGACGGGAACCCCCAAGGGGGTCGAGATCACCCACTCGGCCGCGCTCAACACGGTCGCGGCGATCACCGACCGCTTCGGGGTGGACCACACCGACCGGGTGCTCGCGGTGTCGGCCATGGACTTCGACCTGTCGGTCTACGACGTCTTCGGGGTGCTGGGAGCCGGTGGCGCGCTCGTGCTCGTCGGCGAGGACGCCCGGCGTGACGCCCGCACCTGGGTGAGGCTGGTGCGGGAACACGGGGTGAGCCTGTGGAACTCGGTGCCCGCGCTGTTGGAGATGGCGTTGACGGTGGCCGACCCGGGTGATCTGGCAAGCCTGCGCACGGTGCTCGTGTCGGGGGACTGGGTTCCCCTGGATCTCGGTGTTCGGCTCGCCGAGCACGCCCCGGACGCCCGCCTGGCCGCGCTCGGCGGTGCCACGGAGGCGTCGATCTGGTCGAACGTCCACGACGTCACGGGCGTGCCGTCGGTCGAGCCGGGCGAGCCGCCGCTGCGTTCCGTGCCGTACGGCCGTCCGCTGCCCGGGCAGGCGTACCGGGTCGTCGACGAGTTCGGCCGGGACTGTCCGGAATGGGTCACGGGGGAGCTGTGGATCGGCGGTGCGGGTGTCGCCCGCGGCTACCGAGGTGATCCGGAACGCACGGCGGACCGCTTCGTGGAGGTCACCACGGAGGACGGGCGCGTCGAACGTTGGTACCGCACCGGTGACCTCGGCCGGTACCGCCCTGGCGGGGTGCTGGAGTTCCTCGGCAGACGTGACACGCAGGTCAAGATCCGGGGACACCGCATCGAACTCGGTGAGGTGGAGGCCGCACTGCTGCGCCATCCCGCTGTGGAACGAGCCGTCGCGGTGGTGCTGGAGCGCCCCGCCGCGCACCTCGCCGCCATGGTCACCACGGTGGAACGCACGGACACCGACGCGTACGCCGCGCTGCCCGACCTGCGGGCCCGGCTCTCCGACGAGTTACCGGCGCACATGGTGCCGGACCGCGTCACCTCGGCCGCCACGCTGCCACTGACCGCCAACGGCAAGATCGACCGCAAGGCCGTGACGGCCGCGCTCACGGAGTCCTCGGACGCCGCACCGCTCGTGGAGCCCCAGGGCGAGCTGGAGACCGAACTGGCCGCGCTGTGGGCCGAACTGCTCGACGTACCCACGGTGGGCCGCACCGACAGCTTCTTCCTCCTCGGCGGGGACAGCCTGCTCGGCACCCGCCTCGTCGAGCGGATGCGACGCCGGTTCGGGATCGGGATCTCACTGCGTGAGCTGACCTCGGCTCCCACGGTGGAGCGGCTCGCCGCCGTCGTGGAGGACCTGCGTGGTTCCGAGGCCGACATGGAAGAGGGAGTGCTATGACGATCACCGCAGGGCAGAGCCCCGCCGTGGAGCTGCTCACGGAACTCGAAGGTCTCGGTGTCGTGCTGTGGGAGGAGGACGGCCGGCTGCGTTATCGCGCCCCGCGCGGCGTCATGACCGAGGAGCGTCTCGGGCGGCTTCGGGACCACAAGGAGGACGTGCTCGCGGCCCTGAAGGCCGCCGACGCGTTGCCGGAGGTGCGCCCCGATCCCGCCGCGCGACACGAGCCGTTCCCGCTCACCGACGTCCAGGCCGCCTACCTCCTCGGCAGCCGCTCGTCCTTCGCCTACGGCGGGGTCGGCTGCCACGGCTACGGCGAGGTCTCCTACCCCACGTTGGACCCCGAGCGGTTGCGGACGGCGGTCGCCGAGCTCGTCGCCCGGCACGACATGCTGCGCGCCGTCGTGGACGCCGACGGAAGCCAGCGGGTCCTGCCCGACCCCGGCGTGCCCGAGGTGCTGGTACGGGACCTCCGCGGCCTTCCGGTGAGGGAGGCGGAGGAGGAGCTCGCCCGGATCAGGAGGGGCTGGGAACACCGCGAGTACGATCCCGGCACCTGGCCGCTCTTCGGTTTCGGCCTGACCCTGCTCGACGAGGCGGCGCTGCTGCACGTGTCGTTGAACTTCCTCATCGCCGACTTCGTGAGCATCCAGGTCCTGCTCGCGGAACTGCACCAGCTCTACACGGACCCGGCGGGTGCGCCGCCACCACCCGAGCTGACGTTCCGCGACTACCTCGAGGCCGAACGTCGGATGCGCACGGGACCCGCGTTCGAACGGGCCCGCGACTACTGGATGTCGCGTGTGGACGATCTCGCGCCCGGACCGGCACTGCCCGTGCTCGACAGCGGGCGCACCACGGAGGGCGACGTACGGTTCGAGCGACACGCGGTGCGCGTCGAACCCGACGCGTGGGCCGCGCTGTGCGACCGCGCACGTCGGCACGGTGTCAGCCCGTCCGGTGCGGTGCTCGCCGCGTTCGCCGAGGTGATCGGCAGGTGGAGCCGTACGGCCCGGTTCACCCTCGATCTGACCCTGCTCAACCGGGAGCCGCTGCACCCCGACGTCGGCAGGCTGGTCGGCGACTTCACCGGCATCGAGCTGCTGGAGGTGGACACGGCGGCGGGTGGCTGCCTCGCCGACCGGGCGAAGGCCCACCAGGAGCAACTGTGGCGCGACCTGGAGCACCGGCGGTACTCGGGGATCGAGGTGATGCGTGAGATCGGGCGCAGGCGCGGACCGGACGCCGCCCTGTTCCCGGTGGTCTATACCAGCGCGATCGGGCTGGGCGACGGTGAGCACGTCGGCGCCGACGAGGGCGGCGAGTTCGTGCGTGGTCTGTCGCAGACCCCGCAGGTGTGGATCGACTGCCAGAACGTCGAGCGCCGGGGCGGTCTGGACACGAACTGGGACGTCCGCGTCGGCGTGTTGCCCGCCGACATGGTCGACGACATGTTCGCCGCATACGCCGACCTGCTGTCCCGGATGGCCGAGGACGACGAGGCGTGGACGCAGCCCTTCCCGGTCGCCCTCCCCGCGGAACAGCGGGAGCGCAGGACCGCGCTGAACGACACGGCGGCGGACCTGCCTCTGACCACCCTCGGGGCCGGGGTGCTGGCGCAGGCGCGGCGGACCCCCGAACGTCCTGCCGTGATCACCGGGAACACCCAGGTGACCTACGGTGAGCTCCTCGGCCGCGCCGATGCCGTCGCCGGAGCGCTGCGGGAGGGCGGGGTGCGGCGCGGTGACCTTGTCGGCGTCGTCCTGGACAAGGGCGCCGACCAGGTGAGCGCCGTGCTCGGGGTGCTGCTGGTGGGCGCGGCCTATGTTCCGGTGGAGACCTCCCAACCCGTCGCCCGGCGCGACGGGATCCTGCGCGACGCCCGGGTGCGGGCCGTCGTCACGACGTCGTCCGTGGCGGAGCCGCCCGCCGACCTCGTCGTGTGCGTGGACCGGCTCGGACCCGGCCGCGCGTCGGTCGCGGAGGTGCCGGACCCGCCCTCGGACCTCGACGACGTCGCGTACGTCATCCACACCTCGGGTTCCACCGGCAAACCCAAGGGTGTCGTGGTGAGTCACCGGTCGGCGGCCAACACGGTCGCCGACCTGCTCGCGCGCTACGGCATCGGTCAGAACGACCGGGTTCTCGGGCTGGCGGCTCTCGGTTTCGACCTGTCGGTGTTCGACGTGTTCGGCCTGCTGAGCGTCGGGGGAGCCCTGGTGCTGCCCGACCCGCACCGGCGCGCGGACCCGTCCCACTGGGCCGAGTTGGTGTGCGACGCGGGGGTGACCGTGTGGAACTCGGTGCCCGCCCAGATGCAGATGCTCACCGACTACCTGTCGTTCGCCCCCGACTCGCTCCCCGCACGGCTGAGGCTGGTGCTGCTGTCCGGTGACTGGGTGCCGCTGCCGTTGCCCGACCGCATCCGTGACCTGCTGCCCGGCGCACACGTCGTGGCGCTCGGTGGGGCCACGGAGGTGTCGATCTGGTCCATCGCACACGACGTCGTGGAGCGCCCCGTCCCCGCCGACTGGAACAGCGTGCCCTACGGGCGTCCGTTGGCGAACCAGACCGTCCACGTCGTCGACGAGCGCATGCTGGAGTGCCCGGACGGCGTGCCGGGGGAGATCGTCTTCGGTGGTGTCGGCGTCGCCCAGGGCTACCTGCACGATCCCGAGCGCACCCGCGACCGGTTCGTCACGTGCCCGCACACGGGGCAACGCCGGTACCGCACCGGCGACCTGGGGCGTTACCTGCCCAACGGGGAGGTCGAGTTCCTCGGCCGCACCGACGCGCAGGTGAAGATCCGGGGCCACCGCATCGAGCTGGCCGAGGTCGAGGCGGGCGTCGTGGCCGCACCGTCGGTGTCCGCGGTCGCGGTGGTCGCGTACGGCAGCCAGCCCCTGGAGCGGTCGCTCGTCGCCTTCGTGGTGCCCGAGGGTGGCGAGGGCACCGCCCAGTTGGATGTGGAGGCGCTCCTCGACGACGTGGCCACGCGGCTTCCGGAACACATGCTGCCCGCCAGGGTCGAGGTTCTCGACGCGTTGCCGCAGACCGCCAACGGCAAGGTCGACCGCGCGGCACTGGAGCGAAGGCTCGCGCCCCGCCGGACCTCGGGTGAGGCGCCGATGGGAGCGTGGGAGTCGGCGATCGCCGCGTGCTGGGCCGACGTGCTCGGCTGCGACGAGGTCGGCAGGGACCAGGACTTCTTCTTCCTCGGTGGCGACTCACTGCTGGCCGCGCGGCTGGCGGGACGGCTCCGGGAGGAGCTGTCCGACGGTGAGCTCGAGTTCGACGAGGTGCTCAGGGCGCTCCTGGAGGGTGCCACCGTGGCCTCGCTGGCCGAGCTGCTGCGGCCCGCGGCGGGGACACCCGACGTTTCGGCGACCCCCGCCACGCCCCGCGACCGCACGCCGGAGCGCACCGGAACCGAGGCGGCGGCCGTCTCACTGGTCGATCTGGGTTCGGTGGGCGAGGAGCCGCTCACCGTGCTGCTTCCGGACGGCACCGGAACTCACGGGGTGTTCGACCCGCTGGTGCGTGCGCTGGCGGGCACCACGAGCCTCGCGCTGGCCACCGTGGCCGATACGCGGGCCTTCCTCGACCGCGCTGCCGAGGAGCTGCCCGAGTGGGCGGCGGAGCGCTACGCGGAGGCCATCGCGGCGAGCGGCCAGCAGCGCGTGCGGCTGGTGGCCTACGATCTCGCGGGCCGGGTCGCGGTGGACACCGCCCGGCTGTTGCTCGACGGCGGCGTGGAGGTGACCGACGTGGTGGTCGTCGGTGACGACCCCCCGTCGCAGGCGCTGGCTCACGGCGACGAGGCGCACCGCGTGCTCGCCTGGTCGCTCGGACTGGCGGGTGAGGGGCGGGACCGCGCTGGCCTGGACCTCTCGGCGCCGGTGAGCGACGACGTGGCCACGACGCGGCGGCTCGCGGCCGAGGCGGGCTGGGACGGTGACGTGGCCGCCGTGCTGCCGCTCTACCGGCACTGGCTCACCGCGGTGGCCGCGGACCGGCAGGACGACCAGCCCTATGTCGGTGACCTCACCGTCGTACGGGCGGGTGAGGCCGACCACGACGAGGTACGGAGTCGCTGGGAGGAGCTCTGTCTCGGAGACGTCCGCGTCGTGGAACTTCCGGCAGCCACCCCCGCGGAACTGTTGCGTCCACCCCTCGTCGAGGAACTCGCCGATCTGCTGCTCACGACGGACGTTCGGCCGGGGGACGCGCGGTGAGCGGCCTGGTCGCGGTGCTGGGCGCCAGTGGCGGAGTCGGCCTGCACACCGCCCGCCAGCTGGTGCGGTCGGGAGTCGGACTGCGGCTCGGAGCGCGGCGCCCGGAGGTGATGCGTTCGGTCGTTCCGCCGAACGCCGAGACAGCCGAGACCGCGGGGACCGTCGAGGTCGTCGCCGTGGACCTGTGGGACGACGCGGCACTGGCCGAGTTCTGCGCCGGGGCTTCCGTCGTGGTGAACTGCGCGGGACCGTCGTACGCGGTGGTCGACCGGGTCGCACTCGCCGCGCTGGCCTCCGGTGCCCACTACGTCGACCCCGGTGGTGACGTGCCGCTCTGGCGTGCCCTGTCGCACGAGGACTGGGCGGCCAGCGGCCTCACCGCCGTCATCAACGCGGGGCTGATGCCCGGACTGACGAGTGTGCTGCCTCACTGGCTGGCGGAAGGCATGGTCCAGCGCCGGTCGCTGACCGCGTACGTCGGCCTGCTCGACCGGATGACACCGGTGGGGGCTGCCGAGTACCTGCTCACCCTGGCGGGCGAGCACGGCGAGGCCATGGCGGCGTGGCGGGACGGACAGCGACGTTCCCGCGCGCTGGGGCCGGTCTCGGGAGTGCGGGTGCCGTTCTTCTCGTCCCCCGTGGACCTGCAGCCGTACCTCAGCCTGGAGACCGAGCGACTCGCCTCGTCCCTTCGTTTGTCCGAAGTGGACTGGTGGAACGTGTTCGACGGCGAGGGCCACGTGTTGCGGACACTGGCCAGACTCCAGGCCGACGGCCTCGACGGTGACCTCTCGGCCTCGGCGCGGCTGCTGTGTGAGGCCGCCGAACTGGATCTCTTCGGCCGCACGCCCTACCAGACCCTGGTGTTCCAGCTCGACGGCACCACGCGGGACGGTACTCCGGAGAGCCGCACGGCACTGCTGCGCGGCACCGACACCTACGCCCTCACGGCGGCCGTCGCGTCGTTCAGTGCGAGGCGACTGCTGGAGGGCGCGGAGCCGCCCGGAGCCCAGCACGTCCAGGACGTCGTCGACGCCGACGCGCTCTGCGCCTGGCTGCGGGAACAACCCGAGGTCACCGTGCTGGAACGGTTCACGTCCCCCACGACCTCGGACGGCACCGCGGAGCGGTCCGAGGTCGTCGACGACGTCGAGGAGGGAGTGCTGTGACACCTGCGGAGCGGCCGCCCGCGGTGGTCTGCGGCACCGGCTTCGGCCGGGTGTACCTGGAGGCGCTCAGCCGCCCGGACAGCCCCTACCGGCCCGCCGGAGTGCTCGCCAGGGGCAGCGCGCGGTCCGTCGCGTGTGCCGAGCACTACGGGGTGCCGCTCTACCGCGACGTCGACGAGGTGCCCGACGACGTCGCCCTGGCCTGTGTCGTGGTGGGTTCCGGACTCGTCGGAGGGCCGGGCGCGACACTCGCGGAGCGGTTCCTCACGCGGGGTGTGCCCGTGTTGCAGGAGCACCCCCTGCACCCCGACGAACTGGCCTCCTGCCTGCGCGTCGCGCGACGGCACGGCACCGTGCACCACGTGGACACGCTGTTCGTGCACGTCGAGCCCGTGCGCCGGTTCGTGGCGGCCGCGCGGCGGTTGCTCACGCGGCAGCCCGCGCTCTTCGTCGAGGCGACGTGCGCCTACCAGGTGCTGCAGACACTGCTCGAGGTGCTCGGCGAGGCACTCGGCGGCGCGCGTGCGACCGGACTGACCGCCGCGCCCGGCGAACCCGGCCCGTTCCGGACGGTCTCCGGCGAGCTGGCGGGAGTGCCGTTCGCGCTGCGCGTACAGCACGAACTCGACCCCCGAGCGCCGGACAACCACGCGCACCTGCTGCACCGTGTCACGATCGGTACGGAGGGCGGGCAGCTGACACTCGTCAACACCCACGGGCCCGTGGTGTGGACCCCCCGGGCGCACATGCCCACCGACCTCGCGACGGCGGTGCGCCTGGGTGACTCCGCCGCCACCCACCTCGACCTGCCCAGCGCCCGGGTCGTCGGACCGGCGGAGGCGCCGAGCTACCGCCACGCGCTCGCCGAGTTGTGGCCGAACGGCATCCTGCGCGCGATCACCGCGTTGCGCCACGACGTCGTCGCCGGCGACGGGGGCAGGGCCCACGGCCAGCGACAACTGCTGCTGAGCCGCCTGTCCAGGAAGGTGAACGAACTGCTCGGTCCCGTACGGTTGATCCACCGGCCCGATCCGGAGGTGCTCGACGTGGACGATGTGCTGGCCGGAACCGAGCCGACGACGGGAGCACGCTGATGAGCGCGACGAGAGCCGACACCTGGCTGCGGCGGTACCGGCCGAGTCCGCGACCGCGACTGCTTCTGGTGTGCCTGCCGCACGCCGGGGGCTCCGCCCAGTTCTACCGGACGTGGGCGTTGCGGTTCCCACCCGGTATCGAGGTGGTCGCCGTGCAGTACCCCGGCCGGGCGGAGCGGAGTCGCGAGCCTTTCCGCACCGATCTGCGGACACTGGCGGGAGAGGTGGCGACCGCTCTCGACACCGAACTCGGTGAGGACGCCACGACGGTGCCGGTCGCGCTGTTCGGGCACAGTCTCGGAGCGGCGGTGGCGTTCGAGGTGGCGCTCGCGCGGTCGCGAAGCGGTGCCCCTCCCGTACACCTCTTCGTCTCCGGCCGTCCGGCACCCGTGTGGCCCGGCGTGCGGCATCTCGCCGGCGACGACGAGATGTGGGAGGACGCGTGCAGGCTCGGCGGCACACCGGCGGAGCTGGCCGACGATCCCGACGTGAAGGCGATGGCGTTGCCCGCGCTGCGGGCCGACTACGCGCTGAGCGAGACCTACACGGGTGATCCCACCGCCACCGTCGAGTGTCCGATCACGGCGCACGCGGGCCGCGAGGACCCCGAGGTCGATCCGGACGCGATGAAGGCGTGGGCGGCGTGCACCACGGACCCCGACTTCGAGTTGCGCACCTACTCCGGTGACCACTTCTTCCTGGTACCGATGCGCCACGCCGTCGTCTCCGACGTGCTGCGCCGCCTCACGCCGCACCTGCCCGGTCAGCTGTGGCCGTCGACCCCGTGACGGCCACAGCCGACCGGCATCAGGAAGTGCCCGCGACGAAGTACCACTGGTGGCCTTCGGGGTCCGCCGCGCCGTAGGAGCGGCCGTAGTCGCGGTCGGTCAGTTCGGCGACGACGCGCGCCCCGGCCGCCACGGCGGTCTCGTAGTGCGCGTCGACGTCGCCGACCGTCACCAGTTGCATCTGTGTCGGATGCCCGATCGCGGCCGGGTTGCGGAAGTCCTCGCCCGGGTAGCCGAGCATCACCGTGCCTTCCCCCGCCGCCAGTTCGGCGTGGACCGCCCGGCCCTCGTCGTTCTCACTGCGGTGGCGCAGCGTGAAACCGAACGCCTTGGTGAGCCATTCGACCTCCGCGTCGATGTCGGAACACAGTAGGTATGGCACCACGCTCATACCGCTCTCCCTTCGACCAGCGGGAACGCCCCCGTGGGGATGACCCGCGTCACCTTCAGGTCCGCCCCGGCGAAGATGTCGGCCAACTCCTCCCGGGAACGGCACCTGCCCTGTCCCATCGCGAGCACGTACAGGTCGTGCAGCTTGCCGGAGTCGTGCCGGTTGTCCGACCGGACGACGCCGTCGAGCACGAGCACGCGCGCGTCCGGCTTCATCGCCCGGCGAACGGAACGCAGGATGCGCGTGCACTCGTCGTCGGTGAAGTCGTAGAACACCCGCTTCAACAGGTAGGTGTCCCCGCCCGAGGGCACCGACTCGAAGAAGTCGCCGCTGACGATCTCGCACCGGTCGAGCACCCCTTCCCGTTCCAGCACGGTGCGGGAGCCGGGAGCCACGTCCGGCAGGTCCAGCAGGACGCCCCGCATCGCCGGGTGTGCCTTGAGGATGCCCGCGATCATCTGGCCGGTCCCGCCGCCGAGGTCGACGAGGGTGCCGGTACGCGACCAGTCGTAGACCCGAAGCACGGCCGGGATCTCCAGGGTCGCCATGGACCACATGTTGTGCTGGTAGCGCTCGTGGTGCTCGGGGTGCTTCGCCGTGTACTCCCAGAAGGTCGTGCCGTGCACGTGCTCGAACGCCGACTCGGCGTTCCGCACCCCGTACTCCAGTTCCGCCACGGCGTGCACGTCGGCGGGGGAGAGCCGGTACATCCCGCGCATCGAGTACGGGTGCCCGTCGCGCAGCAGATCGGACACCGGGGTCAGGCTGAACCGGTGTGACCGGTCCTCGTGGAAGACACCGTTGGCGGTCAGCGCGCGCAGCACCCGGTACAGCGACGGTCCGTGGGCCCCCACCTCCTCGGCGAGGTCCTCGGCCGTGCGCGGGCCGTCGGCGAGCGCGTCGGGCACGCGCAACTCGACGATCACCCGTAGCGCGATCGGCGTGACGTAGTCACCGATGCGGACCAACTGGTTCATCGCGGCGACGTCGGCGGTCTCGTCCGTCGTCGCGGCGTTCGTGTCCACGGTCATGTTCAGACCTCCACTCCAAGCTTGCGCAGGATCTTCACGCCGTCGGCGTACGTTTCGAGGTCGACGATGTCGTCGAGGTCGAGCTCGACGCCGAAACACTCCTCGATCCGGGCGACGAGCTGCAGATGGGTCACCGAGTCCCAGCCGCTCGTCTCACCGCGTCGGCAGCTCGCGGGGTCGGCGGGCGGTGCCCCGTCCTCGTCGACGAGACACTCGGTGAACACCTGCCGGAGCCGGGTCTGCGCGTCCACGTCGAGCTCGTCGACACCGGTGTCGTTCTCGGCTGTCACTGCTGTCCTTTCCTGCCGCCGTCGCGGCCGTCGTGAGGGGCGAGTGTCGGGGCGGGTGTGGGGCACCGCTACGGTCGCCGGCCCCAGCGCACCATCGTCGCGGCCCAGGTGCAGCCGGTGCCCGAGGCGACGAGGAGCACGTGGTCGCCGGGGTCGAGCCGGCCCTCCCGCGCGGCCCTGTCCAGGGCGAAGAGGGTGTCGACACCGGTCATGTGCCCGGTGTCGTCGAGATAGACCGACCGTGCCACATCGACCCCGAGCGCGTCGAGCAGAGCCTTGTGAGCGGTGCGTTTGACGTGTGAGGTGCAGACGAAGTCGATGTCGTCGAGGGTGAGTCCCGAGCGGGTGGCCGCGCCCCTGGCCGCGGCGGTGAGCTGGTTGAGGGTGATGAGCAGAAGGCCCGCCATGGACGACGGGTTCTCCACGCGCAGGACGTGGCGCTTCGCGTCGACCGACTCGTGGCTGACCGGCTCGACGGTGCCGCCCGCGGGAACCATGGCGTCGTCGGCGAAGCGGCCGTCCGTGATCATGTGCGAGCCCAGGACCTCCACCTCGGGAGGTTCGTCCACAGGGGCCAGTACCGCGCCCGCCGCGCCGTCGCCGTAGGTGAACAGGAACTGCGACCAGCGGTCGCTGTGCTCGATGAGTGCCGACTCGCGGGAGGCACCCACCGCGAGTACCGGTCCGATGTCCGGCTCGGCGAGCAGCATGTTGCGGCACACCCGCATCGCGACGGGACCGCCACAGGAGACGTAGTCGAGCTCCAGCGCGAACGCCCGGGTGCAGCCGAGGTTGTGGGCGATCTTGGGAGCGGCCTGCCAGACCGCGTAGTCCTTGAACGTCGATCCGAAGTAGACCACGGCTCCGATGTCACCGGGGTCGACTCCCGCGGCGGCCAGCGCGCGTTCACCCGCGGCGGTCGCCAGGTCGGAGACGTGCTCGTTCTCGGCGGCGAGGTGTTTGCCGTTGAGGCCGAACTTGCCGGTGATGGTGGACTCGCGCATCCCCACCAACTCGGCGAGTTCGCTCGCGGACTGCCTGCGGCGCGGCAGGTAACCGCCGGTGCCGAGGATCGCGACGTGCGTGCCCATCTACGCTCCCAGGAACTCCGTGACCAACCGCGTGAGTTCGCGCGGCTGCTCGATGAACGCCCCGTGGCCGCAGTTGCCGATCTCCCGGTACTCGGCGTTCAGCAACCGGGCGACCTCACGGGCGCCCGAGGCCGGGGTGAGCACGTCGTGCTCGAACCCGATGACCCGGCACGGCGTACGGATGGCCGCGATCCGCTCCGGACTCGGCTCGTGTCGCCGCGACGCGGCGGTGAGGCCGGGAACGTTGTGCCCCTCGGTCGGGGGTAGTTCCAGCACCTGACGGATGGCACCGGTGAACGCGTCGCTGGCCAGCCGCCGTGGCCCGAACATGAGCCGCGCGCGCAGCAGCATCTCGGTCAGCGGAGGCGGGTCCGTCTCGCCTGCGGCGACACGGGCGAGGAACTCGTCGTGCATCTCGGCCGAGGCGAACGGGTGCGTGGTTCTGGTACCGCCGAGCACGGCGCGTTCGACGAGGTCGGGGCGTTCGGCGAGCAGTTCGAGCGTCACGTTCGCGCCGAGCGAGTAGCCGTAGACACGCAGCGGTGCGAGTTCGCACTGCTCCAGCAGGGCGATCAGGTCGGCGGTGAGTTGTGAGACGGTGTAGTCGCCGGGCGGCACGGTCGACGGTGGGATCCCTCGGTACTCCACGGTGATCAGCCGGAACCCGGCCGCGGTGAAACGGGGGCCGATGAAGCCGCGCATCAGCTCGGCGCTGTGCGGCCCGCCGAGCATGAGCAGGTCGGGACCGGCGCCGTCGAGGTTGACGCTGGCGGTGATACCCGTCCGCAGGGGGACGGTGAACGTCTCGGTGGGAACCGACGGGGCGGCGGTCATGACACCATCCGAATCGAACGGGCGAACGTACTGATCTCCACAGCGGTGGCCTCCGGTGAGTCGAGGGGGCCGCCACCGCAGTCGATCGTGCGCAGCGTCGCCGAGGGCAGGCCACGAGCGACCGTGCGGGCGGCGTGGGGGGAGGTGACGGCGTCGAGCGTCGAGGCCAGCACGAGGCACGGTGTGGTGACGGCCGCCAGGGTCTCCGGTTCGACCTTCGTGCGGGCCGCGACGTCGAGGACCGCACGCTCCGCCGCCGTTTCCGGTGGCCACGCCGACAGCCGGTCCAGCAGCTCGGCCAGAACGGTGTCGTCCGCGAGCCGGGAAGGGCGCAGGAGGCTCGCGGCGCGCAGCAGCGCCAGTGTCCTCGGGTTCACCGCGCGGTCACGGCCGGTGAGCTCGGCGGCCTCCAGTTCCTCCAGAGCGCTCGGGGTCGTGCGCGCTCCCGACAGCACCGCGCACTCCGACGCGTCCGGTGTCACCGAGAGCAGATCGAGGACCACGAGGGCGCCTGCCCGGTCTCCGAACAGGACGGCGGGCCGAGGGCCCGCGGCGAGCCGCTTGCGCAGAGCGGCCGCCATTCCCGCGACCGTGCAGGCGGCCGGGTCGCGAACGAGGTCTGCACAGCACACGACGTCGAGGTCCAGCCCGGCCTCCCGCAGCGTCGGAGCCAGTGCCTCACCGACGAGCGCCACTCGGTAAGCCGGAGCGCCGACGAGCACGGCGCGAGCGGAGGCGCCGGTCATCGGGCCGCCGCCGTCGTCCCGGCGGCCCAGCCGAAGGCGACGGCGAGCCCCAGCGTCATTCCGGAGGACAGGATGCCGGGTCCGATCACGGAGTCCGCGGCGTTGCCCGCGGCGAACAGGCCGTCGATGGGCCGGCCCGACCAGTCGAGGACTCGGCCGTGTCCGTCCGTGCTCGGCCCGCCCTTGGTGCCGACCATGCCGGTGCGGACGGGAAGTGCGAAGAACGGGGGGCGTTCGATGGTGCCGAGGTTGGGGTGGGGCGCGGTCGGATCGCCGAGCCCGCGGTCGTAGGCGTGCGATCCGCGACCGAACTGGGAGTCCACACCGGACTCGACCGAGCGGTTGAACGTGGCGACGGTGTCCGCCAACGCCGCCGCGTCGACGCCGACATGCTCGGCCAGAGCGGTGAGCGAGTCGGCGGAGACCGCACCGTCCGGCAGCGCGGACCCGGGGGGCGTGCCCGCGAGCGCGTACCGCTCCCGGTAGCACGCGTCACCGATCACGTAGGCGGGCAGGTTCCGGGGCCCGCCGGTGGCGGGGTCCGTCTCGGTGAAGGCGAGTGCGCAGTTGTGGCTGGCTTCGTTGACGAAGCGGCGACCCGCCGCGTTCACCCAGATGGCGTGCGGCAAGGCGCGCTCGGCGATCATGATGTCCGCGCGCGGGGTCGCCGCGTCGTCGTCCCAGGTGGCCTTGCCGACGATCACGGGCCAGCACCAGCTCTCCGACAGGTGGCCCAGCATCGCGCCCGCTGCCGCGGCCATCCGCAGCCCGTCACCGTTGCTGACCGGTGGGGAGCACGGAACCGGGTCGGGGAGGTCGAGCAGCCGCCGCGACATCTCGTCGTCATGCTCGAACCCTCCGGTGGCGAGGACGACCCCCCGGCGTGCGGTCAGCGTGCGCTGCTCACCGTCGTGATCGGCGACGACCCCGGTGACGCCGCCGCCGGACCGGACGAGGTCGAGGACCCGGCAGCTGCGGCGGATCCGGACACCGGCGTCGGCGCAGCCTCGCAGCAGGCCGATGACGAGTCCCACGCCGAGGGTCACCTGTGAGTCGCGCATCCGCTGCCCGATGAGATCCATCGGCGGGGCACCCCCCGACATCATCCCGGACGCGGCGACCTCGGCGTTGGTCAGTACGGCGGGGTAGGGCGGGGACCACGTCCACTGCTCCCACGGCGTGAACGGGCCCGTCCCGACCGGGGCGACCTCGAGGTTGCGGCCACGCGGACGCCCGCCCGGATGCTCGGCGAACGAGTCCGGTGTGTCCATCGGGACGAAGCGGAGCGGCGTGTGCTGCTCGATGCCGCGCACCGCTTTCGGCGCGACGTCGAGGAACGCGTCGATGAGCGCGGGGTCGCGGTGCGGCGAGTGGTCGACGCAGTAGGCGCGGGCATCGGCCAGGGCGTCCGACTCGCCGAGTTCGGACATGTGGTGGTTGCGGGGGATCCACACCTGCCCACCGGACACCGACGTGGTGCCGCCGAGCCTGGCGGACGCCTCCAGCACCGCCACGCCTGCTCCGGCGGTCGACGCCGCGAGCGCTGCCGTGAGTCCCGCGGCTCCCGATCCGACGACGATGACGTCGAAGTCGGATTCCTGGTCGGCAGCGGTCACATCGTCCCCCTTGGTGACACCGGTGGCTCGTACCGGGGTGAAGGTAACACCGAACCGCCGGGTCCACAGGTGATCGGCCTACGCCGTTCAACCTGCCCGTCGTGCCCCGGGCCGCCGTTCCTTGCCCTGACGTGCCGGGACTGGTGACACTCCCGGCGTGGACACGTACGTGTCGGGCCTGCCCCCGAAGTTCGACGCACTGGACCGGGAACTGCTCGTCGACCCCTACCCGGTGTACACGCGGTTGCGGGAGGAGTCGGCGCTGTGCCGCGGCGGCCCCGCCACCTGGGTCGTGACACGGTACGCGGAGGTGTCCGCGCTGCTGCGGGATTCGCGCGTCGGGCACGAGTTCCCCGAGCGGCTCGGCCGTCCCGACATGGTGCTGGGCACGCAGCCGAACTTCGAACTGCCGACCATCGTCTCGGCGATCGAGCCACCCGCGCACACGCGTGTCCGCGGTGCGCTGAGCCAGGCGCTCACACCGCCCGTGGTGCGGCGGATGACAGCGCTCATCGAGCGCACCGTCCACGAACTCCTGGAGCCCGCCCTGCAGCGCGGCTCGTTCGACGCGGTCACCGACCTGGCTTTCCCACTGCAGACCGCGTTGACGTGCACGCTGGTCGGCGTGCCGGAGGAGGACCGGGCGGAGGTGACCCGCTACGGCGTCGAGCTCGGCCGGTCGCTGATCCTGTTCCCCTTCGTCTCCCCAGAGCTGGGCAACGGCGTGCCACAGGCGCGGTGGCTGCGCGAGTACGTGACCGGCCTGGTGCGGGCCCGGCGCGCGAAACCGAAGGACGACCTCGTGTCCACGCTCGTGACGAACGCGGACCGCACCGGCGAGCTGTCGGACGACGAGATCGTCGACAACGTCGTGTTCCTGTTCTTCGCCGGATTCGAGACCTCGATCCACGTGCTGGCGAGCGGAATCGCCGCGCTGCTGGCCTTCCCCGACCAGCTGGGCCGGCTGCGGGAGGATCTGTCCCTGATGCCGACCGCGGTGGAGGAACTCGCCCGCTACGACGCGCCGATCCAGTGGATCGCCCGGGTCACGAAGGAACCCGTCGAGATCGCGGGACGCACGTTACGCGGCGAGCGCGTGCTGCTGCTCCTGCTCGCGTCCGCCAACCGTGACCCGCGTCAGTTCCCCGACCCGGACCGCCTCGACGTCGGGCGGAAACCGAACGGGCACCTGTCGTTCGGGGCCGGTATCCACCGGTGCATGGGACTGCACCTGGGCCGGGCGCAGGTCTCGACGTCGCTGCGAGTGCTGCTGGAACGTTGCTCACGACTGGAACCCGCCGGGGAGCCCGTGGTGCGACCGCATCCCAACCTGCGCGGGTACTCCGCCGTGCCCGTCGCGGTGCGCGCGGCATGAGCGGCGGCGCGGGAAGGAGCCCGCTTCCCCCGAAGTTCGACGCGCTCGACCCCGACGTACTGCGTGATCCCTACCCGCGCTACCGCGAGCTGCGTGACGCGGGACCGCTGTGCCGTGGCGCTCCCGGCACGTGGATGGTCACCCGCTATGCCGAGGTCCAGGCACTGCTGACCCACCCCGCGCTGACCAACAGCCTGCCCCGGGGAGCCGGGCGTGACCTGCCGCTGTTCGGCACCGGACCGGCGGGCGAGTTGTCCGGTCGGATGATGAGCGCACTCGACGGGGCCGACCACGACTCCGTGCGGCGGGTGGTGCACAACCGGATCTCCCCGGCGGCGGTGGCCCGGTTGCGCGGCTTCGCCGCCGAGGCGGCGGCCCGGCTTCTGGAGCCGCACGCCGACGGCACGCCGTTCGACCTCGTGCGGGACTTCGCCTACCCGTTGCAGGCCGAGGTCGTCGCGCGTCTGATCGGTCTTTCCGACGAGGACCGGCCACTGGTGTGGCCGCCCGCGCTACGCCTCGGGCGCACGTTCATTCCCTACCGCATCCCGACCGCCGACCAGGTCGAGAAGGCCGACGAGATCACCACCGGACTGCGCTCGTTACTGGGAGCGAGACTGGCCGAGCGCACCACCGCGCCGCGGGACGACCTGCTGACCGACTTCGCCGGTGCCGTGGCCGCGGGGCGGATCTCCCGGGAACTGGCCGTGGACAACCTGGCTTTCCTCTGCTTCGCCGGTTTCGAGACGACCATGAACGTGCTCGGTTCGGTGAACGAGCTGCTGCCCGGCCGATCCGGGGAATGGCGGGTGATCGCCGAGGACCGCGACCTGATCCCCTCGGCGGTCGACGAGCTGCTGCGTTTCGACGCGCCCGCGCAGTACACGATCAGGCTGACGTCGGCTCCGCTGTCCGTGGGCGACCGAGTACTGCGACCGGGGCGCATGGTGCTGCTGATGATGGGGTCGGCGAACCGGGACGAGCGGAGGTTCGTCGACCCGGACCGGCTCGACGTGCGGCGCAAGGACCTCCGGCACGTCGCCTTCGGCGGCGGACCCCATCACTGCATCGGCAGAGCGCTGGGTCGCGCGGTGTGCGAGGAGGCGATCGGTGCGCTGGTGACCCGCTTCCGGGAACTGGACCTCGCGGCGGAGCCGGTGCGGGCACTGCACCCGAACTTCCGCGCCCACGAGTCGGTGCCCGTGCTGGGCAGGCCTCGCTGAGTCCACCGGGCTCGGACGTGACAACGTCACGGAAATCTCTGCCCGGCGGTCTTCTGCCGACAGCTCGAACGACGAGAAGGGACCCGGCCACCGAACGGCCGGGTCCCTCGTTCGTGTCGGCGCCTCAGCGCGGGACGATCTCCATCATCGGGAACATCATCGTGCGCACCACTCTGGCGAGCCGTAGCCCGGACTTGTCGAGGAGCGCCTCGATCTCCTCCAGCGAACGCAACCCTCCGCCGGCCATCGTCAGCAGGATCAGGTCGTAGAGCTTGCCCGCGTTCAGCTCGTCACCGGGCTCCGCGACGGGTTCCAGCAGCAGCAGCCTGCTGTCCGGTCGCATCGCGGAACGCAGGTTGCTCAGCAGCGTGCGGGCGTGGTCGTCGTCCCAGTGGTAGAGCACCCGCTTGAGCAGGTACGCGTCCGCGCCCTGGGGAATCTCGTCGAAGAAGCTTCCTCCCACGACGGTGCAGCGGTCTCGTACACCCGCCGCCCGCAGGACCTCGTCCGCGCCCGCCACCACGTGGGGGAGGTCCAGCAGGGTGCCGTGCGTGTCGCGGAACCGCCGCAGGATGCCCGCCAGGAAGGCGCCGTTGCCGCCACCCGCGTCGACGAGCGAGCCGATGGTGGCCCACCCGTCGTAGGCAGGCAGGATCGTGCGCAGTTCCAGCCTGGTCGCCGCGCGCTGGGTGCCGTCGAAACGGTGGGCCTCCTCCGGCCGCTCGGCCATGTGCTCCCAGTAGCCCTGGCCGTGCACGTGCTCGAACGCCGAACCCCCGGTGCGCACGCTGACGTCGAACCTCGACCACGCCTGGATGTCGGCGGGGATGAGCGGGTAAGCCTCGCGCATCGACAGTGGATGGTCGTCGCGCAGCGGCTCGGACAGCGCCGTGTGGCCGAACAGCCCCGGCTCCACCTCGGTGAAGATGCCTCGCGCGGTCAGTGCGCGCAGCAGGCGAAGCAACGCGCGCGGGTCGGCGCCCACGGACCGCGCGATCTCGTCGACGGTGCGGGGCCCGTCGGCCAACTCGTCCGCGATCCGCAGTTCACAGGCCACCCGGATGGCGAAGGGAACGACGATGTCGGCGAGTTCGGTCAGTCGCATCACGGAGGGCACGTCGAAGCGCGGGTTCCGCGACCGCGCCTCGGTCGCCTCACTCCCGGCCGGCGATTTCACCGCGTCCAGCCAGATTGTCGACGACGTGCTGCTCGACCTTCGCCACGGTGGTGATGGCGCGCGCCACCGTCTCGTCGATCGGGGGGAGGTCGAACTCGTCCTCGAGGGTGAAAGCCAGTTCCAGCAGTGCCAGTGAGTGGAACGACAGGTCTTCCACGAGGTTCATGTCACTGCGGATCTCCACGTCGCCCCCGGGGGCGACCTCCGCGATGATGCCGCGGATCGTCTGGCGGACTTCTTCCTCGGAACGCTCCTCCGCGACCGCTTCCGTCATGATGTGCCCCTCACTTCGCGTGTGGACTCGTGGGATTCTCCGCTGATGTCGAGCACGTTAGGTGTCCGGGCCGATGTGGACAACGTGCCGTGAACGGCTTTCCGGTGCGGCGTCCGGTTCCATCTCAGGACCCGACGGCGTGGACGGGCAGCCGGTGCAGCCCCCGCACCACGGGATGCCGCCTGACCCTCGGTCTGCGGCCTCCCGCGCGGGGAGTGGGCGCGTGGGGCAGGATGCGTTCGACACGCCCCGCGATCGTCAGCTCGGCGACGCGGTCGAGCAGGGTCTCCAGCACCACCCTGGCTTCGAGCCTGGCGAGTTGCGTACCCAGACAGAAGTGGATCCCGGTGCCGAAGCCGAGATGCTCCCGGGTCGACCTGCCCGGCAGGAACCTGTCGGGATCGGGGAACCGGTCGGGATCCCGGTTGGCGGAGCCCTGGAGCAGGAGCACCCTGGCACCTTCGGGAACACGTGTGGCTCCGATGTCGCATTCGGCCAGTGTCAGGCGCCAGACGGCCTGGACGGGGGCGTCGAACCGGAGTGCCTCCTCCACGGCGGGGCCGATGAGCGTTCGGTCGGCACGGACCCGCTCGGCCTGCTCGGGATGTTCCAGCAGGGCCAGGCACAGGTTGGTGATGAGGTTGGTGGTCGTCTCGTTGCCCGCGATGAGCAGCAGTGTGCAGAACGCCTGCCGTTCGGTGTCGGTGAGGTCCTCGCACAGTGTCAGCCTGCTGATCAGATCCTCGCCGGGGGTCCGCGTACGCGCCGCGACCGTGTCGGCGAAGAACCGGTTCATCTCCCAGGTGGCGACCGCGATGTCGCGCGGCGGCATGTCGAGCCCACCGATGGTGGCGTCCGACCACCGTTTGAAGTCGCCGTGGCGTTCGGCGGGGACACCGAGCATCTCGGCGATGATCGTGATGGGAAGCGGGCCCGCGATGTCCCGGACCAGGTCGGCCCGGCCTGCGTGGGAGGCCGCGAGCAGGCGGTCGACGAGTTCATCGGTGACCTCGCGGACGCGGCTTTCGAGGTCCCGCACCGTCTTCGCGTCGAAGAACCGGTTCACCGTGCGACGCAGGGCCGTGTGCTCGGGAGGGTCGGAGTTGAGCAGGAAGCGCGCGCCGTCGGGCGAGCCGCCGGGCGGCGCCGACGAGAGCACGTCGTGGTTGCGGAAAGCGGCCGACACGTCCTGGTGGGTGCTGACCAGCCACGCGTCCAGCTCCGGCGAGTAGACGGCGCCACCGGCTTCCCGCAGGCGGGCGTAGTAGGGGTAGGGGTCGCCGGCGACCGCCGGGTGGAACAGGTGCTCGGCGGTGGTCCCGGCCGGGTCCGCGTCACGTCGGGTCATGGTTCACCACGCCAGGGACGGGTCGATCTCGCCGACACGGGTCGCGCCGAGGAGCTTCACGGATTCGCGCGCCGTGGTGGCGTGCTGGGTCAGGGTGTGCACGTCGCGCAGCCGGCGTTCGGTCGGTGCGCCGGTGTAGGCGGCGGAGCCGCCCGCGAGGGCGTGCGCGGTGTCGACGGCGCGGGTGACGGCGGAGGCGATGTGGTGGAAGCCGCCACGCACGAGTGCCCGCTCACCCGGGCTGGGATCGGTGCCCGCCTCGGCGTGGGAGTGGAGCAGCTCCGCCATCCGTTCCAGCAGGCATCGTGCCGACTCGACCTCCAGCAGGGCGCCGCCGAGGCGGTCCTGGAACACCGGTGACTCCGCGAGCGAGCGCGGACTGAACGACGGCCGTTTGCCGGCCTCGGCCAGCGCCACGACCTCCTCGATCGCGCCCGTGGCGATTCCGACGCCGCTCGCGGCGACCATCATCCCGCTGTACTCCACCGCGGGCACCCGGTAGGCCGGGCGGTCCAGCGTCGGTGTGGACCCGCTGAGCACGGCGGTGCGCTCCTCGGGACAGTCCGTTCGGCGCACGACGACGTCATGGCTTCCGGTGCCACGCAGTCCCGTGGTGTGCCAGGTGTCCTCCACGGTGTACTCGTCGGGCCACAGCAACGCCATCCTGGTGTGCGGCGTCCCGTCGGAGCCCTCCGGCACACCGGGTCCGAACGCGACACATTGACCGTAGAACCAGGACGCGTGTCCGATCCCGGAGGCGAAGGGCCATTGGCCCGACACCCGCCACGTGTGCTCGCCGCGCCGGGCCTTGCCCTTCGGAGCCGCCGCCCCGGCCCCGACGACGTCGCACCCTCCGGCGTACACCGCGTCGATGGTGCTGCGGGGGAACCTCGACAGAACGACCTGAGCCATCGCCGCCTGCCCGACCACCCAGCCCACCGAGCCGTCCGCCGTGGCGAGTTCCCGCACCACGGCGACCACGTCGGGCAGCGGCAGCTCGTCACCGCCGTGCTCGCGGGGTGCGACCATGCGCAGGCAGCCCGCGGCGGCGAGTGCCTCCAGCAGTTCGCCCGGCAGCCGCCGCTGGTGTTCGACGTGCTCGGCGCACGCCGTGATCTCCGCCGACAGCGCACGGGCCCGTGCGGCGGTCGTGGGTACCATCTGCAGTCCTCCAGTCCGATGTGTCCTCCGCCCGCGCGCCTGCGGGCACGCGCTAGCCCGTCGCGGTGTCCGGGGACGGCGCCGGGCGGGTCGGGTACGGCAACCTGGCGTTGCCCGCGCCCCGGTACCGCTCACGCAGCGTGGCTTCGGCAGGGTCGTAGGCGGTCCGGAAGAGACCACGCCTCCGCAACTCCGGTACGAGCAGGTCGCAGATGTCGTCGATACCGGTCGACGGGGGGAAGGGAACGAGATTGAACCCGTCCACACCGGCGATCTCCCGCCACGTCTCCATCTGGTCGGCGACCTCGCTCGCCGAGCCGCAGAGCATGAACCGCCCACCACGCATGGGCAGGTGCACCGTGGAGACCGTGCGCCGGACGTCGCCGACCGTCCACTCACGGCTGGGATCGGTGCGCCGGACGGCGTCGAGTGCGCTGCGGGAACCCTGCACGGGAAGTTCCGACAGAGGCAGCTCGTCGGGGTGACCGGCCAGGTCGATGCCCGTCCAGCCACACCACTTCGCCAACCTGCCCTCGGCGCTGTGGAAGCGGTTCATGAGCTCCAGCCGTGCCTTCGCCTGTTCCTGGGTGGCACCCACGACCACCGGCATGCCCTGGAGCACGGTCACCGACGAGGGATCCCGGCCCGCTTCGGCGACCCTGCGTCGCAGGTCGGTCACCACTTCCGCGCCCCGGCGGGGATCGGCCAGCGTCACGAACACCACCTCGGCGTGCTCGGCGGCGAACCGCAGGCCGCGTCCCGAGGTGCCCGCCTGGTACAGCACCGGGGTACGTTGGGGGGTCGGCGCGCACTGGTGCGGACCTCGCACGTCGAACCAGCGCCCGTGGTGGTCGATCTGGTGCACCCGCTCCGGGTCGGCGAAAACCCCGCCCTCGCGATCGATCCGCACGGCGTCGTCGGCCCAGCTCCGTTCCCACAGCGCCCTGACCACGGCCAGGTACTCGTCGGCCCGGTCGTAGCGCTGGTCGTGCTCCAGGAACTCGCCGATGCCGTTCCCGGACGCCGACCGCAGGTAGGACGTGACGATGTTCCAGGCGATCCGGCCCCCCGTGAGGTGGTCAAGTGTGGAAAGTACCCGGGCGCACAGATACGGGGGGTGATACGTGGTCGAGTACGTGACCGCGAAGCCGAGCCGGTCGGTGACGGCGGCGAGCGCCGGAATCAGCGGCACGGGATCGATGGAGGGGATCTGCACGCCGTTTCGGACGGCGGCCGCCCACGAACCCTCGTAGACGTCGTAGGTACCGTGCACGTCGGCGAAGAACAGCGCGTCGAAGCACGCGTCCTCCAGCTTGCGCGCGACCGACGTCCAGTACTCGAGGCTGCCGTAGCCTTCGGCCGTGCGATCGTCCGGATCCCGCCACAAACCCTCGAATGACGGCACGGGGGCGCATTCTGTGAACAGGTTCAGGTGCACGCGGCGAGGGTAACGACGGCTTCGGTGGTGCGAGGCCAGTTCGTGAACGCGGCAGGCGGCTCAGCCCGCCAGTGCCTGCAGTGGCATGGCGGGGGAGCGGGCGACGAGCGCGGCGGTGGCGAGGTAGCGACGGAGCAGCGAGGCGGGTAGTCCGGCGGGGAAACGTCCGGGCGCGGCGAGCAGCACCACCCGCATCGCGGCACCCACCGGAATCACCCCGATCTCGAGCCCGAACCTCCCGCCGACACCGTCGGGGACGAGCGCTTCCACTTCCACCGGTCCCGCCGGGACGGAGTACACCCGGTCGTTGATCATCTGGAAGACCACCTCGTCGGCGCGGGCGTCGATCGCCTCCGAAGCCGGACGCGGTACCAGGTGGTAGGGCACCTCCTGGTGGCGTACCGCGCCGGACACGGTGTCGTGGACCTCGCGGAGCAGGTCCACGAAGGTGCCGGCACGGGGAATCCGGGAACGGAGCACGAGCAGGTTGGCCAGGAAACCGACCGTGCCCGCCGTTTCCGCCGCACCGCGGTTGGCGAAGACCGACGCGATCGTGAGGTCCCGCTGCCCTGTCGTGGCGTGCAGAACGGTGTAGTGGATCGCCAGCAGCACCGTGAAGAGTGTCGTGCTGTGGGTGCGTGCGACATCACGCAGGGCCTCGGCCAGCTCGGCGCCGAGCTCGCCGCTGACCGTCCCTCCGGGATCGGCGTCGGCGCCGGGGCCGGGGCCGGGAAGGCGAGTGAAGCGGACTCCGCCCAGCCGCCGTGTCCAGTAGTCGAGTTGCTCGGCGATCTGCGGGGAGGCCAGTCGCTTTTGCTGCCACCGGGTGAACTCGCGATAGGTCAGCGACGGTTCCGCAGCGGAGGGCGGGGCCGTGCCGGGAGCAGCGCCTGCCAACTCGACCAGGCGGCGGAACAGCAGGGCGTTGGACGTCGTGTCGGTGGCGAGATGGTGCAGGTTCAGGCACAGTACGTGGTCCTCGGCGCCGACCCGCCACAGCGTCGCGCGCAGCGGCCACACGGCGGGGTCGATCGGGCGGGCGAGTTCGGCGGCCATGGCCTCGGACAGGGCGGTTTCCGGGTCGTCGCACTCGTCGAGCGCGACGAAGGTCAACGCCACGGGGGCCGGAGGGTGCACGACCTGCCGTAGCCGGTGACCGCCGCCCTCGTAGGTGGTTCGCAGCGTCTCGTACTCGGTGACGAGCCGGTCGAGCGCGGACTGCCAGACGGCCGTGGGCAACGGGCCCCGCAGCCGGGCGAGCACGGGCAGGTTGAGCACCGAGGGATCGGGGCTGTGCCGGGCGAGTGCCCACAGCATGCGCTGGCCGAGCGACGCGGGAGCCCGCACCGGTTCGTCCGGCTCGGGGCTCGTCCGTGCGGTGATCTCGCTGCTGCTGGACCGGCTCATGGCGGCGACGGTATCGGCCGCGTCCCCACGGCAGCGAGCGATCGCGTATCGCTTGCCTTCCGCGCACCGGCGTGATGAGGATGCGCCCATGTCCCGGTTACAGGTTCAGGGCGTTCTCGAGTCGGTTCTCGACTGGCAGTACGAGCCGACGCACCAGTCGCTGCGCGCGTTGTACGAGCGGGCGAAGAGTGCACAGTGGAGCGCCGAGGACGACATCGACTGGTCGATCGAGGTTCCGTTCGGCGAACCGCTGCCCGACACGTCGTGGTTCTCCGTGGCGGCCTTCTCCGCCTCTCCACTCGCACACGGCGGCAAGCCCCTGTGGGACGCCTTCCAGTGGGAGCTGCAGTCGTGGATGGTCTCGCAGTTCCTGCACGGGGAGCAAGGAGCGCTGGTCGTCGCGGGCAGACTCGCGGCGACCCTGCCCGACCTGGAGAGCAAGTACTGTGCCGCGAGCCAGGCCGTCGACGAGGCCAGGCACGCCGAGGTGTTCTCCCGCTACCTGCGCGAGCACGTGCCCGAGCCCTACCCCATCGCGTCGTCTCTGGAGACGCTGCTCACCGACATCCTGTCGGACGCGCGGTGGGACATCACGGCCCTGGGCATGCAGATCCTCGTCGAGGCGCTGGCGATGGCCGCGTTCCGGCTCGCCGACCGCACGTTCCACGACGCCCTGATCCGTATGATCGTCAGGCTGGTGGCACGCGACGAGGCGCGGCACGTCTCGTTCGGCGTGCTGTCGCTGGAGGGAATCTACTCCGAACTGACCACGGCCGAGCGGGCGGACCGCGAGGAAGTGGTGCTCGAGGGTGCCGCGTTGATGCGTAGGCGGTTCCTGCTGGAGGACGTCTGGGAGCGGCTCGGTATCGACACGTCGGCCGGGGTGGAGTTCGCCGCCACGAACGAGCTGATGGTGGCCTATCGCCAGGCGATCTTCGCGCGCGTGGTGACGTCGCTGGGACGTATCGGGCTCATGACCCCGAAGGTGCACGAGGGATTGTCCAAACTGGATCTCCTTGGTTACTCGTCCGCGCGGGCCGCGGCGGCGGGACTGGGCACGCGGTCATGAACGGTGGAAACACGGCCTCGCTCGGTGGCGCGGCCCGGGCACAGGCGCTGTCGGCGAGACTGTTCGCGGCCAGTCTCGGTGCGGGCGAACTGATGACCGTCTACCTCGGGATGAAGCTGGGCCTCTACGCCGCACTGCGCGACGCACCCGCGCGGGCCGACGAACTCGCGGAGCGGACCGGGGTCGCGCCCCGCTACGCACGAGAGTGGCTCGAACAGCAGGCCGCCGCGGGCTTTCTCGACGTCGACGACGCCGAGGCCGGCGTGACGGAGCGACGCTACACACTGCCGAGCGGGCACGCCGAAGCCCTGCTCGACGACACGAGTCCGTTCGCGGTCGCCCCGCTGACCCTGATGCCGGTGGGGGGCATGGGCCCGGTGCTGCCCCGCCTGCTCGATGCCTACCGCAGTGGTGAGGGAGTGCCGTACGCCGACTACAGCGCGGACTTCCGCGGCGGGCAGAGCGGGCTGAACACCCACGTCTTCCGTACCCAGCTGCCGGGGTGGATCCGACGGGCTCTGCCCGACCTGCATGCCGTTCTGGGGCGTGAGGGCGCGAGACTGGCCGACGTCGCCTGCGGCACGGGGACCTCCAGCTTCGCCCTGGCCGACAGCTACCCGGCCCTGCGGGTGTGCGGGTTCGACGTGGACGAGCCGTCGATCTCCGTCGCGCGGGCCGAGGCGGTGCGGCGGGGTGTGGGCGAGCGGGTGCGGTTCCACGCGGTCGACGTCGCCGACGTCGCCGCCGTGCCGGACGGGGACGGCTACGACGTGGTCACGGTGTTCGACGCGCTCCACGACATGCCGGATCCGGTGGCGGTGCTTCGCGGTTGCCTCCGCCTGCTCGCGCCGGGCGGGACGCTGCTGCTGATGGAACCGAGGGTGCGGGAGACGTTCCAGGCCCCGGCGGACGAGATCGAGCGGTTCTTCTACACCGTCAGCGTGCTCCACTGCCTGCCTGTCGGGCTGTCCACCACACCGTCGGTGGGCACCGGCACGATGATCCGCCCGGCGCTGGTGCGCGAGTACGCGACCGAGGCCGGTTTCGCGAGCGTGCGGGTGGTCGACGTGGCGCACCGGTTCCACCGCCTGTATCGCCTCTCGGCGAACTGAGCGAGCCCGTGCGGTCCGTCCTACGCGGCGAGGAACGTCACCGGAAGCCGGGACAGCGAGCGGAACGACGTGGTGCGCCTGCGCTGTGGCGTGCCCGCCGGCACGAGACCCCGGCACCGGCGCGCGAGGCGGTCGAACACGATCCTGCCCTCCAGCCGGGCCAGCGCCGCACCGAGGCAGAAGTGGGCACCACCACCGAAACTGACGTGCGGGTTGGGGCTGCGGGTCACGTCGAGCCGGTCGGGATCGGCGAACACCCGCTCGTCGCGGTTGGCCGAGCCGAGGAGCAGGACCAGCAACCGTCCGGGGCGGAAGGTGTGGCCGTGCAGCGACATCGGCTCACGCACCAGCCGCGCCACGGCCTGGATCGGCGCGTCGAACCGAAGGAACTCCTCGACAGCCGAGGGGACGAGGTCCGGGGACTTCCGCAGCAGTCGCTGCTGGTCCGGGGCGTCGAGCAGGGCGGCGACGCCACTCGCGATCAGGTTCATCGTGGTCTCGAAACCCGCGAAGAACAAGAACACCACGTTGTCGACCACCTCGGCGAGGTCGACCGGGCCGCCGTCGGAGGCCGGCGTGAGCAGGTGGGAGAGCACGTCGTCGCCGGGCGAACGCAGGCGCTCGGCGGCCAGTTCTCCGATGTAGTCGCGCAGCCACGTCACCGCGGCGTGCGTGGCGGCCCGGTCGGGTTCGGCGACCACGAGACCGAAGCCGCGAGCGAGGTCCACGGCGTGGGGCCGCACGAGCTCGCGGTCCGCCGCGGGAATCCCGAGAAGTTCACAGACCACACTCACCGGCAGCGGGAAGGCCAGATCCTCGACCACGTCGCAGTGGCCCCGGTCGAACGCCGGCTCCAGCAGATCGTCCACCATCGCGCCGATCCGGTCGGACAGTGCCCGGACGGCGGCGGGGCGGAAGGCCGGGTGCATGGCTCTGCGCAGCCGGGTGTGGTGCGGCGGGTCACGGTCGAGCAGGATCCGGGAGAAGAACGACACGGCGGGCCCGTCGCCGACGGACATCCGGTGGTACTCGACCGGGTATTCCGTTCCCAGCCGGGGATCCGCCAGACACGCCGTGACGTCGGCGTGGCGCGTGAGCACCCATTGCCCCGTCCCGCCCCGGCACACCGGGCCGTGCGCGCGCAGCCGTCGGTAGACGCTGTACGGATCGGCCAGAACGGCGGGATCGTGCGAGTCGAAACGAGGAAGAGTGCTCCGGCGAGTCGGGCTCATGCGGCGACAGTAGGAACACCGTCGGCGGCCGGACAAGCCGAGCCGCCCGGCGTCGAAGAAGTCGGTGAGGAACCCAGGAGGGACGAGGCGACATGCAACCGCAGCGGGACGAGGCGACGGACCTGACCGGCAGGGTCGCGGTGGTGACGGGGGCCCTGCGCGGCCTGGGCAGGGAGACGGCGCGCGGACTGATCGAGAGGGGAGCCCACGTGGTGCTGGCGGGTCGGGACGCCGAGCGTGGCGCCGCCGCCGTGGCAGATCTGTCCACAGAGGATGGCTCGGGGGGAGAGGCCTCCTTCGAGCACCTCGACACGTCGTCGTTGGCGAGTGCCGCGGCCTGCGCGGACCGGTTGGCCGCCCAGTTGCCGAGGATCGACCTCGTGATCGCCAACGCCGGTGTCATGGCGGTGCCGTTCGCCCGCAGCGTCGACGGTGTCGAGTCGCAGTTCGCCACGAACTACCTCGGCCACTTCGTGCTGGTTCGGCGGTTGCTGCCCACGTTGCTGTCCTCGGGCGGAGGACGGGTGGTGACGGTGACGACGAGCACCCCGGTGCTGCGTCCGATCCGGTGGGACGACCCGAACTTCGAGACCGGCGAGTACGACCCGTTCGAGGCGTACGGGCAGAGCAAGGCGGCAGCCGTGCTGCACGCGGCCGAGCTGCACCACCGGTTCGCCGCCGAGGGGTTGACGGCGGTGTCCGTCGCGCCCGGCGTGGCGGTGACCGATCTCGGCAAGCACCTGACCCGGGACCAGGTGAAGTACCTCATGTCGCTCGTACCTCGGGATCCACAGAGCCGCCGCCGGATGCGCCCGAGGACACCGGCGCAGGGCGCGGAGCAGATCCTGTGGGCCGCCACGAGCGACGACGCGGCGGCGGGCGGGTTCTGCGAGGACTTCGCGGTGCACGAACGTCCTCGCGAGGCGGGCGGGCCGGAGGCGCCGACACGGCTGTGGGAACTCTCCGAGCGGATGGTCGCGTCCGTGCTCGGTGACGGTGTTCCGGGCTGATGGACACCGGGCGGTGTGCCGGGTAGAAAGTGCGCCGGACCACTGTGGACACGGCCACTGCGGAGGGAGGCAGCCATGGGGTCCGAGACCCTGGTCGCACCGGGGGCCCGGCTCGTCGGCTCGGTCGAGGGGCGCGTACTCGAGGGAGCCGGCCTGCGCCGGGAGATCGACCGGGTGAAGACGGCTCTGGACCGGCTGCCCGGTGGAGCGGTCGCGTCACGGACGGCGCCGTGCCTTCCCTCGGTGCTGCGGCTGCTGGCCGCGTTCGAGACCGGCAGGCCGATACTGCTCGTGCCGCCCCGGCTGTCGGCGGGGCAGGCCGCCACCCTCGCGGAGGCGTTCGGCCTGCGGGCGGTACTCGGTCTCGACGACGTCGAGCCGGTCCGGGAGGAACCTCCGGCCGGGTTCCGCGTGGACGACGATCCGGAACTGTCCGGCTGGGTGCGTTCCGGCCGTCTCGACGTGACCCCGCACGACGACCTCGCACTGTTGCTGACCACGTCGGGGTCGACAGGGGCGGCGAAGGCGGTGCGGTTGTCCGCGGGCGCTGTGCGGGCGAACGCCGTGTCCATCGGCCAGGCACTCGGTATCGACGGCCGCCAGGTGGCACCGACCAGCCTGCCCCTGCACTACAGCTACGGGCTCTCCGTGCTGACGAGCCATCTGCTGGTGGGCGCCACGGTGGTGCTGTGCGACGGCGGCGTGCTCTCGCCGCGTTTCTGGCGCGCGGTCGACGAGCACGGCGCGACGTCGCTGGCCGGTGTCCCCCACACCTACGAGACGCTCGACGGCATCCGCTGGCGACCCGGCCGGAACCCGACGCTGCGCACCCTCACGCAGGCGGGGGGCAGGCTGGCGCCCCGGCTCGTGCGCCGGTTCGGCGAGCTCGCCGAGGCCGACGGGTTACGCATGTTCGTCATGTACGGACAGACGGAGGCCACGGCCAGGATGACCGTGCTGCCTGCGGAACGGCTGAAGGACAAGCTCGGTTCGGTGGGGCTCCCCATCCCCGGCGGCCGCGTCGACATCGACGACGGGGAAGTGGTCTACCACGGTCCCAACGTCATGCTCGGTTACGCGGAGGGGCCCGAGGACCTGGCACGCGGCGACGAGCTGGGCGGGACGTTGCGCACCGGCGACCTCGGCAGGCTCGACGAGGAGGGCTTCCTGTGGCTGACGGGGCGGCGCAGCCGGGTCGGCAAGGTCTTCGGCACCCGGGTCGACCTGGACGTCGTGGAGCGGGCACTGGACGACGTCGGTCCGGTAGCGGCGCTGGACGCCGACGACCGCGTGGCCGTGTGGTCGGCGAGCGGCGCGGGCGAGGACGAGGTGCGGGCCCGGCTCGTGCGCGAGTTCGGGCTACCGAGAGCGGGTTTCCTCGTTCACCACGTCACCGCGTTGCCTCGGCTGCCCAACGGCAAGATCGACTATCAGCGGCTGCGCGCCACCGACCCTGGGCGGACCCGATGACGACCCCACCGGAGCCCGCTGTGCACTCCCGCCGCGCGGAGCTGTTGCCCGACCTCGTCGAGCTGGTGGAGTACCACCGCCGGCACTGTCCGGAGTACGCGCGGATCCTCGCCGCCACCGGACACGAACCCGGCCGGCACTACGCCGCCCTGTCCGACGTGCCGTGGCTGCCGGTCCGGCTGTTCAAGAACCACGTGCTGCGCAGTGTGGCCGCCGACGCGGTGTCCTCGGTGCTGACGTCGAGTGGCACGACCGGCAAGCCGAGCCGGATCCACTTCGACGCACCGGCGGCCCGTGCCCACCAGCGTGCTCTGCTGAACACGTTGCGCCCGCTGCTCGGCGCCAGGAGGCTGCCGATGCTGGTCGTGGACTCGGCGGCCCAGGCGAGGCGGGGCGCGACCCGGTCGGCCAGGGCGGCGGGAGTACTCGGCCTGATGAACGCCGGGCGTGACCACACGTTCGTGCTGGATGACGACGACCGGCTCGATGTCACCGCGCTCCACGGTTTCCTGCGCCGCCACGGCGGCGAGCCGTTCCTCGTCTTCGGGTTCACCTACCTGGTGTGGACGCGCCTGATCCGGCCCGCGGAACAGGAGGGGCTCGACCTCTCAGGTGGGATCCTGCTGCACTCCGGGGGCTGGAAGCGGCTCACCGACCAGGCCGTCGACGCCGCCGCGTTCCGGGCGGCCGCGGCGCGGGTCGGCTTGAGCCGCTCGCACGACTTCTACGGCATGGTCGAGCAGATCGGGGTGGTTCACCTGGAGAGCGACGAGCCGGGGCTGCTGTCCCCGCCGCAAGGGGCCGAAGTGATCATCCGCGATCCGGTGACATGGCAGGAGGCGAGGCCCGGTGAGACCGGGCTCGTCCAGGTCCTCAGCACGCTGCCCCGCTCGTACCCGGGACACTCACTGCTCACCGAGGATCTCGGTGTGGCGCACCGGGTGGACGGCCGTACCCGCTTCACCGTGCTGGGCAGGCTGCCCCGTGCCGAGGCCCGGGGCTGCAGTGACGCGGGGGTGGGTTCATGAGCGTGGTGACGCCCGCTGCCGGTGGAGCACCGACCGAGGTGACGCTCCTGCTCGACGAGCTGGCCCGGCCGGGGAGGCCGTTGGAGGTCGGCGACATGCGAGTCCGGCCGTTCCTGACGGACCTCGCCTCCCGATTGCTGTCGCCCTCGACGACCCGGCAGCACCCCGATCTCGCGGCGCTCGGCTTTTTCCTGCGCGACACCGCACTGACGGGTCTGTTGTCCCGGCTCGCCACCCGCGACGGTGAGGTGCGGATGCCCCGTGGTCTGGTGTTCCACATTCCACCCGCCAACGTGGACGCCTTGTTCGGATACTCGTGGGCACTGTCACTGCTCGCAGGCAACAGCAACGTCGTGCGGCTCTCGGAGCGGGCCTCGACCACCGCCACCGCGCTGGTGGAGGCGGTGACCGACGCGCTCGCCGAAGCGGACCCCGATCTCGCCCGCACCCAGCACTTCGTCCGCTATCCGCGCGACAGCACCGTCACGGCCACCCTGTCCTCGGCGTGCGATCTCCGCGTGATCTGGGGCGGTGACGCCACCGTCACGGCGATCCGGCGGCATCCGCTCGCGCCGAAGGCCCGCGACCTCACCTTCCCCGACCGATCGTCACTGGCGCTGTTCGACGCGCGGGGCTGGGCGGCCGCGCCGGAGTCACAGCGCAAGGCCGCGGTCCGGGGACTGCACGACGACGTGTTCCTGTTCGACCAGGCCGCGTGTTCCTCCCCCCGGACCCTGGTGTGGGTCGGTGGTGAGGACCTCGTACGGGAGGCGAGTGCCGAACTGGTGACGTTGCTGCGGCAGCGGGTCGCCGAACGAGGCACCGGTGTCGACGCGGCGATGGCCGTGGAGAAGCACGTGGCCGCCTACGGGCTGGCCGCGACGTCGGTGGTGCGCCGGGTGCGCTTCCACGGCAATGACGTCGCCGTGCTGGAGCTGGCGCCCTCGGCGGAGCTGCCCCGGACCTGGCTCGGGGCGGGCACGCTCGCCGAGGTACGGCTCGACGACCCCGGCGACCTGGTCCCGTTGCTGCGGCGGCGTGACCAGACGATCGTCCACTTCGGTTTCGAGTCCGAGGTGCTGGCGCGACACGCGCGGGCGTTCGCCGCCTGCGGTGTCGACCGGCTGGTACCCGTGGGGGAGGCGACGAGGTTCGGCGCCGTGTGGGACGGCTACGACCTGCTGCACGAGTTCAGTCGCCTGGTGACGGTGCGCGTATGACCGCCCCGGTTCCCGCCCGGCTGGGCGTTCACGCGGAAGCCGGTCACCCGGTGTGGAAGGTGCTCGCCGACCTCGGCGAGTTCTTCACCGTGGTGGCCGGACCGGACCAGGACATCGACGCCGCGTTCGTGGTGGACGGTGGGGAAGCGGCGGCCGAGCGGGTCGAGGAGTTGCTCGGCTCGGGTGTGTCCGTGCTGGTGCAGCCCCCGTGGGGCAGCCGGGCGGTCACGTCGGCCCTGCGTACGGCACGGAGGGCTGGGGCGCACTTCGCTCTGCTGGACCTGGCGGAGGCGGTGGGGCCACTCGCCGAGGTGGTCTCCGAGCGCATCGGCCGGGGCGACGTGGCCGAGGTGGAACTGGTGACGTCCCCCGCGGGGCTCCACACCGCGCTACGTGTACTGCACGGACTCCTTCCGTCACTGCGGCCGTGGCGGCTCGTGGCCAGGGCACCGGAGTTGCTGGCCGGCACGGTCGGCACCACCACCGTGACGCTGGTGGTGCGGACCGAGGGCGGTACCGCCGACCTCGTTCCCGACCGGATCGCCGTGAGGGGAGCCGCCGGGACCGTGCTGGCCTCCCCGGACGGGCTGACGTGGCTACCCGGTCCGTTCGGCGGCAGACCGGAAGCCGTGAGCAGGCGACCGGATCTCGGGTCCGTGCTGCACCGGCAGCTCACCGCCCTCCACACCTCGGTGGGGGAGCGGACCGGGGCACGCGACGTGGCGGCGGCCCAGCTCGGTCTCACCGTGTCCCGGTTGGCCGACGACGTCACCGACTCCCTCACCGCCGCCGAACACCCCCGGTTCCCGGCGGGGCTGGCCGACGAGGCACATCGAGCGGGGCTGGCCCACGTCACAGACCCGGAACCCGCGGTCGCGGCCGGGAAGGAGGCCGAACGTATCGCCCTCGCCACGATGGCGCGGGTGCTGGCCGACGCGTGCGCGGACGGACGAGCACGCACGGTGGAGGAGATCCTGTCCGAGGCCCGCGTCGCGCCCGGTACGGCGTGGCTCGTGCGGAGGTGGCTCGCGGTGCTGGTCGAGGAGGGGGTGTTCGAACTCGACGGCGGCCGGGTCCGTCCCGTTCCCACCATCCCCACGGCGAGTGCGGAGGCCGATCTCGAACCGGTGTACTCCGCGCTCGGTTTCCCCGCGACCGTCGGTCGGTTCCACTCGCGGGTGCGCTCCCGGCTGCCCGAGCTCGTCCGGGGTGAGGTGGCCTTGAGCTCGCTGCTGTTCCCCGGTGGCGACACCGGAATCGCCGAGGCCCTCTACGGCGAAGGGTGGGCGAGTCGCTATCTCAACGCGGCCGCCGCCCGTGCCGTGGTCACGGCTTTGCGCGGTGTCGACGGCACCGCCACGGTGCTGGAGCTCGGCGCCGGGGTCGGCGCCACGACCAGAGTGGTCCTCTCCGAACTCGACACCGCCGGGTTCGACGAAGTCCGTTACGTCTACAGCGACATCTCCCGCCTGTTCCTGGTCGCCGCGGCCCGCTGGGACGCACACCGGCACCGGGTGCGTCCCGCGCTGCTCGACGTCAACGACGACCTCCTGGCGCAGGGTGCGCCCTCGGCCTCCGCGGATGTCGTGATCGCCGGACACGTGCTGCACAGCGCTGTCGATCTCGGTCGCACACTGCGCTCGGTACGGGCCACCCTTCGGCGAGGCGGCACGCTCGTCGTCGTCGAGTCCACGGTGGAGAACTACGCCCTGCTCGCCTCGATCCAGCTGTTGCGGTCGGCCGACGAGACGGCGCCGCTGCCGGGCTCCGCCGACGGGCGGGCACGGAAGGGCCGCATGTTCCCCGACCTCGACGGTTGGCGGAGTGCGCTGGCATCGGCCGGGTTCACGGTGCAGGCCTGCCTTCCTCCGGCGGACCACCCCGGGGCCGGGCTCGGGCAGGCACTGATCGTCGCCACCGCGACCTGACCGCTCTCGGGGAAGTCGGTGTCCACGCGCCCGGGACGCCCGTTCGGGCCGGTTCGGCTCGGTCCCGCTGATCGCGATGGACACGGCAGCCGATGGCACGGCGTCCGACCGGTGGCTCACGCCGGTGTCACCGCCCTTCCTCCAGCACGCCGACAGGGTGCGAGCGAACAGTATTTGCGGTGGTCAGGGCGTCGTGGACGCCGGTAATGCCCGGTCGCCGGGCCGCGGCAACAGCGGTGTCACGCCGCTGGGCGGACACACTCCCGGGTTCGGCCAGCAGCAGGAAGCGTTGCTGTAGGTGATCAAAGTCTTCACACTGGGTGATTCACGCTGGACGTCTTCGTTCGAACGGGTGAGGTTTCACTCGGGTGTTGCTCCATTGGGCTTCCGTTCGTCGCGGGAGAAGGGGCACCCCTTCCTCCGCACCTCTAATTAGGTTAGCCTTCCCTATGACTGCACGATGATCACTGACCGATCGGAGGGTTCGATCGGTGAAGGGAGGTCGGTCCCGGGCGCGATCGCGAGAACTCCATCGAGTCACCGTTCGGAGGGGTTTCCGGTGGTCACGGTGATGGTGGTTCGGCCGCGAGGTGGTCGCGCCGTGATGTGCGCCGTCGAACTCGTCGCAGGGTGCGAGCTCGCCACGTCGCGCGGCGACCGCAACGGTGTCCTTTGCGGACTGTCGGACCCGGCATGGCCGTGGTTGGTGCGATGTCGACACCACCGAAAGCGTGGTCCGCGGCGAGACGACGTCCGGACATGTTCCCGTCCGCGCCGGAGATGCCGGCGTGACGTGGTGGTGGCGGTGGTCGTGAGAGCGACCCGCGGGGTGTGTTCTCCGATCGGGTCCGCCAGGCCGATCGCAAGGGCTCGTGGTCGTCGGAGTGTGGCCGGGTGAGCACTGGTCGCCGGTGTCCAATGTGTTCGGCGACCGGCGTGGATGGCGTGGTGGGGCAGGGATTCGTCGGTGCCGTCGTCGCGGTGTGAGGTGAGTCTCGCCGGTTTCCTCCGGTGGTCGTCTTGTCGGCGATCCCCAAACCTGGTTAGGTAAGGCTAACCATAGTAATTGTGGGGGTGGTGAGATGTCCTCGTCTGTGCTGGCCCGCCCGAGGCCCACGCACCGGGCGGCGGACCTGCTGAGCGCGTATCTGCCCGGGTCGTTCTACTACTCCTCGCCGGGCGGCACCGTGCTCGCCGACGGCGTGCTGCGGTCCGTGCGGGCCGAATCCGGGCGGCGTGCCGAGGCGGTCGCCGCGGAACTCGCCGCGGCGGTGGCCGACGGCGTGGTGGAGCCCATCGTCGTGGGGGCGCTCGGGTTCCGCCCCGATTCCGAGTCCAGTCTGGTCGTCCCGGCCGTCGTGCGCAGGGCTTCGGCGCCCGAGAGTGGAGACGGCGCGGTGCTGTCGCGGCAGGATCGGCTCGGCCCGTGGGACATCACGCCTCGGCCCGAGCGGGAGGCGTACGCGGCGGCCGTGGTCAGGGCGTTGCGCAGGATCGAGGACGGGGAGCTGGAGAAGGTGGTGCTCGCGCGGTCGCTCGAGCTCACCGCCGACGCACCCGTTCCCGTGCCTCCACTGCTGGCGCGCGTGGTCCAGGCCAATCCGGCCGCGCACGCGTTCGCGGTGGACATCACCGCGGTGGGTGATGCGGCCCCGCGCACGCTGGTCGGTGCGAGCCCGGAACTGCTGGTGTCGCGCAGGGGCGTGACCGTGGTGGCCAACCCGCTCGCGGGGTCGCGGCCCCGGAGCACCGACGAGGCGGAGAACCGGCGTCGCATAGCCGAGTTGCTGTCGTCGGACAAGGACCGGCGGGAGCACGCCCACGTGGCGGCGCAGGTCGCCGAGGTACTCGGGCGGTTCTGCGGCGAGCTCGACGTCCCCTCCGAGCCGGAGGTGATCGGGACGCCGACCATGTGGCACCTGTCCACCCGCATCACCGGGACGCTGGCCGATCCACGGGACCCGGCGACGTCGTCGCTGGCGCTGGCCGAAGCGCTCCACCCGACGCCCGCGGTGTGCGGCACGCCGACCGCGTCCGCCCGCGACCTCATCACCGAACTCGAACCGGACGACCGCGGCTACTACGCGGGGCTGGTCGGGTGGACCGGTGCGGACGGCGACGGCGAGTGGGTGGTCACCATCCGGTGCGCCGAGGTGTGCGACCGGACGGTGCGCGTGTTCGCCGGAGCCGGGATCGTCGAGGGTTCCGACCCCGCCGCGGAACTCGCCGAGACGAGCGCGAAGTTCCGCACGCTGCTCGGCGCGCTCGGGGCGGAGGAGACATCGTGAGCACATGTTCCGCCGGTCCCGACCACACCGCCTGGCCCGACGAGGTGGCGGCCCACTACCGCGCCGCCGGGTACTGGCGAGGACAGACGTTCGGAGCGCTGCTGACCACGCTCGCCGCCGCGTACGCCGAACGCCCCGCGGTGGTCGGGGAGCGCGCGGGCCAGGTCACGCGATGGACCTACGCCGAACTCGACGAGCGGGCCCACCGGCTGGCCGCCGGGCTCGCCGCCCTCGGGCTCCGCGCCGGGGACCGGGTGCTCGTGCAGCTGCCGAACGTGCCCGAGTTCGTGTCCGTGATCTTCGCGTTGTGGCGGCTCGGCGCGTGGCCGGTGTTCACGCTGCCCGCCCACCGGCACACCGAACTGCGGTACTTCGCCGAGAAGGCCGAGGCGAGCGCGATCGTCACCGTCGCCGAGCACGAACGACACGACCACGCGGCCACCGCCCGCGCCGTCGCCGGCGAGGTGGACAGCCTGCGGGAGGTGCTCGTCGTCGGCTCGCCCGAGTTCACCGAGTTGGGTGCCACCGAACCTCGCGAGTTCGATGATCCGGACCCGGAGGGGGTCGCGTTCCTGCAACTGTCCGGAGGCAGCACCGGGCCGTCGAAGTTGATCCCGCGCACGCACGACGACTACCTCTACAGCGTGCGCGAGAGCGCCCGGATCTGCGCGCTGCGGCCGGAGAGCGTGTACCTGGCGGCACTGCCCGTGGCGCACAACTTCCCGCTCAGCTCGCCGGGCGTGCTCGGCGCGCTGCACGCGGGCGCCACCACGGTGCTCTCCCCGCGCCCCGATCCCGATGTCGCCTTCCGGCTCATCGAGTCCGAGCGCGTGACGATCAGCGCGGTGGTGCCGCCGCTGGCGGCGGCGTGGGTGCAGGCGGCGGCCCGCACCGACCGGGATCTGTCCAGTCTGGACGTTCTCCTCGTCGGGGGCGCCAAGTGCGCGCGGGAACTGGCCGAACGCATCGGTCCCGCGCTCGGCTGCCGGTTGCAGCAGGTGTTCGGCATGGCGGAGGGGCTGGTCTGCTACACGCGGCTGGACGACCCGGACGAACTCGTGCTCGGTACCCAGGGGCGGCCGATCTCGCCGGACGACGAGATCCGCGTCGTCGATCCCGGCGACCCGGACGCGACGTCGGCCGACGAGGTCGCACCCGGTGAGGTGGGAGCACTGTTGACCCGGGGCCCCTACACCATCCGCGGCTACTACCGCGCGGCCGAGCACAACGCCACCGCGTTCACCGCCGACGGGTTCTACCGAACCGGTGATCTCGTGCGACGGCACCCGTCCGGGCACCTCGAAGTGGTCGGACGCGCCAAGGAGCAGATCAACCGGGGCGGCGAGAAGGTCTCCGCCGAGGAGGTCGAGAACCACCTCATGGCACATCCGGGGGTTCTCGACGCCGCGGTGGTCAGCGTGCCCGACGAGTACCTGGGGGAGCGCACGTGCGCCTACGTCGTCCCCGCCGACGGTGCCCACCCGGGCGAGGCGGAACTGCGCCGGTTCGTCCGCGAACGTGGCATCGCGGCCTTCAAGGTCCCCGACCTGGTGGTCGTGGTCGAGAGCTTCCCGGTGACCGGTGTGGGCAAGACGAGCAAACGCGAACTCCGGGCCGCGCTCGCGGCTCTGGCCAGGAACAGGTGATGTGGGTGTCGCTTCCGAGAATCCAGCCGTACGCCCTTCCCCGCGCGGCCGAGCTCCCGGCCGGGCGGGTGGACTGGCGGGTCGACCCGTCGCGGGCCGCGCTGCTGATCCACGACATGCAGCGCTACTTCCTCGCCCCCTACGTGGGAGCGCCGATCCCGGACGTGGTGGCCAACACGGCGGCCCTCGTCACGGCGTGCCGCGAGGGCGGGGTGCCGGTGTTCTACACGGCCCAGCCGGGTCGCCAGGCTCCCGCCGACCGCGGGCTGCTGACCCAGTTCTGGGGGGAGGGGATCGGAGCGGTCATCGACTCCGACCCCGGCGCGGCCGACGTCATCGACGAACTCGCCCCCTCGTCGCACGACGTCGTCCTGACCAAGTGGCGCTACAGCGCCTTCCAGCGCAGCACCTTCGCCGACCAGCTCGCCGCGGCCGGGCGCGACCAGCTCGTCGTCACCGGCGTCTACGCCCACATCGGCTGCCAGGCCACCGCGCTCGAAGCGTTCATGCGCGACATCCGGCCGTTCCTCGTCGCCGACGCGGTCGCCGACTTCTCCCGCGCCCACCACGACCAGGCCTGTTCCTACGTGGCCCAGCGCTGTGGCGCCGTCAACACCACCGCCGACGTCCTGGCCGCCCTCGCGGCCCCGATCACCACAGGAGTGAGCTGAATGAACGACCAGCCCGGGCTGTCCGCCGAGCGAGTGCGCGCCGACGTCGCGGAGCTGCTCGGCAGGGAACCGAACGCGCTCGCTTCGGAGGAGAACCTCCTGGACCTCGGTCTGGACTCGATCCGGATCATGAGCCTCGTCGAGCGCTGGCGGGCCGCGGGGGCGACCGTGGAGTATCCCGACCTCGCCGAGCGACCCGAACTGGCTCACTGGATCACCGTGGTCACCGGTGGAGCGGCGGCATGACCCGTACCGACCACCGGCACCGCCACCTCGACCGCATCGCCGAGGTGCGCGCGGGCACCGTCGCCGAGAAGGTGGGCTATCCCATCCACATCCGCACGGCCGAGGTCCTGCGTACGCGCGCGCTCGGGAGCGGGTTGATCCGCGTCACGCTGGGCGGGCCAGGTACGGAGGGGTTCGAGGCTCACGCACCGGACGAGCACGTCAAGCTCGTGTTCCCCGACTCCGACGGCGTGACCCGGCTGCCCGAGCCGAACGGGCTGATGCTGCGCTGGCCCCGTCCTTCGCCGACGGCCCGCGAGTACACGGTGCGCGCCTACGACCCGATCACCGGTGAGCTCGACATCGACATCGCCGTGCACCCAGGTGGCCTCGCCTCCGGGTGGGCGCGCTCGGTGCGGCCGGGGGAGCGCGTGCACGTCGCCGGGCCACCGGGTGGGCTGATCGTGCCGTTCGTCTACGACCGGTACGTGCTGGCCGGTGACATCACGGCGCTGCCCGCGATCGCGCGCTGGCTGGAGGCCCTGCCGCCGACCGCGGCCGGGTGGGCGGTCATCGAGGTGGCCGGTCCCAGCGAGGAGATCGACCTGCGTCCGCCCGCGGCGGTCGAGGTGCGCTGGCTGCACCGGGGCGACCGGCCGCCCGGCTCCACGGATCTGCTCGAACGCGCGGTGCGCGCCCTGCCCGTCTCGACGGACGAACGAACCTACGTGTGGGTGGCCGGTGAGGCGGGGACGGTGAAACCGCTGCGCCGCTGGGTGCGCCACGAGCTGAGACTCGCCCCTCACGACTACGACGTCACCGGCTACTGGAAGCGCGGGGTCGCCGACTACGACGACCACCACGACGACCATGACCACCACGACGATCACTGACCGTCCCGGCGTGCCCGGCGCCGACCGACCGAACACGTGTGCCAGGCCGTCCCGGCCTGCCCTGGACAACCGAGGAAACCACCGATGTCACTACGCAGACCACTGAGCCCGGCGAAGAGCCTCATCGTGGCCACCGTGCTCGCGCTCACCGCGACCGTGGCGGGATGCGCGTCGGGTGGAGGTGAGCAGGCCGCCGCGCAGGACGGAAGCACACGCGTCTTCACCGCCGACAACGGTGACATCACCATCCCCGCCGACCCCCAGCGCGTGGTCGCCACCGGATACGCGGTGCCCGCACTGATCGAGGCCGACGCACCGCTGGTCGGCATCTCCACCTGGAAGCGCGGGGAGCCCATGATGACCGAGGAGGACCTCGCCACCTACGACGAGCTGCCGAAGGTCGCGGGCGAGTCCGCGGCGGAGACCAACTACGAGGCCATCGCCGAGGCCGATCCGGACCTCATCGTCATCGGTGTGCCCGCTCCGGTGCTCAAGGACGTCGACGTGGAGCGGCTCGAGTCGATCGCCCCGGTCGTCGCCATCGGACCGACCGTTCCGTCGGCGTGGCGCGAGCTGTCCCGCAAACAGGCCGACGCCGCGGGCGCGCTGGAGAACTTCGACGCCATCAAGGCCGAGTACGAACAGAAGGCTGACAAGCTGGCGAAGAAGTACGAGGACGTGCTGCCGAAACTGAAGTTCGCGCACGTGGGCGGCTACGGCCAGGTCGAGAACGGCAACTTCCAGCGGGAGTTCGACGGTTCGTGGGGCACCAACGTCGCCAACGACATCGGCGCCACGTACTACGGCCAGGTCAGGGAGAAAGGGGAGGGATCGCGCGCCGTCAGCGAGTATCCGTCCATCGAGGAGTTGCCCTCGGCTCTCGGCGAGGCGGACGCCATCACCTACACCGTGAACGCCGACGGCTCACTGCCGGAAGCCGTCAGGTACGTGACGGAGTCGGAGCTGTGGAAGAACCTGCCTGCGGTGAAGGCCGGTAAGGCCTTCCCGATCCGCTACACCGAGGCCGCGACCTACCGGCAGGCGATGCGGACTCTGGACGCCCTCGACGAGGCCTTCGCGCCCCTGCTGGACCAGTGACGATCGCACCTCCAGCTCCGCGTTCCGCGGCGAGAACGGCCCGTGTGGGCGTTCTCGCCGCGGGCCTGGCGATGCTGGTGCTCACCTGCGTCGCGAGCTTCGCCGTCGGCGCGGAGGCCGTGCCACCCGCCGAGGTGGTCCGGGCCTTGTTCGCGTTCGACGCCTCCGGCGAACACCTGATCGTGCGCGACGTGCGCCTGCCCCGCACGCTCCTGGGGATCGCGGTGGGCGCGGCGCTCGCGGTGGCCGGGTCACTGATCCAGACGCTGTCGCGTAACCCGCTCGCCGAGCCCGGTGTGCTCGGTGTGACCCAGGGGGCCGGGTTCGCGCTCACCCTCGGCTCAGCGCTCGGCCTCGCGGCCACGGCCGTGGGGGAACTCGTCGCCGCGGTGGTGGGAGCGGTGCTGGCCACGGCGCTCGTGTACGCGGTGGGACGCCACTCGACGTTGCGCCTGCTGCTGGCCGGGGTCGCGTTCAGCGCGGTGCTGCAGGGACTGTCGTTGGGGATCCGGCTGGTGTCGCCGGACACGCTCGACCGGTACCGGTTCTGGTCGGTCGGTTCACTGGCGGGGCGGGAACAGACGGAGCTGACGCTGCCGCTGGCCGCGATCGCCGCCGGACTGGTCGGTGCGCTGCTGCTGGCCCGCTCGCTCAACGCGGTGGCGCTCGGTGACGCGGTCGCGCACACCCTCGGCGCGAACGTCGCCAGGGTCCGCACGCTCACGCTCGTCACGATCACGGTGTTGGCGGGAGCGGCCACCGCCGTGGCCGGACCGATCCTGTTCGTCGGGTTGATCGTGCCGCACCTGCTGCGCAGGCTCACCGTGGGCTCGGTGCCCTGGCTCGTCGGCTACTCGATGGTCGCCGGGCCGATCCTGTTGCTCGTCGCGGACACGATCTCGCGAGTGCTGCTGCCCACCGGCGAGGTGCCGGTGGCGATCGTCACCGCGTTCCTCGGTGGGCCCGTGCTCATCTGGGCCGTCCGGCGTTACGGGGCGGGGCTGTTGTGAGCGGGTCGGTGAGCACGGTCGCGGTGCGCTTCCGGGGCCGAGCGTGGTTCGTCGAGCGGCGGACGCTGGTGCTGGCGGGCGTGCTCGTCGTCGTCATGGTGGGGCTCGCGTTCGTCGGGCTCTCCTACGGCTCGACCTGGAGCACGCCGGGTGAGGTGCTGGCCGCGTTGACCGGAACCGGGGACTCCAGCGTCGTCATCGTGGAGTGGCGGCTGTCGCGTGTGGCCGCCGCGATCGTGTTCGGCGCCGCGCTCGGCGTGGCCGGTGCGATCTTCCAGAACCTGACCCGCAATCCGATGGGCAGCCCGGACGTCATCGGCCTGGACGCCGGGGCCTACACGGGCACCCTCGTCGCGTTGACGGTCCTGGCGGGCTCGTCGGTGCAGCTCGCCTTCAGCTCGGTGGTGGGCGGACTGGTGGCCGCCGCCGTGGTGTACCTGCTGTCGCGTTCGAACGGGTTGTCCGGGCTTCGGCTCGTGGTGATCGGCATCGCGGTCAACGCGATGGTCACCGCGTTGAACTCGTGGATCGTGCTGCGCGCCGAACTCGAGGTCGCGATCGCCGCCGTGGGATGGAGCTCCGGTTCGCTCAACGGTGTCGACTGGGCGGATCTGACCGTTCCGTTCACGGTGATCGCCGGACTGCTGGCGGTCATGGCGTTCGCGGCGCACACCATGCACCAGTCGGCGCTGGGCGACGCGGTGGCCGTGGCGACCGGGGTCGGTCTGGACCGGCTGCGCCTGCTCCTGGTGCTGATCGGCGTGGGCTGCACCGCGACCGTGACCGCCGTCGCGGGCCCGATCGTGTTCATCGCCCTCGCGGCGCCGCAGATCGGACGCAGGCTCGCGAGGGCGCCGGGGATTCCGCTGCTGCCCGCCGCGCTGACCGGGGCGGTGCTGCTGCAGGCCGCTGACCTCATCGCCCAGATGCTGCTGGCCCCGGTCTCCCTCCCCGTCGGTGTGGTCACCACCGCGATCGGCGGGGGCTATCTGATGTGGCTGCTGGCCCAGGAGGTGAGGCGGACGTGACCGCCCGGTTGCGTGCTCAGGACCTGACGCTGCGCTACGGCGAGCGAGTCGTGTCGACCCGGCTCAGCCTCGACGTGCCCGACGGCGCCTTCACGGCGGTGGTGGGCCCCAACGGCTGCGGCAAGTCCACTCTGCTCCGAGCGTTCGTGCGGCTGTTGCGGCCCGCCGAGGGCAGTGTGTCGTTCGACGGCCGGGAGGTCGGCGGCTACCCGGCGAAGGCGTTGGCGCGCTCACTGGCGTTCCTGCCCCAGGACCCGCTGGCCCCGGAGGGCATCAAGGTGCGGCAGCTGGTGGCGCGAGGCCGTTACCCACACCAGTCGCTGCTGTCGATGTGGACACCGGAGGATGAGCGGGCTGTCGCCGAGGCCCTGCGCACGGCGCGGATCGAGGACCTCGTCGACCGGCCGGTGCAGGAACTCTCCGGCGGGCAGCGCCAGCGGGTCTGGGTGGCGATGGTGCTCGCGCAGCAGACGCCGTACCTGCTGCTCGACGAGCCGACGTCGTTCCTCGACATCACACACCAGTACCGGCTGCTCGACCTGCTGGCCGGGCTGCGGGACGAGGGCCGCACGGTGATCGCGGTCCTGCACGACATCAACCAGGCCTGCCGGTTCGCCGACCACCTCGTCGCGATGAAGGAGGGACACGTCGTCGCCGAGGGCGCGGCGGCCGACATCGTGGACGCGGCGTTGATGAAGGAGGTCTTCGACCTGCCGAGCGTCGTCGTGGCCGACCCGGTGACCGGCACCCCGATGGTCGTGCCCGAGTGAGAGCGCACCCAGGCACCGGCGGACGAGTGCCGGCCGATCGATCCAGGGAGTGAGAGTGAGCACGGTCCGAGAGCAAGCCCCTACGACTGCGCGGACTCCGGCCGGTACGGCTTTCGAGCTGACCAGTGCACAGCTTGGTATCTGGAACGCGCAGCGGCTGGAGCCGGAGTCGCCGTACTACCTCGTCGGTGACGTCGTGCAGATCCGCGGCCCGAAGCCCGTCGACGTCGACCGGCTCGCCGAGGCGATGGTGGGCACGGTCGGTGACGCGGAGTCGCTGCGGCTGCGGTTCTTCGAGACCCCGGACGGGCCGCGCCAGGTGGTGTCCGACGAGCCGGTGAGTCCGCCCCGCGTGCTCGACGTCAGCACTGAACCCGACCCGGTGGCCGCGGCGGACGCGCTGGTCGTGCGCGAGCGGCTCGCCGCAGCGGAGGCGTGTCGTGGGATGGTGGACCGCCCGCTGTACTCGCAGACGATCATCCGGTTGTCCGAGCAGGAGGTCTGGTACACCCAGTTGGGGCACCACCTGCTCTTCGACGGCTACAGCGCGGCCATACTCGCCCGTCGGACCGCGGCCCGCTACACCGCCCTCGTCCGGGGCGAGGCGCCACCACCGTCGTCGTTCGGTACCTTCGCCGAGTTCGTCCGCGCCGACCGGGAGTACCTCGCCGGTGACCGGCCCGAGCGGGACCGCGCGTACTGGGTCGACCGGCTCACCCCGCTGCCCGAGACGGCGGAGTGGACCGCAGGCGCGTCCGGAGCGCCGTCCGACACCGTGTCCGCCCAGGCTGCGCTGTCCTCCACCGAGTTCGCCGCGCTGCGTGCCTTCGCCGACGAGGTGGGCGTGAGCTGGGGCGACGCGCTGCTCGCCTGCTACGCCGCGTTCCTGCACCGGGCGTTGGGACGCACCGACGTGGTGTTCGCTCTGCCGCTCATGTGCCGCACCAGCGCCGCCGAGCTGCGCACCCCGGGCATGGCCGTGAACGTGCTGCCGCTGCGGGTGGAGGTGCGGAGCTGGGACCGGTTGGACGTGCTGGCCGCACGCGTCGCCGAAGCGATGCGGGAGATGCGTGCGCACCAGCGTTACCGCGGTGAAGACCTGCCCCGCGACCTGGCCGTGCCCGGAGCGGGCGCGTTGCTGCACGGCTGCGGCGTCAACCTCAAGGCCTTCGACCTCACCCTCGACTTCGCGGGTGCGGCCGGTGTCCTGCGCAACGTCGCGGGCGGGCCGCCCGAGGACATGGGCCTCAGCGTCCTGCCAACCCGGGACGGCGGCCTGTTGCTCGGGTTCGAAGTGGACGCCCGAACCCACGACCGGGACGCCGTCGAGGCCCGGCTTTCGGCCGTTCGCCGACTCGTCACCGAACTCCCCGGACCGGAGCGGCCCGCCGTGGGGCAGGTCGAGCTTCTCACCCCGGAGAGGCGGCGGGACCTGCTCGCCGCGTGGACCCCGGCCGCGCCACCCGGCACGCCACGGGACGTCCCCGAGCTGCTCACCGAGCTGGCCACGACCCGCAGTGGCGAAACGGCGCTGGTGCACGGTGCCGACCGTCTGGACTTCGCCGAGCTCGCCCGCCGCGTGCATCGACTCGCCCGCGCACTCCGGGCCCGGGGGATCGGGGCGGAGGACGTGGTGGCGCTGGCGCTGCCCCGTTCGGCCGACCTCGTGGTCGGTCTGCTCGCGGTGCTCGACGCCGGCGCCGCCTTCCTGCCGCTCGACCTCGCGCATCCCGCCGACCGGCTGCGGACCCTGCTGGCCGACGCGCGCCCGTCACTCGTGCTCACCTCGGGTGCTTCGCCGGGTGTGGACACCGACGTGCCACGACTCGTGCTCGACGCTCCGGCCACGGTCGCCGAACTGGGCGCGTTGCCGGACGGCCCGCTCGCCCCGCACGAGCTGTCGGCCGAGCGCCACCCGGAACACCTGGCATACGTCATCCACACCTCCGGCTCGACCGGGAAGCCCAAGGGCGTCCAGGTTCCGGTTCGGGGTCTGCGCGCGCTGCTGCACCACCACCGATCGACGATCATCGCGGACACCGCCGACACCGCTCGCCCCGTGGGACGGCGACTGCGGGTGGCGCACACCTACTCGTTCGCCTTCGACTCCGCTCTCGACCAGTTGTCGTGGCTGCTGTGCGGGCACGAACTGCACCTCTACGACGCCGAGGTGACGAAGGACGTCGACGCGCTGCTGGCCGCCTTCGCACGTGACCGCGTCGACGTCGTGGACACCACGCCGTCCCTGGCCGCACCACTGGTCGAAGCCGGACTGCTCGACGGCGCACACCGGCCGTCGCTGCTGGTACTCGGTGGTGAGGCGACCCCGCCCGCACTGTGGCGGCGGATCGCCGAGTCCGGGATCGCCGCGCGCAACATGTACGGCCCGACCGAGGCCACTGTGGACAGTGTGAGCGCGCCGCTGGACGCGGGCGAGCCCGTGATCGGACATCCGCTCGCCGGGATGCGGGTCTACCTGCTGGACAACGCGTTGCGGCCGGTGCCGCCGGGCGCGGTGGGGGAACTGTACCTGGCCGGACCGCAACTGGCGCGCGGCTATCTGAACCGACCCGCGGGTACGGCCGAGCGATTCGTCGCGGACCCGTTCTGCGAGCCCGGGACTGTGGCGCCTGGCGCCTCCGTGGGGGGTGGTGGCCGGGTGACGGGTGGAATTGTGGCGCCTGGCGCCTCCGTGGGGGGTGGTGGCCGGGTGACGGGTGGAATTGTGGCGCCTGGCGCCTCCGTGGGGGGTGGTGGCCGGGTGACGGGTGGAATTGTGGCGCCTGGCGCCTCCGTGGGGGGTGGTGGCCGGGTGACGGGTGGGAGGATGTACCGCACCGGCGACCTCGCCCGCTGGGTGCCCGGCAGGGGCTTCGTCTACCTCGGCCGGGCCGACGGCCAGGTCAAGATCCGGGGCCACCGGGTGGAGGTCGGCGAGGTCGAGGCTGCGCTCGGCGCGTTGTCCGGGGTGAGCGCGGCGGCGGCGCTGGTGCGTCACGAGACCGGATCACCGAGGCTGGTCGGCTACGTCGTGCCGGAACGTGACGCTGTCCTCACTCCCGAGTCGGTGCGTGACGCGCTCGCCGATCGCTTTCCCGATCACCTGGTACCCGCGGCCGTCGTCGTGCTCGCCGAGCTGCCGCTCACCGTCAACGGCAAACTGGACCGGGCCGCCCTGCCCGCGCCACGCTCGGCGAGCGGTGGCCGCGCCGCCTCCACGCTGCGGGAGCGACTGCTGTGCGCGACGGTCGCCGAGGTGTTCGGGCTCGACGAGGCCGGGCCGGACGACGACTTCTTCGCCCTCGGCGGTGACAGCATTTCCGCCATCACCGTGAGCAGCAGGCTCCGGGCGGCCGGGTTCGAGCTCCGGCCACGGGACCTGCTGGCTCGCCGTGAGCTCGGCTTCCTCGCGACGCGCATGTCCGAACTGGACAGCGGAGCCGGTGAGGTGGTCGACGACCCGGTCGGCACGGTGCCCGCACCGCCCATCGTGCGGGGGCTGCTCGACCCTCATCCGGATCCGCGCGTGGTGGCCGGATACGCGCAGTGGACCGCCGTGTCGATGACCTCGCCCCTGCGGGTGCCGCACCTGGTGGCCGGCGTGCGTGCGGTGCTGGACCGGCATCCCGCGCTGCGGCTGCGGCTGACCGGGAGACCGGGTGAGCTGGAGGTGCTGCCTTCCGGAGCCTCCGGAGCTGGGGACGTCGAGCGGATCGTCAGCGAGGTCACCGAGCCCATCGAGGCCATCGGGGATGAGGAGAGCCTGGCCGCGATCGCCGCGAGGCTCGCGGGTGAGCTCGATCCGGCGGCCGGGGCCGTGTTGCGTGTCGCGCTGGTCAGGGCCCGCGACGGAGCCGGTGATCGGCTTCTCGTGCTCGCTCACCACCTCGTGGTGGACGGGGTGTCGTGGCGGGTGCTGTTGCCCGACCTGCACGCGGCCTGTACGGCGGCCAGGGACGGGCGGCCCGTCGAGCGGTCCACACGGGGAACGTCGTGGCGCAGGCACGCGACACTGCTGGCCGAGCAGGGCCGCACCGGAGCCCGGCGCGCCGAACTCACCTACTGGCGGCGGGCGCTTGACCCCGACTGCCGCCCGTTGCGGTGTGCCGCCCTCGATCCGGCTCGCGACACCGCCGCCACCGGGAGGCGCACGGTGACCCTCGCCGCGCCGGAAGTGTCCGACGTGGTGCTGACCGCGCTCCCCAACGCCTACCGCGCCGGTGCCGACGAGGTGCTGCTGGCGGCACTCACCCTGGCGCTGCGTCACTGGCACCATCGCCGGGGGACACCAGCCGCCGACGCGATGACGATCATGCTGGAAGGCCACGGTCGCGAGCCGCTGGCGGCGGATGTGGACCTGTCCCACACGGTCGGTTGGTTCACCAGCGAGTTCCCGGTGCGCGTCCCCGCCGACACGGTGGGTACCGAGGCCGAACTGCGTGACGCGCTCGCGGGTGGCGAGGCGGTGGGCCGGTTGCTGCGGGCTGTGAAGGAGGCCCGTCGGGCGGTGCCCGACGGCGGTGTCGGCTTCGGGGTGCTGCGTCACCTCGACCCGTCGATCGCACCGGAACTGGCCTCGGCCGGTGCGCCCGAGGTGCTGCTGAACTACCTGGGCCGATTCACCTCCCCGGCGGGCGAGGACTGGCGGTTGCCGGACGGCGACGCCTTCTCGGTGATCGAACCTCCGGGCAAGGCGCTGGAGCAGGTGCTCGCGCTCAACTGCTTCGTGCGTGAGACCGGCGCCCCGCGGCTCGCCGTCGAGTGGACGGCCGCGGAGCGGTTGCTCGATGCCGAAACGGTTCGGGAGCTGCAGGACGCCTGGGAGGCGGCGCTGGCCGCGCTGGCCGCCCACGCGGCGCGGATCGGGCCCGACGGCGGTGGACTCACCCCGTCGGACCTGCCGCTGGTGAGGCTCGACCAGGCCGACATCGACGCCCTGGAACGGCGACGGCGGATCGCCGACGTGTTCCCCGCGACGGCTCTGCAGGTGGGGCTGTCGTTCCACACCCTTGCCAGGGACACCCGCGACACCGACGTGTACGTCGTGCAGGCGGTGTTGTCGCTGACCGGGGACCTCGACGCGGCGAGGCTGGCCGACGCCGCCCGCGAGCTGCTACGCCGTCACCCCGCACTGAGGGTTCACCTCGCCACCACGGCGGCCGGTGAGGTCGTGCAGGTGGTGCCCGCCGACGTCGACCTGGACTGGGAGCGGATCGACCTGAGGGACACCGGGGACCGGGATGAGATCCTCACCGCGCACTGCAGTGCCGAGCTGGAGAGGCCGTTCGACCCGGAGACGCCGCCGTTGCTCCGGTTCCGGCTGTACGAGCTGGGGCCGCGTGAGCACCGCTTGGTGCTGACCAACCACCACGCGCTGCTGGACGGCTGGTCGATGCCGCTGCTCGGGCGCACGCTGCTCGCCCTGTACGCCGAACTCGGTGGCGGTCCGGAGGTGCCCGCAGCGGCATCGCTCTCGGCCTACCACCACTGGCTCGCCGACCGCGACCGGGACGCCTCCCTGCGCGCGTGGCGCACCGCGCTGGCCGGGATCGACGAGGGCACGCGGCTCGCCCCCACCACCGTGCGGCCGCGGGTGGACCGTCCCGGGCGGACCACGATCGGACTCGGCCGCGAGTTCAGCGACCGGCTCCGCGCGTTCGCGCGGGAGCGGGGCATCACGGTGACGACGGTGTTCCAAGCGGCGTGGGGACTGCTGCTGGGCAGGCTCACCCGGAGCCGCGACGTCGTGTTCGGCTGCCCGGTCTCCGGCAGGCCCGCCGAGGTGGACGGTGTCGAGTCGATGATCGGACAGCTCGGCAACACCATCCCGGTCCGGGTGCGCCACGCTCCGCACGAACCGGTGGAGGAGCTGCTCGCCCGCGTACACGCCCAATCCGTGGAACTCACCGAACACCACCACCTCGGGCTGCCCGACATCCAGCGCGCGGTCGGGGTGGGCGAGCTGTTCGACACGATGCTGGTGATGGAGAACTTCCCGTTCGCCGGACGCGGGCCCATGCCGGTCGAGTCGGGACTGGAGCTCTCCGGCGTGCGGATCAGCGACGCCACCCACTACCCGCTGACGGTGGTGGTGATCCCCGACGACGAGATCACCGTGGGGCTCGGCTACCAGCCGCACGCGTTCGACGAGAACACCGTGCGCGACTACGGGCGCTGGCTGTGCACGCTGCTGACCGAACTCGTCGCCGACCCACGCCGCCCGGTCGGGCGAGTGCCGATGCTCGACGCGGACGAGACCGAACGAATGCTGCGCGTCGGCACGGAAACGCGACCGCAGCGCCCGCGCGGGCCGTACCTGGCCGAGTTCGGGGCGTGGGTGCGGCGCAAACCCCACGCCGAGGCCGTGGTGTGCCGGGACCGACGGCTCACCTACGCGGAGCTGGACCGGCTGGCCAACCGCCTCGCGCACGCGTTGCTCGCGGCCGGAGTGCGCCAGGAGGATCCCGTCGCCGTGCTGCTCGGCCGGGACGTCGAGATGATCGTGACCCTGCTCGGCGTGTTGAAAGCCGGTGCGGTGTACCTGCCGCTCGATCCGGGTTATCCGCGTGACCGGCTCGCCTACATGGTCGGTGACGCGCGGCCCGTCGCTTTCGTCACCGACTCCGCGGCGCTGGAGACGCTCGGCGGCACGGTGCCCGGCGAGTCCGACGGGGTGGTGCTGCGGGTGGACGACCCGGCCGTGCTCGGCGACCCGGCACGGCCGACGGACCGCGACGACGACCCCGAGCACGCGCGCTCCGGACTCACCGACGACTCGCTCGCCTACGTCATCTACACCTCCGGTACGACGGGCAGGCCGAAGGGCGTCGCCGTGCCGCACCGTGGCATCCCCGACCTGATCGCGTTGCAGGAGGACGTCGTCGGTGTGACCGAGCACGACCGGTACCTGCACTTCGCGTCGACGAGCTTCGACGTGGCGTTCTGGCAGACGATGGTGCCGCTGGCCTCCGGCGGGACACTCGTCGTCGCGCCGGAGGAGGTCCGCGTGCCGGGCGAGGAGCTGTTCGACTACATCGCCGAGCAGCGGGTGACCGGGGTGAACCTGCTGCCGTCGTTCCTGGCGGCGGTGCCGGAGGAGCACACCGTGGACCCGGACGTGTTCTTCGTCGTCGGCGCCGAACGGCTCGACGTGGAACTCGCCCGGCGCTGGGGCGAGGGACGCCGGGCGCTGTTCAACGCCTACGGGCCCACCGAGGCCACGATCAACGCGGTGACCTGGCGCTACGAACCCGGCGAGTCGGGCACCGTCCCGATCGGACGGCCGGACCCGAACGTGCGCGCCTACGTCCTCGACGACGGGTTACAGCCGGTTGGCGTCGGTGTTCCGGGGGAGCTGTACCTGGCCGGGCCGAAGCTCGCCCGCGGTTACCTCGGACGGCCGGGCCAGACGGCACAGGCCTTCGTGGCCGACCCGTTCGGTGCCCCAGGAGATCCGGGGGGCGGGAGGATGTATCGCACCGGGGACGTGGTCTACTGGCGGCCCGACGGGCAGTTGGTGTTCGTCGGCCGAGCCGACCGGCAGGTCAAGATCCGTGGATTCCGGATCGAGCTCGGCGAGATCGAGTCGACCCTCGCCCGGCACCCGGACGTGCGGGGCTGCGCGGTCCTGGTCCGCGACGGCCGGCTCGTGGGCTACGTGATCCCCGCCGGGGGCGCGGCGGTCGACGCCGACGCCCTGCGCGAGGACCTGCTGGCCACGCTGCCCGACCACATGGTGCCCACGGCTTTCGTGACGCTCGACCGGCTGCCGCTCACCCCGGGCGGCAAGCTCGACGAGGCCGCGCTGCCCGCACCCGAGTCGGGCCCGGCCTCGCCTTCGCGAGAACCGGCCACCCGGGCCGAGGAGGTGCTGCTCGACATCGTCCGTGAGGTACTGGGCGACGACGGGATCAACCTCGACGACCGCTTCCTGGAGATCGGCGGCGACAGCATCGTGTCGTTGCAGGTGACCTCGCGTGCCCGCCGGCAGGGATTGCGGCTGGGGCCCCGGGACGTCCTCGACGGCGCCACGATCGCCGGGATCGCCGCCCGCTGCGCCGAAAGCGACCCGGGCGACGCCTGTGGCACCGTCGTCGGACCGGCCACCGGCGACGCGCCGCTGACCCCGGTGATGCTCGATCTGCTCCGCCGCTGCGCGGAAGCGCCCGGCGGTGTGGAGGCGGTCCGGGACTTCTGCCAGTGGACGGAGATCTGCGTTCCGGCGGACGGATCCCTCGAAGTGTGGCGGGCGGTGCTGGACGGCCTGCTCGAACGGCACGACGTGCTGCGGGCTCACCTGGCCCCGGGCGAGCCCGACCCGGTGCTGCGGATACCCGGACCGGGCGCGGTCACCGCGGCCGACGTGCTCACCCGCGTGACCGCGCGACCCGGCGAGGACGTGCGTGCCCTCGTCGACGCCGAGATCGCCGCCGCTCGCGCTGAACTGTATCCGTGGAGCGGGCCGCTGTTGCGCGCCGTGTGGGTGGATCGCGGACCGGACGCGCTCGGCAGGCTCGTGCTGGTCGCCCATCACCTTCTGGTCGACGGGGTGTCCTGGCGCATCCTGCTCGACGACCTGTCGGCCGGGTACGCCGCCGTGACCTCCGGTGCGGGCGGCCTGGCCAGGCCCCGGCGTGGGGAGCCGTTTCTCGGGTGGGCCCGTGCCCTGCGCGCGGCGGCGGAGAGCCGGCGGTCGGAGCTGCCGCACTGGCGGCGGATCGCGGACCACGCCGGAACCTCCGAACCGTTGTCGGCGGTGTCCCGAGTCGAGTACGACGCGGCCCGGGACACCGGCGCCACCGCGGTACACCACGAGCTCCGGCTCGACCCCGAACTCACGCGCGCCCTGCTAGCGGCGGTGCCCTCGGCCTACCACAGCACACCGGACGCCGTGTTGCTCACCGCGCTGGCCCGGGCGGTCGGGCAGTGGCGCGGCCGGGCGCCCGAGCTGTACGTGGCGCTGGAGAGCCACGGAAGGCCCGCACACAGCCCCGACGAGACCCGTGAGGTGGACCTGTCGCAGACGGTGGGCTGGTTCACGGCCGTGCATCCCGCCTGGATCGCCGTGCCCGAGGGCTCGCCGGCGCGGGCGCTGAAGGCGGTCAAGGAACAACTGCGCGCCCAGGGCGACGGTCTCGGCCACGGCATCCTGTCCGCGGCGGGGGAGCCGGAGTTGCGCGCGGCACCCCGGCCCGAGGTCAGCTGGAACTACCTGGGCCAGTTCGCCCCCTCACCGGCGGAGGAACGGCCGTGGCAGGCACCGCCGGGAACGACACCTTTCGGGTCCGGGGGCGACGCCCTTCCGCTGCCGTACAGCCTCATGGTCGACGCGATGACGTGGGACGACGGTGACGGCACCGCGCTGCGGATCCGTTTCACGTGGCCGCGCGCGTTGTTCGCCGACACCGAGATCGCCGCACTCGCCGGGATCCTCCGCGACCACCTCACCGCGCTCGCCTCCGATCCGGACGTCCTCGCCGGAGCCGGACGCACCCCGTCGGACTTCCCGCTGGCAGACCTCGACCAGTCCGCTGTGGACGAACTGGAACGGCGCTATCGCGTGGCCGACGTGCTGCCGCTGGCTCCGTTGCAGGAACTCATGTTGCGGTACTCCCGCGCATCGGCGGGCGGAGCCGACCCGTACATCGTGCAGGCCGCGTTCTCGCTGGTCGGTGAGGTGGAGGTGAAGAGCCTGCACGCCGCCGTGGGCGACCTGCTGGCCCGGCACCCGAACCTGGGCGCGGCGTTCCCGGACGAGCCTGGCCTGGAGGCGGTGCAGGTGCTGCTCACCGACGCCGAGCCGGACTGCCGCCACGTCGACCTGTCCGGGGTGACCGACGCGGCGGAGCAGCAGCGGGCCGTCGAGCGGGTGCTGGAGGACGACCTCGCGGAGCGGTTCGACCTCACCTGCGGCTCAGCGGTGCGGTTCACCGTCGTCCAGCGTGGGGCCGAGCGCTTCGAAATCGTGCTCACCAGTCACCACGTGCTCTCCGACGGCTGGTCGGCGCCGCGGATGCTCGGGGAGGTCTTCGCCGCCTACGCCGCGCGGGTCCGGGGCGAGGACCCGGCGCGGGTCCTGCCCGCTCCCGTCCCGTTCACCCGGTACCTGCGGTGGCTGGCCGATCGCGACCGCGAGGCCGAGCTCGCCGTCTGGCGGGAGGAGGTCCGCGGACTGGGCGAGGGGAACCATCTCGTCGGCGACCGCCTGCCTGCCGAGGCCGTGACCGAGTTCCCCGCGCCGGTCGTGTTCGACGTCGAGCCCGGCCTGGTGCGCGCACTGACCGTCGCCGCGGCTGCCCACGGCCTCACCGCGAACACGCTCGTGCAGGGCGCGTGGTCGGCCGTGCTGGCGGCCCGGTCCGGGCGCCGGGAGGTGTGCTTCGGGACGATGGTGTCCGGACGACCACCCGAAGTGGACGGAGTGGAGGAGGTTCTGGGGCTGCTCGCCAACACCGTCGCCGTCCGGGCCCGGCTCTCCGGGTCGGTCGCGGAGACCCTCACCGACCTGCAGGCGCGGCAGCAGGTTCTCGCCGAGCATCCCGCCGTCCCGCTCACCGAACTCGAACGGGCGGTCGGTGTGCGCCGTCTGTTCGACAGTCTCCTGGTGTTCGAGAACTATCCGATGGATCCGGCCGGACTGGCCGAACCCGCACCGGGCCTGCGGCTCGTGGGAGCCCGGTTCCGCGAGTTCACGCACCATCCGGTGACGGTCACCGTCATGCCCGAGGGCGCCGGGTGGCGCGGGATCGTCGGTCACCGCCCCGGCACGGTGACCCGGGCGGACGCCGAGACGCTGGCCGCGTCGCTGCGACGGGCGTTGTGCGAGCTGAGCCGCCCCGGCGTCCTCGACGCCGACGTGACCCGCCTGCTCGACGTCTGCGCGGACCCTGCGGGGCAGCTGTGAGCGGCGGGGCCGACCGCGTCGACGGCCGGCTGCTCGGCATGGCGTTCGTGCTCGTGCTCGGCACGTTCATGGCGTCGCTGGACTCGACCATCGTCAACATCGGGATGAGGACACTGCGAGTCGAGTTCGGAGCCTCGCTCACCGAGGTCCAGTGGGCGGGCACGGCGTACCTGCTCGCCGTCGTGGCGGCGGCACCGACGTCGGGCTGGCTGGCGGAGCGGTTCGGGGCTCGGCGGACGTGGCTGGGCGCGTTGCTGGTGTTCCTGGCCGGGTCTGCGGCCTGCGCGTTCGCCTGGTCGATCACCTCCCTCGTGGCGTTCCGGGTGCTGCAGGGAGTCGGTGGGGGACTGCTGCTGCCCACCGGGCAGGCACTGCTCGCGGCCGTAGCCGGTCCAGGGCGCACGGGGCGGATCATGAGCATCGCCGGAATCGTCCCGATGCTCGCGCCTGTGCTGGGACCGCTTCTCGGCGGTGTCGTCCTGCGGGTCGCCGACTGGTCCTGGTTGTTCTACGTCAACCTCCCGACAGGACTGGTCGCGCTGGTGCTCGCGCGCAGGCTCGTCCCACGGGTGCCGCCGTCCGGCACCGGGCACCGCTTCGACGTCCGGGGAGCGCTTGTGCTCTCCCCGGGACTCGCTCTCCTCGTCTTCGGCCTCACCGAGCTGGCGTCGAACCGGTCTGGCATAGGCGTGGCCCCCGTGGCGATCGCGGTCGGTGCGGCCATGCTCGTCGTGTTCGCCCGGCACGCGCTGCGCACGCGCACCCCGCTGCTCGAGCTGCGCCTGTTCACCACTCCGCCGTTCAGCTCGGCCGCGCTGGCCCTGTTCGTGGCGGCGGCGTCGGTGTTCGGCACGATGTTCCTGCTGCCCATGTACCTTCAGGCGGGCCGCGGTCTGACGGCGTGGGACACGGGGCTGCTGCTGGCCCCTCAGGGTGTGGGCGCGGCACTCGGCTCGGTCGTCGTCAACCGCACGATCGACCGGCTCGCGCCGCGCACGATCGTGGTCACGGGTTTCGCGATCGTCGTTGTCGCCACGGTGCCGTTCACCCGGCTCGACGGCCTGCCGGACGCGTTGCTCGTGTCCGCCCTGTTGGTACGCGGTTTCGGCACGGCGATGATCGCGTCACCGGTGATGACCGTGGTCTACGGCAGCGTCGACCGCGAGCTCCTGCCGAGGGCGGCGAGCGCGTTGAACCTGCTGAACTACGTCGGTGGAGCGCTGGGCACCGCGGTGGTGGCGGTCCTGCTCGAACTCCGCGTCACGGCCGAGGCGCCGGACGTGGCGAACGCGTTCGGCACCACCTTCTGGTGTGTGCTCGGTCTGTGTGTGCTGGCCCTGCTCGGGGCGCTGCGCCTGCCCGGGAACGGACCCGGCGGGCGGGGCTCCCGGCTCATGCCCGCAGGGTCGCCCCACCGTCCACGTAGAGGTCGTGCATCGTGATGTGCCGGGCCTGGTCGGAGGCCAGGAACACGACCGCTGCGGCGATGTCGTCCGGCTCGGCGATCCGGCCGAGCGGGATACCCACGCGGTAGCTGTCCAGGTCCCCCCGGATGACCGGATCGGCGCCCTTGTCCGTCCACATCGAACGCTGCATCGGCGTGTCGGTGGAGCCCGGAGCCACGATGTTGCAGCGGATGCCGTACTCGGCGAGTTCGAGACCGAGGCACTTGGTGAACATGGTGGCGGCCGCCTTGGAGGCGGCGTAGGCGGCCATGCCGTGACGCGGTACTCCGGCGGCGTTGGAGGACACGGTGACCACACAGCCGCGCCGCCGGGGAACCATCCGCCGGGTGACCTCGCGGGACACGGTGAACACCCCCGTGGCGTTGACGCCGAACGTGTGTGCCCAGTCCTCGTCGGAACATTCCGCAACCGGCCCGGTGCGCAGCACTCCCGCCACGTTCACGAGAACGTCGATGGGGCCCAGCGTGCGTTCCACGTCGGCGACGACGTCCGCGACGGCCGACGAGTCGGTGACGTCGGCTGTGAATCCGGTGATTCCGGCTTCGTTCTCGTAGGCCGAACGCACGTCGGCGGATCGGTCCGCTGCGGCCACGACGGCCCCGTTGTCACGCAGCGCTCGCGCCACGGCCGCGCCGATTCCCTGTCCCGCACCGGTGACGAACGCGATCTTTCCGGCGATTCCCTCTTGTCCCACGACGCCCCCGCCAGCTCGTTGCCGATCGGACCCGAAAGTGTTCAAGCCGATTTGGTACCACGTTCCGGCGTGGTTGTCGGTAGCCGTGGAAGAAACGCCACAGTGAACGCGAGAACGGCCACGGGCGGTGCCGACCCCCCGGGGGGAGGGATCGGTCAACTCCGCCCGTGGGAAGCCGTGGCCGTCCTCCGCGTCACCGGGTCCGCACGACGGTGTTCGTCACCGCGTTCCCGGAAGTACCTCCTGTGCCTTCGTCTTGGCCCCCTGCACGAGGACGTGCCAGGCGTTCGGGTCGCCCTTCAGCAGAGCTTCCGTCATCGACTTGATCTGGTCGAACGTCGCGTGCGGGGGAATGGGCGGCAGTTCCGGGTCGCAGTGCACGTCCAGCACGGCGGGACGGTCGGCGGCGAGCACCGTGTCCCAGGCGGGGCCCAGCTCGGCCGGGTCGTCCACGGTGATGCCCTGAAGACCCACGAGTCTGGCGAACTCGGCGTAGGAGACGTCGGGCAGGTTCTGCGACTCCTCGAACTTCGGTGCGCCGCCCATCGCCCGCAGCTCCCACGTGACCTGGTTGAGGTCCCGGTTGTTGAACACGCACACCACCAGCCGTGGGTCCTGCCACAGGTGCCGGTAGCGGGACATCGTGATCAGTTCCGCCATGCCGTTCATCTGCATCGCGCCGTCACCGACGAGTGCCACGACGGGCCGGTCGGGGTGGGCGAACTTCGCGCCGATCGCATAGGGCACGCCCGGGCCCATCGTGGCGAGGGTGCCCGACAGTGAGGCCCGCATGCCGTCACGCAGCTTCAGGTTGCGGGCGAACCAGTTCGTCGACGACCCGGAGTCCGCCGTGACCAGCGTGTTCTGCGGAATCCGCTCCGACAACTCGTGCACCACGCGCATCGGATTGACCGGGTCGGCGTCGAGCATCGCCTGGTCTCGAAGAGTGGTCCACCAGTCGGCGACGTTGCGCTCGACGGTGTCCCGCCACGACCGGTCGGTCTTGCGCCGCAACAGCGGCAGCAGCGCACGCAACGTCGCCTTGGCGTCGCCGAGGAGGTTGACCTCGGTCGGATACCGCATGCCGATCATGCCGCCGTCGATGTCGATCTGCACGGCCCGCGCCTGACCGAACTCGGGCAGGAACTGCGAGTAGGGCAGGTTGGACCCGACGATCAGCAACGTGTCGCAGTCGCGCATCAGCTCGTAGCTCGGCCGGGTGCCGAGCAAACCGATCGAGCCGGTCACGTACGGCAGCTCGTCCGAGAGTACGTCCTTGCCCAGCAACGCTTTCGCGATACCCGCACCGGTGAGGTCGGCGACCTGCTTCAGCTCGTCGGTGGCGTCACGTGCGCCCTGCCCGGCGAGAATCGCCACCCGGCTGCCCGCGTTCAGCACCTCCGCGGCGTGCGCGAGTTCGTCCTCGTGGGGAACCAGCACCGCCTTCGGTGTGCTCGGCGGGCTCGACGGCACCTGCTTGAACACGTGCTGAGGCGGTGTGTACTCCTGCTCCTGCAGGTCCGCCGGGATGATCAGCGCGGTGGGTGCCCTGCGCGACAGCGCGGTGCGGAACGCCCGGTCGAGGGCGTTGGGCAACTGCTCGGCGACGTTGACCTCCACCAGGTATTCCGACGCGACGTCCTTCATCAGCGACTGGAGGTCGACCTCCTGCTGGTAGCTGCCGCCCATCGCGCTGCGCGCGGTCTGACCGACGACGGCGACGACGGGCACGTGGTCGAGCTTCGCGTCGTACAGGCCGTTGAGGAGGTGGATGGCACCCGGGCCGGACGTCGCCATGCACACACCCACGTTGCCGCTGAACTTCGCGTAGCCGACGGCCTGGAAGGCGGACATCTCCTCGTGTCGCGACTGCACGAACCGCGGTTGGTTGTCCGCTTTCCCGAACGCGGCGACGATGCCGTTGATGCCGTCGCCGGGATAGCCGAAGACCTGGGCCACGCCCCATTCCCGCAGCCGTCGCAGCAGGTAGTCGCCGACCGTGTCGGTCATCGATGTGCCTCCTCACCGTGTACCGCGCTTCCGGTTGGGAAGAGCTGCCGAGGAGACGGCTACCCGGTCGGGTCCTGTTCAATCACCCTGGCCGGTGATCCGGTCGCGGGACCGGCGGCGGGACGTGGGTCGCCGCGGACTCCGCATGCGGCCATGGTTCGGGTGTCCACCGGTGTCGATTCCGGTCGTGGTCGTGTTCACTGGAAACACGCGGCTACGTGGGAGATCGCGGTGGTTCACGACCGCACGGGGTGTCGCCACGTGTGGTCGGGTGTGGCGACACCCCGCCGCGGCGGTGTGCTCAGGGACAGTTGGTCGTGCGCCGCAGGTTGGTCTTACCCCAGTAGATGGGGCTGCCGTCACGGAACTTCACCTTCTGCGCCGCGCCGTTGAGCTTCTGCTCGTAGTGCAGGTGCGGTCCGGTGGAGCCACCGGTGCTGCCGACCCGGCCGATCATCGTCTTCTCGGTGACGCGCTGACCGACGGAGACGTCCTGCGAGCTCAGGTGCGCGTAGAGCGTCTGCCAGCCGCTGCCGTGGTCGATCACGATGTAGCGCCCGTAGGAGGTGCTGCCCGTGTTGGCGACCCTGGACACGGTGCCGGGGGCGGAGGCGTAGACCTTCCAGCCGTTGTCCTCCGGGTAGTGGTTGAAGTCCACGGAGTTTTGTGGGTTGTGGTTGGTGCGGGTGCCGGCCTCCCACGTCTCGCCACAGGGGAACGGCAACCAGAACTGACCCGTCGTGCCGGGGTTGAACTGGTGCGAGGCGTTGTTGTTCTTCAACGTCGCGTTGAGGTTGCCCTTCGCGCCGGGGGCGAAGTCCTGGTACGCGCCGCCGTAGTAGGAGTTGTAGTACACCCGGACCTTGACGCCGCTGCGGTTCCACACCGACGCGGCGTTGTTCTTGACGCACAGCCCCTGGCCGTTGCCTGCGCCCTTGAACTCGTAGCAGGTGGGTTGGGTGCTCCCGTAATTGGCCAGTGAGCCCGTGAAGTCCGAGACCGAGCCTTCGTTGTTGCTGTTGTAGTAGTAACAGAACTCGCCGCTGTTGCAGACACCGTCACGTGCCGCGGCGCTGGCCGGTGCGGTGGACACCATCGTGAGTCCCGCAGCGGTGAGAGCCGCCGCGGCGACCCCGACTGCGGTTTTCTTCCAGTTCGTCAGTCTGGCCATTCCGACTCCAATCTGGTGCGGGGTGTCCATACAACGACAAGGAAGCCGGAGTGGTACGGCGAAATAGAAGAATCGAAAATCGCCGTGATTGACGTAGCTGTCGAAACGCGAATTTCACGTCTGCCGCAGAATGACTGTTTCGTCCGGTCCGGAACCGAGCGTGGGAGCAGGCGGGTTCCCGCCCAGAGAGCGGTCCGCCGCCGCGGGGCGTTTCCCCGGCGCGTTCACGATTACCGTCGACCCTCACTGGTAATCCGACGGGGTGACCGCAGGGGCGGTCATGCGAACACGATGGACACAGAGGGTGAGGTATGAGCAGTCGGGACCGGTTTCCACCCCGCGTCAGGTGCCGGTCACGCGGAGACGGGGCGTGTGATGGTGCGACTCACCCGTAGTGATCTGTCGTCTCCGGGGGTGCGCAGGCGCAGGCGAGGCCGTGGATTCGAGTACCGAGCCCCGGACGGGCAGCCGCTCCGTGACCCGGAGGCACTCGCGCGCATCCGGAGCCTCGCGGTGCCGCCCGCGTGGCGGAAGGTGTGGATCTGCCCCAGCCCGGACGGGCACATCCAGGCCGTCGGCTACGACGACGCGGGTCGGCGCCAGTACCTCTACCACTCCGAGTGGCGCCGCGCCCGCGACGAGGAGAAACACGACCGTGCCCTGGCCCTGGGGAAACACCTGCCCGAGGTCCGTGCACGTATCGAGGCCGATCTCGCCGGTCGTGGGTTCGAGCGGCGGCGGATCCTCGCGACGGCACTGCGGATGATCGATGTGGGCGTGTTCCGGGTGGGCAGCGAGGAGTACGCGGAGAGGAACGGCTCGCGAGGCGCCGCGACGTTGTTGCGTGAGCACGTGCGAATCCACGGGGACGAGTTGCTGTTCCGGTTCCCCGCCAAGGGCGGTGTCGACGCCACCGTGTCACTGCACGACCCGGCCCTACGCCGGGTGCTCGCGTCGCTGCGGCGGTGCCGTTCCGGGAGCGACCGACTGCTGGTCCACCGGTCCGCGGACGGTTGGCACGAAGTGCGCGCGGACGAGATCAACGAGCGCTTCAAGGAACTCGCCGGGGAGGAGTTCACCGTCAAGGACCTGCGCACGTGGAACGCCACCGTGCTGGCCGCGGTCGCGTTCGGCACCATGGACGTGCCGCGCTCCCAACGCGCGCACAAGCGGGCCGTGGCGTCGGTGATGAGGGAAGTCGCCGAGGAACTCGGCAACACGCCCGCCGTCGCCCGGCGATCGTACGTGGATCCTCGCGTGATC